>CANHIG010000126.1 GCA_947461105.1 Bacteroidota bacterium | reverse complement strand
GATTTGATGATGCTTTTTAGCATGTCATTCCTGAAATCTCGAGTCTTCGAGAAATTATCAGGAATCATTTATATCAAAGTTTTGAAGATTAAATTTCGACCAGTTTGTAGTGATTAACATAATCAATCTTTCACAACCTTTCCTTTCTCAATCAATCCACTTTGAGTTTTCACTTCATAAATATAAACTCCTCTTGCAAGGTGAGCTGTGTTTATTGTAGCTGATGATAAAAAAGAACACTGAGCCATTTGCTTTCCATAAGTATCATACAAGAAAAAATCAAGTATTTCATTTCTCTCTGAGGAAACATCAATATTATCTGTAAATGGATTAGGATAAAGATCAATTGCCTTCTCAATTTGCATAACATCATCTATGCCACTTACACAATTTGAACTACAACAATAAACATTAACATCATCAATATAATAATAGGCTATAGGGTTGGTGTTCCCGGGATTCACATGCATTGTGTCATTCGCTGAAATGGAAAACTGTCCAATTATCAAATACCTTTCTCCTCCAATTGCATTATACTGCCCTGAAATTAGCCTCCAATTCAGTGTATCAAATATAAATGTAGGTTCAATTATTTGAGGAGAATAATTATTTAGATATCCTAAACCAGAAGATTGAATATGCAAAGTTGATATATATACACCTATGTTTTTAGTTGCGATACCAACCTTACCTCCTAAATTAATATAAAAACTTACGCAATATACATTACCACCAACCATTTCATTTTCCAACTGAATTTGCAAATATTCAGGACTTGGATAGAAGGTTGCACCAGCGTACGCATGACTAGAATGAGCTATTTGGTTGCCAGCAAAATTTGAAGGAACAGACCATAGTGGAAAAGTTGAACAACTGTCAAATACGTCAGCAGTATTATCTGTTGGACTTTCCCAAGGAGGAGCATCAAGATTTTTTATTGCAGAGGGACCAGAACTACAAGAGTTTAGAAGCTCAAAACTTGAATTTGAGACAAGATTCTGAGCCTGACAAACTTCAAAATTGATTAAAACGATAACTATGTACCTTATTTTGTTCATTACTACAAGACTATCAAACTATTTATTGATTTTTATGAAGATATGAAAAATAATTTCTCCAACTCCCCGCTTGGCGTAGTCTCCCGACTACGTCAGCTTGTTTTTCAATCTCTGATTGATTGAAGCTTTGAAGCAAACAGAAAATTTGGTGCAATGTAAATCAAGAGATTTACTTACAGATTGACATAGTCAGAGACTATGCCAAACAAGGGGGATTTCTGGGTGCTAAGCTCGCAATGCGAATATCATAATGTCAAAAGTCAGAAGCTTTAGAATTTCTTTATTGCTTCCAGCTTATTTTGTACTTGTTGGGAAACATCTTTTTGCTTATTAATTTCAGCTGTTTTCGCAGTTTGTTTTTCTTTGATTTTAACGATTTCAGATTCGGTTTCCCTAATCTTAGATTCATTTTTATAAATGTCTTTCAGCAGATTAGATTGAGCCTTGATGATTTTTTTCTTATCCGAATCCATTCTGCTGATAAGTTTTTTCTGAAGCTTTTGCTCTTCTTTGTGCAATGATATTCCAATAATTTTTTCTTTTTGAGCCATAATTTCCTTTTGCTTTAGTTCCTGCTCTTGCTTCTTCACTTTTATTTCAGTTCCATTCTGCTCTATTTTTTG
This sequence comes from Bacteroidota bacterium, assembly GCA_947461105.1. Taxonomy (GTDB): domain Bacteria; phylum Bacteroidota; class Bacteroidia; order Chitinophagales; family LD1; genus CALAYL01. Next base: position 5,108 of record CANHIG010000126.1, on the reverse strand, counting down.
CTTCAGCTCAGCTATGCTGCCTTTGGCTTTATCCTCATCTTTCAAAAAACTCTCCAATTCATTTTGCAATTTCTTGAGCGCTTTCTTTTCTGTCTTTATTTCATCTTCAACAGCATTAGTGTATGCTGCTTTTCCAAATTCGCGTACCAACGCAGTAATATTTGCTGCAGTAGTCTGATTATTTACACTCGATACAAAAGTGTCTTTGATTTGAAAAAACGCAACAAGAGTTGCGGCTGTAGCATTTTCTGTAAATAATGCGTAGTGATTAAGCTGATTAGTTGAGATTTTACTAATTGAAGCATTTAAGGTGTATAGCTCGCCTTTCTCATCATCAATTTTCAACTTGCCGATATCTTTCAAAAACTTCTGCCAATCCTTTTTTAAATCAGTTGCTTTTGTTTGTGGCACTTCTATTACGAAAGCATTATTGGAACCTTTACTCATATTTCGGCTTTCTTCTTTCACCGTTAGAATTACCTGAGCCTGAGTAGTAATCGCTAAAAAATTTAATGCAATCGAGAGAGCAACTAATAGTTTTTCCATAGTGTGTGTGTTTGAATGCTTAAAAATAACAATTCAACAAATAGTCTGAAAATTATTGAGGTGAAGTTGACTCGTGGTGACTGAATAGAAAAAATCTAGCCACAAAAACAAAGTGCTACATCAAGAAGCATATACACAAAAAGTATGTGAACTGTATTTAGTATTTAGTATTTAGTATGTAATAACAATACCTAATGCCGGAAGCAATTGCCCCAATTTTCGAGTATCGTATATCAGTTTTGTATTGTAGCGGCTTGGATCTGTAGGATTAATCTGTGGCGCACCATTTGAATCGTACACAAGACCAAAATTAGCAGGCTGATCTACTTTATTTAAAGTTGCATTTTGTAAATCAAGATAAAGTTCCAGTCCCCAATATTTGAAAGCCCACTTTTTTGTGACACGAATGTCTAATGCATAGAAAAATTTCAGTCTGGATTGATTCAATTGGTTCCAATCTAACACTCCGGATGGTTGAGCATTATAAACCAGAATAAGCGATGAAGTGCTCAAATCATAAGGCGTATAAGGTGTGCCACCCTGAGATCTTAGCCTTCCGCCCAATTCCCATCCTTTTTTAAATTTCTTGCCGAGAGAGAAAGTAAGTATGTGTCTTGTATCCCAAGAGGATGGAGCATACTTGCCGTCCTTATCTTTGAACTCGCTCCAGAAAAGCGTGTAAGCCAAAGAGCCATAAAACCCATGAAACAACTTTTGCTCATACAAAAATTCCATTCCGTAAGCTCTGCCTTGTGAAGTAGAAGTAACCGCTTCATTACCCAGCACCCCAAATCCACCACCGAGATTTGCCAAGCTCACCTGATCTTTCACAGAGAAAGGAACATTGTAATATTGCTTATAAAATCCTTCCAGAGAAAATCTTCCGTTCCATTTGGTAGAATAGTCAAATCCGGTAACAACGTGAACATTTCGGATATAAGTAAGTGTAGATTTATTGACAAAAGCACCTAATGAATCCTTAAAGCCCATCGCTGTGTACTGTGGCATTTGATGGTAATATCCTGTATTGAAATTCCATCTGAAATTCTCAACAATAGTTAGCGAAGAAGAAAAACGCGGAGAAACCTGCTCCGCTATATTTGCCATTTCGGTGTTGTAACTATTGCCATCCAAACGCATACCCGCAGAAAGCGTAAGCCTTTCATTAAATAGTGATTTGCTGACTTGGGTAAAGACACTGTATTTGTGAACCAAAAATTTCGTTTCGTACAACACACTGCCAAATGGAGTGGCAAAATTACTCTTGTTATAATATCGGGCTAATTCATAACCTACACCAACGTTATACTTAAACCCATTTTTTCGACCGGAATATTCGATGCGCAATTTGTTTTCAGACTCTATAGAGCGATAGTCTGTTATCCTTGCTTTGCTGCGATCATTGTCCTGATATTTTTGATAGGTATTGATCAATGAATTTCGACTCAACACAACTTGTAGGTATGAGTTATTTTCGAAATAGCGATTATACTTCGCGCCAACCATGTAGCTCCATTGCTTGTATTCAGGCAATATAGCCAACTGATAGCGCTGCGATTCTGTTTTATTTGCTGCAAGATTTAGTTTAAAATAATCGGCAGATGAAAGCAACAGAAAAGTCAACTCATCTTTCTTTGTAGGACGCCATTTGATTTTTATCTGCTGATCGCTGTATGTAGGCAAAAATGCCAGATCAAATGCTTTGAACAACAACTGAAGATAAGAGTATCGGAATGATGCAAGAATGGTTGCATTTTTCTTTTTGTTTAGTGGAGATTCAATGGTAGCATAAGCCTCACTCGAACCAAGACGAACAGATGCTCCAAATCGGTCATCTCTTCCTTCTCGCAATCTGATGTCCATGCTGGAGCTCAGCATATTGCCTCGGTTTGCAGGGAAAGCACCGGAATAGAAATTTACATCACGAATAAAATCCACGTTTATCATACCTACAGGCCCACCCGATGAACCCTGTGTAGCGAAGTGATTGATATTAGGGATTTCGATATCATCCATAAAAAAACGATTCTCAGATGGTGCACCACCGCGGATATAAATATCATTTCTGAAGCCGGTATTAAAACCAACTCCCGGCAAAGATTGCACTACACGAGAAATATCCTGATTGGCGCCCGGAGATCGCTGAATTTCATCTAAGCCAAGAGAACGAACGGAAATCGGACTTTCTTCTTTTCTGACAAAAGGATTGGCTTTCACTACAACTTCTTTGAGGTTCTGACTGCTGTTTTCCATTTCTATTTCTACCACAGCAGGTTTTGAGTTGGTAACTCCTATTTCAAAAACAGTTTTCGGACTATAACCAACAGAAGTAACTTTTATGTTGTATGTTCCGGGTGAGAGTTTATCAATAATAAATTCTCCGTTTAAATCTGATTGAGTTCCGGTCTGAATGCCGTCAATCACCACCGTGGCAAACTCCACAGGCTTTCCGCCTGATTCTGTTATTTTTCCTTTTATAATTCCGGTCTGAGCAAATGATGCCGCTCCAATTAATGTCAGTAAAAGCGTAAAAAAGTTTTTCATTCGAAAAGATAGTTTTGAAGACTAAGTAACAAGAAAAAACAAATAATTGTTTTAGGAAGATTTATTTTGACTTCAGAACAACGTTCCACCTATACTGGGCGGAATTTTCCCGATGTGTCTGTATGCCAAATCGGTGGCTTCGCGACCGCGAGGTGTGCGTTTCAAAAAGCCCTGCATAATTAAATATGGTTCGTAAACTTCTTCTATAGTTCCGGCTTCTTCACCCACAGCAGTTGCAATAGTAGTAAGCCCCACAGGTCCGCCTTTAAATTTTTCAATAATAGCTCCGATGATTCGGTTATCCATTTCATCTAATCCATGAGCATCTACATTCAAGGCTTCTAGAGCATATTTAGCAATATCCAGTGTAATCGTTCCATCACCTTTTATCTGAGCAAAATCGCGCACTCTGCGAAGCAGGAGATTGGCAATACGAGGTGTGCCGCGACTTCTGCGCGCTATTTCATAAGCAGCTTCTTCATGAATTGGTGTTTTCAGAATAGCACAGGAACGAATAATGATATTGGATAACACTTCGGAATTGTAATATTCCAAACGGCATGTGATACCAAAGCGAGAACGAAGCGGAGCCGTGAGCAAACCGGAGCGGGTAGTAGCGCCTACCAGTGTGAAAGGATTTAGAGCTATTTGAACAGAACGTGCATTAGGTCCTGTTTCAATCATAATATCAATCTTAAAATCCTCCATAGCGCTGTATAGATATTCCTCTATGACAGGCGACAGACGATGGATTTCATCAATAAACAACACATCGTTTGGTTCAAGATTGGTGAGCAACCCTGCCAAGTCACCTGGTTTTTCCAAGACAGGTCCTGAAGTAATCTTCATACTGACGTTCATTTCATTAGCCACAATATGCGAGAGGGTAGTTTTTCCCAAACCCGGAGGGCCATGCAACAGCAAGTGATCGAGTGACTCCCCTCTCCTCTTGGCTGCCTCTATGAATATGAAAAGATTTTCAATAATCTGAGGTTGACCTTTGAAATCATCAATAGACTGAGGCCTAAGGGCTTTCTCAATTTCAATCTCGTCAGAAGAAAGATTTTCCTTATCGTTGTTTAAGTTTGGATTCATTTCTATTTGTAAAGATGGTTTTGATTTGGTTATTTTCAAACATCAATCTGATTTATGAACAAAATTTCATTTAGCGCTAAGATAAAAGAGAAAGCCAAAGAACTTGGTTTTTTATCGTGTGGTATGGCTAAGGCTGAATATCTGGAAGCAGATGCGCGCTTTTTGAACGATTGGCTCAATCAAAAAAAGCATGGCAAAATGCAGTATCTGGAAAATCATTTTGATAAGCGGCTCGACCCCCGACTATTGGTTCCGGGTGCCAAAACAGTGATTTCACTTTCCTATAACTACTACAGCGAACTAAAACAGCAAGACCCCGAATCACCCAAAATAGCCATGTATGCGCTTGGGGAAGATTACCATGATGTGATTCGAAAAAAAATGAATCTGCTTTTTGATTTTATCAAACAAGAAGTCGGAGCTTTTGAGGGTCGTTGCTTCGTGGATTCGGCTCCGATTTTGGAAAAGACCTGGGCAAAAAAATCAGGCATGGGATGGGTAGGCAAAAACACCAATTTACTCAGTAAGCGAGTGGGTTCTTATTTTTTTCTTTCGGAAATTATTTTGGACGTGAAACTGGAATACGATACGCCTGTAAAAGATTACTGCGGCAACTGCACCAAATGTATTGATTCATGCCCCACAGAAGCCCTTACGCCTTATGCCATTGATGCATCCAAATGTATTTCTTATGTAACCATTGAATTGAAAGACAAAGTCATTCCAAACGAATTCAAAGGTAAAATGGATGATTGGATGTATGGCTGCGATGTTTGCCAGCAGGTTTGCCCAATAAACAGTCAGGCTGTAGAACACAATGAGCCTGCATTTGAACCTAATCTCAAATTACTGCAAATGACCAAAGCCGATTGGGAAAATCTGAATGAAGCAACCTTCAAAAATCTTTTCGGAAAATCAGCTGT
>CANHIG010000125.1 GCA_947461105.1 Bacteroidota bacterium | reverse complement strand
TGCCTGAAATACCGGGATTATAATATTTATGACAGTAAAACAAATTGACATACTCAATATTGCGTTGATGCTTCTTTCGGCAGCTATAGCGTTTGTAGTGCCCTTCGAGTTATTTCTGTTTTCTTATGCCGTGCTAGGGCCGCTGCATTACCTTACAGAAATAGGCTGGCTGCATAAGCGGCAGTATTTCGCAACAGGGAAATACGATTTTTTGTGGTTAGGATTTTTGTGTGTGATGCTTTGTAGTTTCTCATTTGTTTTCACAGAGGTGCCTGCCCAAAGCCACGCCTTTGTTTTGTTTTTGGCCTTTACGAGTGCCTTAGGAATGATTCTGTTTGACAATTTCTTGTATAAACTTATTGCAATGTGCCTTGGGCTATTTCTGGGATTTGTGATCCAAGAAACGCAATTGTTCTTTGTTGTATTTGCAATTTTGTTGCCTACTATTATTCATGTGTTCATCTTCACTGGTTTATTCATCATTCAAGGCGCATTGAAGAACAAGAGCGTGACAGGATTATTGTCAGTTATTGTATTTGTGATTTGCGCAGTATCCTTTTTTATATGGCATCCGGACTTTAAGTTTTACTCAGTCACAGAATATGCCAAACAAAATCTGGTCGCTACAAATTTCCATTTTGTAAATCAGTATCTGATGTATTTCAGCGGATTTCAAAATCCAACTATAGATAAAGTATTTGGCACTACAGCAGGCTTTAGCATCATGCGTTTAATTGCTTTCGCATACACCTATCACTACCTCAACTGGTTCTCGAAAACATCGGTGATTAAATGGCATGAAGTTCCTAAAAAATGGTTGGCTAGCATTATCATTACATGGATATTGAGTGTTGCTTTATACCTGTATGATTATAAAATAGGACTTCAGGCTTTATTGCTACTCAGCCTACTTCATGTATTTCTCGAATTTCCATTAAACTTCAGGTCGTTACAAGGAATTTTTAAATCTGTGCAAGGTCTTTACCAAACAGACAAAGCTGCATAATGCCTGAAATGAATAGATTTGACCATCAAAAAAATATTATGAAAAGAGTTATCGGAATTTTACTTTGTGCCTGCACTATATTTTCTGCTTCTGCTCAATCAGAAATTGTCAAAAAAGGAATTGCTCTAATCAGCACTCAAAAATACAGCGAAGCAAATCTATATCTGGACTCTATTCTGAAAATAAGCCCTAATGAGATAGATGGCATGATGATGAAAGGCAATGTGATATTAAACAAACATCTGATGGAGCATCCCAGTCCAATGATAATAACTGCCAATGATGAAAATATCCTCGCTGATGAAGCGCAATCATTGGTAAATCCGCCCTTTATACCTGAACTAAAAACTGCAGACAGTGTTGAAGCAATTTGGAAAAAATGCCTCACTATCAAACCGGATAGAAATGATATACAAATGGGGCTTGCAACACTTTATGCTATGTCTATACAAACAGATAAGCTGTTGAAACAAATTACTGAATTAAAAAATACGCTCAAAGGAGGTGGTGATCAAAATGCCTATAACATGCTGGACTATGCCCGCACACTTCGCGAGCGAAACAGAATGGATGAAGCCAATAAGATTTTTGCTCTAGTCGTTTCTTTGTATCCAAAACTTAACGACATTAAGAGCGACTGGGCCGGAGAATTGCTCTATTCAGGAGACCTAAAAGGCGCGCAGGCAAAGGCTACAGAAGTACTTAGTGGTGATTTTGATGCTCAATCGCGTGAAAACCTGAATGACATTTTTATTTACAGCAACAATATTGTTTCGCTATTACAAACGCATACGAAGTATGCTAAGATAGACAGCAATGATCGCTATGCAACACTTGTAGATGGCATTGTTCGCTATTTGGGCGATGATGAAATTTGGAAAGATTTTCTTAATTCAAAAGTAAATCAACCTTATTTTAATGGGGATACCTCAGCCACAGTGCAGTTTTCCAGATTTTTGACTTCTGATATTTATAAAGGGTCTTATAAAGACTTTATGTTTGTGCTCTCTATTCCTACGAACACACTGGTGAATTGGGCTACAATGAGAAAAGCAGTCAATTCCTTTCCTGACTCTTTGCAATTCAAACTGATTTTTGCAGAGTTTTATATGAGTGGCAAAAACTACACCATGGCAAACAGTTATTTCCAAAAGGTACTAACAATGAAAATGGATTCTGTTACCAGAGATGATATCAGATTTATATATGCTTATTCGCTTTATTGCAACAAAGATTTCAAACAAGCTATCCCTATTTTCCAAAGTTTATTAAAGGATAAAAACGTTTTCAAAAAACAGGCTTCGATGTATTTCGCTGGGAAAATGACTCAAAATAAAGAGCTATTGAAAGCACTGATTAAATCGGAGCCGAAGACGAAGTACGTTACTTTGGCAGAGGTATTGCTATCTTTCATGAAGTAGCTTTTTTAAAAACAAGAAACTCAGTTATATGATTAAAGCAACAGTAAATCAAAAGGAGTCCATAGAGGTAAACGGGCAAATGATTAATGGCTCTGAAGCCAGTATTGATATTCAAAAAATAAACACTAATGAATACAGCCTGCTGATTAATAACGAATCTTTCAGAGCGTTATTGATAGGCTATAATGCTGATGATAAAAAACTTAACATGCTCATTAATGGGAAAGAATTTGAAATACAAATACAAGATAAAACGGATTTGCTACTTCAAAAAATGGGCTTGAATAATATGGCAGGAGCAAAAAATAATAATCTTAAAGCACCTATGCCCGGTCTAATAAGGCAGGTGAATGTAAGTGAAGGTCAGGAGGTAAAAAAAGGAGAAGTACTTATAGTATTGGAGGCAATGAAAATGGAGAATGCGCTGAAGGCAGCAGCAGATGCGGTAGTAAAGAAAGTTGCTATTTCAGCAGGACAAACTGTAGAGAAGAATCAACTTCTAATTGAACTAGTATAAAGATTGCCATACAACATTACACAAACTCGGTAGCCTCTCTAATCCGCTGTAAAATATTTGTTTTTTGCTTGAGGGTTTCAGCTTCGCTCCAACCCAGCTTCTCTGTCATATATGCCAATATCTCGTTCAAATATTTTTTAACCATTGGAATATCAAAATACAGCATAGCTGACCTTCGGATAATAAAATCTTCGGCTGTCAATACCATTTCATAATCAATAGCGTAATCCAGTTCGCACAATAAGTATGCAAGCTCTTCCTGCTTGCTGTCTTGCAGCAACTTCTCCAGGTTTTGTATGATAAGTGTAGTGTTATCACCGTATTTATATACCCACTTGCGAATGACGTGAGGAGGTATATTTGATAACTGCACAAGATCTACAATAAATTTTTCGAGATTTTTCTCATCATCAAAACTACAGCCTGATAGTTTGTAATTAATAGTTTTACTCTTGCTTATTGGTTTAATGTCAAGAGCTGCTTGCGCCATATTCACTATCTTCTCTGCCATCAGGCGATAGCCAGTGAGCTTACCTCCTGCTATGGAGAGCATTCCGGTTTCAGAGACAATTATCTCATCCTTTCTCGACAACTCTGAAGGACCCTTTCCCTCTTCAAAAATCAATGGTCTAAGTCCTGCCCAGCTTGATTCTACATCTTCTGATTTCAGGTTGACTTTTGGAAACATATTATTGGTCGCAGCAAGCAAATAAGCTACATCATCTGCAGTGGTCAATGGACTCTCTATATCTTGGTTGTAAAATGTATCAGTAGTGCCAATATAGGTTTTGCCATCGCGCGGAATAGCAAAAATCATTCTGCCATCCTGCACATCAAAGTACACTGCCTGCGCAAGTGGTAGCCTTTCAAAAGGAACAACAATGTGAACTCCCTTTGTCAGCAACAATCGTTTGCCATAAAGTGAGTTGTCAATTTTTCTGACGATATCTACTGATGGGCCACAGGCATTAATTACACACTTTGCATGTATAGTCAGCTTCTTTCCTGTGATTTTATCAGTTGCATTTATGCCCGTAATTTTCCCTTGCTCGTTATAAATTATTTCTGTAGCCTCTAAATAATTCAAACACATGGCACCTTCTTTATTGGCGCTTTTAATCAACTCTATCACTAATCGAGCATCATCTGTTCTATACTCATAATAAAGACCACCACCAACCAGACCCTCCTCTTTCAGAAGATGTTCCGCCTTGAAAGTTTTTGACGAATCAAGCATTTTCCTGCGCTCATTTTTCTCCACTCCGGCAAGTAAATCATATACTAACAAACCTAAGGAAGATGATTTTTTGCCAAGTGAGCCATTTCTGAAAATAGGTAGAAGCATCTTTTCAGGCCTCACAATATGCAAGGCATTTTTGTAGAGAACCGCACGCTCTCTCCCCACGTCCCTAACAAGTTTAAACTCCATCTGCTTTAGATATCTCAACCCGCCATGTATCAATTTGGTGGATCTGCTGCTGGTGCCACTTGCGAAATCATTTTTCTCCACCAACACGGTTTTAATATTGCGCAGTGCAGCATCAAGTGCAATACCTGCACCGGTTACACCGCCACCGATGATTAGCAGGTCTGTATATATAGTATCAGAACTGCCTAAAAGTTGACTGCGGAAAGGAGCGTTAAAAGAATGAGTTTGCATTAAATTACTTTTTCTTGCCACCGATTTGAGCGGCTATTTCATCATAGGTACCGGATATCACTCTAATAAAATTAAATCCGTTTTGCTTAAAAACACTTTCTGCAAACAGGGCATCTTCAAATGAACTGCCATAGATGTAGTAGGTTTTCGACTGATCTAATTCTATAATAGTCTGCGATATATCTTCGGCAGGAATTGATTGCGCATATTCAATTTTGCCTTTTTCAAACAATTCAGCAGATCTCACATCTATCAGAAAAAACTCATCATATTCATAATCGAGCAGAAACTCTTCAATATCTATAGCAATACTCATATCAACAAGAGATGATAGAATTGCCATTCCCTCTTCCCAAATAATAAAATCATACTTGGGAAGAAGCATTTTCTTCAGCGACCACGATGTAGAATCGGTACTTTTGACAATAAAGCAAACATCATTGCCTTCAAATTCAAGGGTATTCAATCGCTCATCGGTATCAGCACTATCACCAATGAAAACTGAGTTTTTAAAATGCCCTTCACAAAATGAATGTGTATCTCTGCAATCAAAGATGAGATAGGGTTTCGATGATATTTTATCCAAAAAAATTTGCCCCATAGCAGGGCAAATGTAAGTATTGTGTTGAATAAAGTGTTGTTTCTAAAAGGCAGTATTCTTAAAAATACTTTTTTAAACAAACATTAATATGCTCCAGGAGTTTGTAATTGATGGAATATATCCTTTGCTTGCTGATAGGTTTGCAATGGACCACACCTACATCTTTTAATATTTTCAGCTGCTGAGATGTTACAGACTGAGGAATTTCCAAAGTATGATATATACTCTGAACGTTTGTATCGCCCTTTCGTGCGATATAAGACAAAATTTCCATTCTTAGCGGATGCGCCAAGGCTCTGAACAGCTCGTAGGTTAATTCCAACTTGCGTTCATCAATCTTTTTAAGTACTTCAGATGTTTTCATGAAATAGATAACAAACGATTACCGAAATCGTTCACCTAAAAACAATATTTATTGTGCTAACTGCTTAATCAAGTCAGCAATTTCATCTACTCTGGCAGCATTTATTGAATAATAGATGAATTTTCCGTCTCTGTGAGTTTTCAATACATCTGCTCTTCTGAGGATTGCTAAATGTTGGGAAGCCACTGACTGCTCGATACGAAGCTTAACATAAAGCTCAGTTACAGTCATTTTCTTTTTTTCTTCCAGCAAAGCCATCATCTCCTTACGAAGTGGATGATTTACTGCCCTAAGTGTCAATACAGCTTTCTTTAGAACTGAGTAATCAAGCTTGATTTTCTTGTCTGCCTCCGGATTGCTGAGCTCCAGGATTTGTGATTCGTTTTTCATTTTATTTATTGTTGGTTTAATATATTAATACGCCTACTATACGATGCTATTTTAAAATTGTTTCCCAAATCCCGACAAATAGAGTGGTTCATAGCCTATTATCTCTCTGAACTCCCCTTTTTTATAGCTTTTATGACTTAACTGTGACATTTGTGCTGCATCAACAGGTTTTATCATATTTGAGGATACAAACATATCTAAACAATCAGATATATCTGCATTTAAGTTGCTAAAAATTGTATAAGCATTTTTACTCATTTTTTGAAACTCGGAAATTACGTTAGAAATCAAACAGGTCTTAGGCATCGCAATACACTCTTTATCAGCATTATATACTGCATAATAGAATGCGTCTTTCCGAGCCTGAATCACCGGAATGATGAGCATATTTTTATTTCCAGCAGCATAAGAAAATGCCATAATATCAAATGCGCCAACGGCTATAAGGGGAATTCCCAAAGTGTAGCATAGACCTTTTGCAGTGGAAGCGCCTATCCTCAGGCCTGTAAATGACCCTGGTCCATCACAAATCGCGATAGCATCTAATTGATCCAGAGATATATCTGCCTTTTTTGCACACTCCTCAATTAGAAGTGTAATTAATGAGGCGTGTTTATTGGGTTGTGATTCTATAATACTGGCAACTACATCTCCATCTACCGCAATACAAACCGAACAATAGAGTCCGCTTGTTTCTAAGTTCAAAATTGTTGCCAATAGAGCGTTATTTTTTTGATACTAAAAAGTCATTATATAGCTTGGGCGAATTTAAGATTTCAATACTTTTTATTACCCATGGGTCTGATTGAAGTGATTTTTCAATTTTGCCTTTGGTGTAAAAAAATCGATTGCAAATTTCACTCTCGATTAGT
>CANHIG010000124.1 GCA_947461105.1 Bacteroidota bacterium | reverse complement strand
CTTTGGTTTTCCTTTCTTTCATTTACTGGCTTTGTTGGGGTGTTTTATTTTCTGAAACGCTGGTTTACTGAGAATATTTGGGCTTTTAAAGGTATTTTATTTATAATCCCTTCTGTTCTTTTCTGGTCAAGTGGCTTGCTAAAGGAAGCACTATTGTTTTTTAGCATCGGACTTACATTGTATGCCTTTTCCAGATTATATTTTCTGAATATCTGGGCTTATTTTCTGTTGTTTCTAATTGCACTTTCTGTTGGATGGATACTAAAACCTTTCGTATGTATTGCTCTTATAGTATCACTCTTATTTTTTGTGTTATATCGGTATTCAAAGCTCTATTTTACTGCGACCCTAATAGTCTTCATTATTCTATTTTTCTTTCAGGCAAACACACTATCAGAAAAAATATTCAATAAGCGATTGGAGTTTATTGAAGTGGGAAAGCAAGTGAAATCAGGCAGCTTAATGGATACTCAAATATATGCTGACAAGAGTTTTGCTCATTTGCTTGCAATTACCCCAAGGTCGATGTATAATGTTCTTTTTGAGCCAATTGGCTTTTCATATTTCGATGCTATGAATTTTCCTTTTGTTGTTGAGCACTTTCTTTTGATTTTAATGCTGGTTCTTTTGATTAGATATGCTGATTTCAGATTAGTAGACAAATCAATTTTAGTTTTCCTATTTATTTTTTCAATTTTCCAATTGCTTATTATTGGTTGGAGTGTTCCGATTATTGGTGCGTTTCTAAGGTATAAGGTAACTGCAATGCCTTTTCTTTTCTCCATAATACTTCTATTTTTCAATTTAAACAAATTTAAATATGACATAAAGACTCTTTTTGGAATCAAAAAAGTGAATGAATTATCTTGAATCTTATTTTTTTATGAAAAAGGTGTAAAAACAGAGCCTATTTGTCCACTTTTTTTCCACTTTATGACTTGGTCAATGTTTTTTTGAAAAGATAAAATATCTTTGCGGCACAAAAAACAACTACCCATGACAAATCCAAGAAAAAGAGCCGTAGAAACGGTCGTTAATCGTGAAGTTATTGCTCCAAAGCATGCCGGTAACAAGGTTTCTGACTACTATGCTTCTAATGTGTTTACTGAAACTGCAATGCGTGAATATCTTGCTGAAGATGCGTTCAAAGCAGTACGTGAGGCGATGCGTTCCGGTAAAAAAATCAGCAGGGAAATCGCTGACTCGGTAGCGGCAGGTATGAAAAGTTGGGCAATGGCAAATGGCGCGCATTCCTATACGCATTGGTTTCAACCATTGACTGGTCTTACCGCTGAGAAGCATGATATGTTTTTTACACCAAAAGGAGATGGAGCTATTGAAGTTTTTGGTGGAGACGCTTTGGTACAGCAAGAGCCTGACGCGTCATCTTTTCCTTCTGGAGGAATACGAGCAACTTTTGAAGCGAGAGGATATACCGCTTGGGATCCGGGAAGTCCTGCTTTTATTATGGAAATTGGTGATGGAAAGACTTTGTGTATTCCAACTATTTTCATTTCATATACAGGGGAAACCTTAGATTTTAAAGCTCCTCTATTGAAATCGTCTGCATTTTTGGAGCAGGCAGCACTTCCAGTAGTTCACATGTTTGATAAAGAAGTTACTCGCGTTACAGCTACATTGGGTTGGGAGCAAGAGTATTTTGTAATTGATGAAGCTTTGTTCTATTCTCGTCCGGATTTAATGTTTACAGGAAGAACATTGCTAGGGGAGTCTCCAGCAAAAGGGCAGCAATTGGAAGATCATTATTTCGGAACAATACCTGAAAGAGTTTATGCCTTTATGCTTGATTTGGAAACAGAAGCTCACAAGTTGGGCATTCCAATCCGAACAAGACATAATGAAGTGGCTCCTTCACAGTTTGAATGTGCTCCTATGTTTGAAGAAGTTAGTATTGCTGTAGATCACAATCAACTCTTGATGGATTTGATGGAGCGTGTTGCGCGAAGACATAAACTTAGAGTGCTTTTGCATGAGAAACCTTTTGCCGGAATAAATGGTTCAGGGAAGCATAACAACTGGAGCATGTCAACCGACACAGGCAAAAATCTTTTGTCACCAGGCAAAACCCCGAAAACGAATTTGCTGTTCCTTACTTTTTTTGTGAACGTTATTAAATCAGTAAGCGAGCATGCAGATTTGCTTCGTGCGGCAATAGCTTCTGCCAATAATGACCACAGACTAGGAGCAAATGAAGCGCCTCCGGCAATTATTTCTGCTTTCATCGGTTCATATATGACTAATGTTTTGGATGAAGTGGAAAAGCGTGTATCGAAAGGTAAGTATGATGAATTAACTAATGCTAATCTAAAATTAGATATTCATAATAAGATACCTGATGTGATGCTGGATAATACAGACAGAAACAGAACTTCCCCTTTTGCATTCACGGGAAATAAGTTTGAATTCAGAGCTGTAGGTTCATCAGCTAACTGTGCTCAGTCAATGATTGTGATGAATACGATCATGAGTAATCAGTTGGTGAATTTTAAAAACTCAGTTGATAAACTTGTGAAAGATGGAGAATCTAAAGAAGGTGCAATCATGAGAGTCATTCGTCAGTATATTTCCGATGCAAAACCAATACTTTTTGAAGGAGATGGCTATTCTGATGCTTGGGCAAAAGAAGCTAAGAGAAGAGGATTGAATAATGTGAAGACTACGCCATATGCACTTGACTTTTTCCTTACTAAAAAGGCTAAGGAATTATTTGTAAAGAATGGCATATACACGGAGCGTGAGCTTGAGGCGAGGGTAGAAGTTTTATACCATAGCTATATTTTGAAAATTGAGATAGAAGCCAAAGTCCTTAAAGAACTTGTAGTGAATAATGTAATCCCGGTATCTATCGATTACATGAATAAATTGATTACTAATATTAAAGGCTTGAAAGAAGTTGGTATTGTGGCATCAGCATCAAAATCACAAAAAGATACTTTAGCAAAAATAGCCAATCATGTAAATGCAATCAGCGATGGTGTTGTAAAATTAGAGGTTGCTCTTGAGCAAGCTCATAAAGCAAAAACAACATCTTTGTCAGCAAAAGCATACTGCGATAAGGTTAAGCCGCTATTTGATGTGATTAGAGATAATGCAGATTCACTGGAATCGCTTGTAGATGATGCTACATGGACACTTCCTAAATACAGAGAAATGCTATTTATAAGATAATCGAAATCCTAACTAAATATTTAAATGCCCTGAAAATTTCAGGGCATTTTTTATATAAGACCTTTATCAATTAGTAACTTAGCTTTTAGCACAGTTGCGATACTAAGTGCATCTTTGATACGGCCATCTATGCACATTTCTACTAATTCGCTAAAGGGGATTTTTCTGATGGCAAGCACTTCATCCTCGTCTGGTGCAGCATCTGTAAAAGTAAGCTCCTTGGCAATGTAGGAATATGAAATTTCATCTGTTTTGGAATTAGATAATTGCATTTCGAGAATGAGTTCAAATTCCTTCGCTTCAATTCCTGCTTCCTCCTTTAGTTCTCGCTTTGCTGTTTCCAGAGGGCTGGTTCCCTCAGGACAGCCGCCTTCTATGATTTCCCATTCATAGGAATTGAAAGGAAAGCGATGTTGCCCTACAATCCATGTGTTATAGTCTTTATCAAGTGGAATTATAGCTATGGCATAATGCTTTATGTGAACAGTTCCATATATTCCATTATTGCCGGCAGCATTAATGACTTGATGTTCAGTAACCGACATCCAAGGATTGTCGTATTTTTCGTTACTGCTGACTATAGTCCAGGGGTTGATGTTTTCTTCCATTTTAGAACGGTGTAATTTGAATTTTTAAATACGGTATCAAAACCTAATGAATGAGTTTTTATAAAATTATCAAGTGCCGGATTGTAGAGCAGATCAAGATTTCCTGTAATAAAGTAATCTGGTTTATATTTTTGCATTTCTTTTTGAGTATCACTTAGACTATGTTCAATATTATTTGCGAAGCATTTTTTGTTTGTGTACAAAACGATAGCTCTGGCTTTTTTGAAGCAGATTGTTTCATTCTCACTTACTGTTGTTTTCAAAAAATCTATTAGTGGTTTTGTTGTGGTATTCTGGTCAAGTGAATCACTGCTATTTATTTTTTTATTTAGCCCGGCTGAGATTACTGGTTTATAAAGAATAATTACTAAAGCAGCTGTAATGGTAATTTTAAAAGCGGTTTTAACTTTCTCATGGTTAGATAATGCAGCTTGGAATCCTTGAAAAATATACATTATAAAAAATGGGAATAGTGGAAGCAGATATCGTAAACCTTGTCTCGAATTTGGAAATATAAATATGAGCATAAATAAGCTCCTGAAGTAAAGATCTGCTTCGCTTTTCTTTTTAAATGATAGCAACACTCCAATAAGACCCATTGTAGTGAGCGAAGCATAAATCCATTTTATCAGAAAGCTGTATTTATTTGAAAAATTTATTGGGAAATAGTTTACCAGATCCGTGTACAAATTCATATTACTTATCAAGGCATCATAGGTAGAGATGTGTTGTGCAATTTTTGAAAAGAAAATTAAGTTTTGGAATTCTTTCCATTCAAAAAGAAGTAATCCTGAAATCAGACAAACAAAAAATCCGGCATAATAAAGCAGCAATGCTTTTATACCTTGCCAATTAATAATTGAGATAAGAATGAATGTTATAGGTAAAAATATTCCCAATGATTTTGTAAGAAAAGCAAGGCAAGCAAATATTCCGGATAAGATAAAATACCGGTTTTTATTGTTCTTGTTTTCTTTATGAAATAGAATGGAGATGATAATCAAAAAGGAAAAAAGAAAATCTGAAAGTATTTCATTTTTCAATTCAATGATGAATGGGAAATAAGCTAGTAAGATTGCTGCTATCAGGGCTGATACTTTATATTCTCTCTTTAGAAAGACATATACTGAAACAGCCCAAAATAAAAGTATTGTAGTGTTAAGCTGAGCATAATTTGAAAACTGTGAATGGGTTATTCTTGAGAAAATCCATAGGATAAAAGGATAGAAAGGCGGGTATCGTTCCGGTGCGTAAATAAAATAATCCGGATTGTATAAATAATTTTCGATGGCAGGAGTGAAAGCTGTGTTATTATGATGATAAGCTTGGAGTATATATCCTGCAAAATCATCACCCCAGTCTAATGAAGTGGCGTGTTTAATTAAATATAGAGGCAAAAGCAAACAAATGAGCAACAGCTCAAATTTATATTTTGTAGTATTTCGAATTATATCTTTGAGCATATCGGGCATTTACAGGAGTCGTGTCCTCTTGCAGGACAATGTTCTCTTCCAAAATATATAATTTGAAGGTGAAGTTTATTCCATGCTAATTCCGAAAAAAGACGTTTTGCATCTTTCTCTGTTTCAGTTACATTTTTTCCACTTGTCAATTTCCATCGAGTCATTAATCTATGGATGTGAGTATCTACAGGAAAGGCCGGAAATCCAAATGCCTGAGACATTACTACCGATGCTGTTTTGTGGCCTACTCCGGGTAATGCTTCCAACTCCTCGAATGTAGCAGGTACTTTGCCTTTATGTTTATTAATTAATATTTCAGACAGGCCAAAAATTGCTTTTGATTTGGCAGGAGATAGTCCACAGGGCTTTATAATTTCTCGTATTTCTTCTATGCTTAGCTTCACCATCTTTTGAGGAGTGTCCGCTTTGTTGAAAAGGGATGGTGTGATTTCATTCACTCTTTTGTCAGTACATTGTGCCGATAAAAGTACAGCTATCAGTAGTGTATATTCATCTTTGTGATTGAGAGGAACTGGAACTTCAGGATAGAGATGCTCTAAAGTTTCCATTACAAACTGCACACGTTCTTTCTTTGTCATATCCTCGAAAGTATAAAACCTAAAGCATAAAATGAATTTGTACTTTAGGTTTTATACTTTAATACTATCATGGAGTCACCTATCTTAGCAGGGTTACATTTCCCATTGTTCTTATTGACTTAATTTGACCATTTTCAACACCATCTACATCAAGATAAAAAACATACACACCCATAGGCTGATCCTGGCCTTTATATACCCCATCCCACTTCTCATTTACATCTTTTGCCTCAAATACTTTTTCTCCCCAGCGATTAAAAACTCTTAATACTATGGATTTGATATCAGCGCACTTATATAGTGGTCCAAAGAAATCGTTGATACCATCACTATTTGGAGAGAAAGCAGTTGGAATAGCAACTTCACAGACAGAATTAATAACAGTAACTGCTTGCTGAATCGATGCTTGACAGCCATTTATATCGGTGACATTTAAATTATATAATGATGAAGTAGATGGAGATGCATTTGGATTTTGACAATTTGTACAACTTAATCCTGTTGAGGGTGTCCATAGGTAACTTGAAATTGGAGTGCTTGATGTAACAGCTAATGTTATTATTTCCCCTTTGAAAATTGTATCACTAGGAACATTTACGCTTAAAACTGGAGGTTGATTTATTGTTAAATTTAGAGTGACAATACTATCGCATCCATTTGCTGAGGCTCCGGCATATAGAATTGATGCAGAATTGTTACTTGCCAAATAAGTAACTCCATCTATCCATTTATATGAAACACAAGCCGTTTTTGTATCTGTAGTTTGTTTTATGCTAGAAATGTCATTTACAGTGGCAGAGGCAGTAGATGAGCACCCCCCTGCATCAGTCACAGTCACGGTATAAGTTCCCGAAGCTAAAGCAGACAAATCCTCAGTAATCGCTCCATTGCTCCACAAGTAAGAAGTAGCAGTAGTAGTTAAGTTTACACTGCCATTGAAAGGAGCTGAACAGCTTGTGTTATTAGTAGCTACAGCCGAAGCTGCAGGTATAGCAGCCAAGTTATTTACTGTTGCAGAAGTAGTAGCAGTGCATCCCCCTACGTCAGTGACAGTCACGGTATAAGT
>CANHIG010000123.1 GCA_947461105.1 Bacteroidota bacterium | reverse complement strand
TTTGAACGAGGTGCATTTGCTCTGAAAGCAAATGGAGAGTTATCAAAACCAGTTCAAACAACCTATGGCTGGCATATTATCAAGCGAATAGATAAAAAAACCATTCCAACTTTCGAAGAGGCAAAAGCTGATTTTAAAAGGAAGGTAGAAAGAGACGCCCGCTCTCAGGTTGCCAAATCCTTTTTGATTGATAGAATCAAGAAGGAAAATGGATTTTCAGAGAATGTACCAAATAAAGTTTTATTCTTTAAAGTGGTTGACAGCTCGCTGGTATACGGTAGGTTTATTGCAGATAGCCTAAAGCTTGATTTGAAAAAACCTCTTTTTGTCCTTGCAGGAAAGACTTATTCGCTTTCAGATTTTGCAAAGAATATAGAGAAAACAAACCGCAGAAGGTCCGATAAAAATAAAGACCAGCTGCTTACAGAATACTACGACAATTTTGTTGCTCAAACTTGCTTGGAATACGAGGAGTCTCAGTTAGAAAACAAAAAGCCTGAGTTTGCTAGTCTTATGAAGGAATATCGCGATGGAATTTTGCTTTTTGAGTTGACTGACCGAAAGGTCTGGAATTTTGCTTTGAAAGACACCTTAGGGTTGAATAAGTTCTACGAAGCCAACAAAAATAAGTATAAGTGGAACGAGAGAGTAGAAGTTGAAATATTTAACTGTTCAGACAAGAAAATTGCTCAGGAAGCTTATAAACTAGCTGCTAAGAGTAAAACTGCAGGTGATATTCAGCTTAAGCTCAATAAGGAAAATATAAATAGCAAGGTTTCAGTTATTCCGGGAAAGTATGAAAAAGGACAGTATGATGTAGTGGATCAAACAAATTGGGTAGTTGGAACTTCTCCGCTAAAAATGCTTGCAGATAGCAGCTATCAGTTTGTGAGAATAAATAAAGTGAGTAAGCCTGAGCCTAAAACGCTTAAAGAGGCAAAGGGCTTCATAATATCTGATTATCAGGAGTTTCTGGAGAAAAACTGGATGGAAGAGCTGCGGGCAAAATACCCTATAATAGTTAGTAATGAGGTGTTCAGGGCATTGATTAAAAAATGACCTTACATTCTATTTTACTTAATAGGTTAAAATCTGTAAACTTGTTCCATTCATTAATCTAAAACCTTAAAAAATGATTGATTTATTTTAAAATCAACTCATAGAAAAAGTCCTGCATTAATGCGGACTTTTTTATTTTCGCATGTTGTTCTCAAAAAATATTTATAAAAGCCCCTTGTATGAAAAATATATTTTATCCAGCTCTGGTATTAGTTGCAGTTTTATTCATAGAATCATGTTCTACAGGTTGTGTAGATTGCTCAAGTGTAGCTAGTAGTGGCATCAATAAAACCAAATATTGTAAATCAGACTATGAAGCTGCATATCCTAACTCTACTACCAGCTGGGATACCTACCGTAATGCTTTGATTGCTTCAGGATGTAAAGGAGTTTGACCCGTTTGGGTTTTCTGTTCTTTATTTGAATTGCTCAATCACTTGCTGCAACTGATTAGCAGAAACAACTCCTGACTGTCTCCATTTCACTTCTCCCTTTCTGAATAGAATAAGTGTAGGCACACCCTGAATTTGATAAGCAGCCGCTGCCTGAGGGGTTTTATCTACATCTATTTTGATGATAGTAGCCTCTTCCCCGATTTTGGCTTTCAAATCCTGAAGAATGGTTGACATCATTTTGCATGGTCCGCACCATTCCGCTGAAAAATCTACCAAAACCGGTTTTTCTGAGTTTATTATTTCTGCAAAAGTTGCCATAGGTTTTAAGATTTTATTTCTTCGAAAGTAGTATCCTGAATGGCGTTTGTATTTTCTGAGCTTTTGATGGGAGATGTATAGCAGTTTCCTGCCGCGCAGCCAAAGGCAAAAATACCTATAGAAGCAAAGTAAACGCTAAATACAACCAGAAGCCACTGTTTCTCAGCAATAGATTTAGCAATGATCATTGTGCCCATAAGCACATATAATGCTCGCTGAAATGTCCAACCTATGAGGATTCTTTCTTTCATTTTTTAAAATTTAGATTTTATTGTTCAAGCTCGACCATCCTCCGCCATTATACACTTGCTGGAAACCATTGGATTTTAGGATTCCTCTGGCTGATGCGCTCCTCATTCCGGAAGCACAGCAGGTGATGATTGCTTTTTCTTTCTTCAGTTTAGAAAGTTGACCTTGGAGTTCATTCAGCGGAATATTCACAGAGCCTTTAATATGACCGCTCTGATATTCGCCTCTGGTGCGCACATCCAAAATGATTGCACCTTGCTTTCTAAGTTCTCCTAAATCAGGCGTTGGCACTCCAATTCCAAAGAAGTTTTTTATCGTTTGTATCATTTTTATTTGAGTTTTAATTTTGAACCAATGCATTTACCTGATACCAGCTTCCTCCGTTTACACATTCTATCCCTAAATCTTTAAGAAAATAGGCTGCTTGTCCACTTCGGTTGCCGCTTGCGCAACATAGAATAATAGGTTGCTCTAATTTTTTTATCTCTTCGATTCTATCCGGTAGTTCGTTTAGCGGAATATTAATACTAGCTGCTACGTGTCCTCCCATAAATTCTACCGGGGTTCTCACGTCAATAATTGTTTGCTTGTTATTGTTCATTGTCTGCGTTTTTATTTGTTGATGAATTGTCTTTTTCAAATGAGCTGAGTAAAAGGGCTCCCATCATTGCACCGTAAAGAGAGCTATTAACCGGTTTAGAGGTGATAGCACAAGTTCCCGAAGCCCAGCCTACAAAGTAGTAGTATAAATATCCTGCTACACCTCCAAGCACAATACCAATTATGGATAGTTTATATTTTAAAATTAATTGCATGGCTTCTTATTTATAACATGGTCGTGGGGCATACATAATCTGTAATCTTAAACTTGCCCGAGTTTTTGATAGCAGTGAATCCACCGTCTACGTTTATCAAATTGTTATAGCCTCTTGCTTTTAGAATTGAAGCAAATGTCATAGAGCGATAGCCACCACCACAGTGTGCATAGTAGGTTTTGTTTTTATCTACCAGCAGCATGCTTTCATTAACGACATCTAAAGGTGCGTTTATGGCATTGATAATGTGTTCGGAATTGAACTCGCTGTTTTTCCTCACATCGAGAATATTTATTTCAGGGTGAGCAGACTCAATGGCAGCAAATTCTTCCACGGAAATATCAGGTATAGTGTCCCATTCTTTTTCTGCGCTGCGCCATGTTTCAAATCCTCCTTCGAGATAGCCGATTGTATTATCATAACCCACCCGCGCAAGACGGGTAACTATCTCCTCTTCTCTTCCCTTATCAGCTACCACTAAAATTGGCTGTTTAATATCAGGAACTAAAGTGCCTACCCAAACTGCAAAACTGCCATCAATCCCAATATTGATTGAGTTTGGAACAAAACCCTTAGCAAAATCTCCGGCTTTTCTGGTGTCTATTATCAGTGCATTTGTTTCATTGGCAGCTGCTTCAAACTCACGAACCGTAAGAGCTTTAGTTCCTCGTTCTAATACAGTATCTATGCTATCATAGCCATTTATGTTCATTAAAACATTTTTGGGAAAGTAGCTGGGAGGCGAAGTAAGACCGGTAAGAAGTTCTTTTATAAAGTCTTCCATTGACAATCCTTCTCGCAGCGCATAGTTTGTTTTTTTCTGATTGCCTAGTGTATCGAAAGTTTCTTTACTCATATTTTTACCACAGGCACTTCCTGCCCCATGAGCTGGATATACAATGATGTCATCTGCCAAAGGCATTATTTTATTCTGAAGCGATTCATATAAATGTGCTGCCAATTTTTCCTGAGTCAATTCTGAAATAACGTGTTGCGCTAAGTCAGGACGTCCCACATCTCCTATAAACAATGTATCGCCAGTGAATAGTGCCATATCCCTTCCCTGCTCGTCTTTTAGCAAGTAACAAGAGCTTTCCATGGTATGCCCTGGTGTATGAATCACTTTTATTTCAGTATTGCCTAACTTGAAAATTTCATTGTCATTGGCAACTGTAGCTTCAAAGCCCATTTTCAATTCTGTGGGTCCGTAGATAATTGCAGCTCCGGTTTTTTTAGCCAAGTCTATATGCCCCGAAACGAAATCTGCATGGAAATGCGTTTCAAAAATATATTTGATTTTTGCACCTCGCTTATTTGCAAGATCAATGTACTGTTGCACCTCACGCAAAGGATCAATAATAGCTGCTTCGCCATTGCTTTCAATGTA
The DNA here is from genome assembly GCA_947461105.1 of Bacteroidota bacterium. Taxonomy (GTDB): domain Bacteria; phylum Bacteroidota; class Bacteroidia; order Chitinophagales; family LD1; genus CALAYL01. The sequence continues at coordinate 2,868 of CANHIG010000123.1, read as the reverse complement.
GTAAGCTCCCTGAGCCAGACAGCCCGTATAGATTTGCTTGATTTCCATAGTAGTTGTTTTTACGGATGTAAAGGTATGATTAGAAAAAATGCTGGTTGGCTACTTTTGTTACATTTCCTCGAACGACTATTCGATTGGGAAAATCTAAAATTACAGAGAATCGAGTATCTTTCTTTTCCCCCCGGTCAGCCAAATTACAGAAGCATCACCCTGATGGAATGGGCCTTCATTGAGAGTTGTTTCTGCTTGTTGTGTTTCAATATTTATTAAATTACTGAAATCGGTTTGAAGTTGTTCTCGAGAAAAGAGCATATCAATATCTTTCGGCTCGCCTGATGGTTTACCGAGCTAGTCTTTAGAAAATCCAATGACAATCAGCGAGCCACCGGGTTTGAGAAATTGGAGCAAGTGCTGGTAGCTTGCTTTTCGAATAGGGGTCGGAAGATGAGTGAAAATAAGAGCGATGCAGTCAAAAAAGTTTTCACTGGCTATATAATGCTCAAAGTCAGTAATGGTATAATTGATATCAACACCTCTATCTTTAGCGAGTTTTTCGGCTTTGTTTTTTCCTTCTTGGCTGATATCAAAAGCATATACATCCCAACCTAAAGTAGCAGCAAAAACAGCATTTCTGCCTTCTCCTTCTGCTGGAAATAAAATTTTGCCTTTAGGAATTTGAGCCAGATATTTTTTAAAAATGACGTTGGGTTCTTTGCCATAAGTAAAATCACTATCCGCATATCGCTCGTCCCAAAACTCTTTGTTCATTTATCGAAGAATAAAATTTTAGCAGCAATACCAATCAGCATTACTGCAAATATTTTTTTCATCATTTCCTGTGGGATTTGTGTTGCAAATTTTGCTCCGAAATAGCCACCTACAAGAAAGAAAAGCGCCATAATCAGCGCAATTTTTATGTCTACAAATCCTTTTTGATAATACTGCCATGCCGCTAATGCGCCTACAGGCAACACCATCATAGCTAAAGTGGTTCCTTGCGCCATTTGTTGTGTATAGCCAAGAATCAATACCAATGCCGGAATGATGACTATGGCTCCGCCAATACCCAGCAATCCGCTAAGTAAGCCTCCAACCAAGCCAATAATTCCAATAATTATTGCTGTTTGAGAAGTCATGTCGTTATTCTTTTTTCTTTGTTGAAATTCCAAATGGTAAATAAAGCGGGCAAAAGCTGATAAGGCTTGTTGCGATAAATATTATTGCAAAAGCACCTAATACCAAGGCCACTGTGCCACTGATTTGATGCGTGAAGTACAAAACAGCAATTACAATTGCTACCAATACTCTAAGAATTCTGTCTAAACCTCCCATGTTCGTTTTCATAATCTTAATTTTTTATGAAAGTAAAGGTACTTTTCTAGAAATGTACTAAAGGTAACAAAAGTTACAGTTCGGGTAAGAGCTTTATCTGATTTCGATAAAGTAACACTTTATTATCGTTTTCCAGTTTTTTGAGTAGACGAGAAATTACAACTCTCGAAGTGGCAAGCTCTGCTGCTATTTGTTCGTGGGAGCTATTGAGCAGTGTTGAGCCGGTTGTTTTTGCTTTTTCTTTTAAATAATGAATCAATCGTTCATCCAACTTCTGAAATGCAATCTGGTCAATAGTTTTCATCAATTCATGAAACCGATATTGAATAGTTTTCATCACAAAGCTTTTCCATTTAGGATATTTTACCAGCCACTCATCCATAACGCCTATTGGCAATGCCAGCATTTCTACATCATCTTCTGCCACAGCTTTTATCTCGCTTGGCAAATGCTGCATACAGCAGGTAAAAGTCATAGCGCAGCTTTCGTTAGGGTTTACATAGTAAAGAAGTAACTCATGTCCCTCTTCGTCAATTCTGGATACTTTTACATTACCTGATAAAATTATGGGCATTTGCCGAACGGTTTGTCCATAGTTTAGTATGGTCTCTCCGGCTTTTACTGAAACGAGTTGCGATTTCGCTTCTAATTCTTTCAGTAATTCAGGCTCGAAAATAGTTTTGAACTGTTCTATTTGATTCATTAGTTGAAATCCATGAAATACTTCACAGAAAACTTTTATTCTTTAAAACAGCAGGGAAATTATCCCATGTTTATCATCACAGGCATAATCAGCATCAGCAACTCTTCTGATTCATCATGCTCTATAGGTCTGATAATTCCTGCTCTGGTAGGAGTAGAAAGTTCAATCTCAATTTCCTTGCTGTTTAGCACTCCAAGCATTTCAATCAGGAATCTTGCGTTGAATGCAATATCCATATCCGCTCCGTCATAGCTGCATGATAAGGTCTCTTGAGCTTCATTGGAGAAGTCAAGATCCTGAGCCGATATTTTTAGTTTGCTTGAGGAAATAGAAAGAATAACCTGATAGGTAGTTTTGTTAGAGTAGATTTGAATTCTCTTTAAAGCATTCTGAAACTCCAATCGGTCTATCGCTAATTTGTTAGGGTTGTTTACCGGGATTACGGCATTGTAGTCCGGGTACTGAGCATCTATCAATCGGCAAATAAGTTTAGTTTGCTCGAAAGTGTAAAAAGCGTTTGATTTATTGAAAGCTACATTCACCGAAGTTTCGTTATGTGGTAATGCGTTTTTCAAAAGGTTAAGCGCCTTTTTAGGCATGATGAATTGCGCTGCTTTAGCACTCTTCACATCAACTCTTCTTAGTTTAACCAGCTTATGCGCATCTGTAGCAACAAGTGTTGTGCCTTCCTCATCTGTCTGGAAAAGCACACCGGTCATTGCCGGGCGGAGGTCATCATTAGAAACCGCAAATATCGTAGAACTTACAGATGCAGATAAAACCTGAGAAGGCAATGAAACTTCGGTGGTGTTGTCAGCCTGAGGAATTTTTGG
>CANHIG010000122.1 GCA_947461105.1 Bacteroidota bacterium | reverse complement strand
GATTGAGCATCAATCTCTGACTGAATAAAAAGCTTCCCATTTGTAGGATTAGGATAAATGGAAGTGCTTTCAAAATCAATATCATTCACAGAAACAAGAGGACTATTTCCTGGTAAAATCAGTTTGCTTGGATATTGGGTGCTGTGATGAATCTGAATGTTTGCAACCATTGTATCACCCGCCACATACATGCTGTCTCCACTTTGCAAATTCACATCCCAGCGTGTGGAACTGTTCCCGCTAACATAAATTTTAATTTTGTGTCCTACTTTCCATATGTAATTTGTGAATGGCATCTGCACTTCTACATTGTAAACATTAGAGGGATTCATGAAACTTTCATCAGTTTTTCTGTAACCGTTTCGAAAGCGCATACGTCTAATCCCGTCATTAATCAGCATGCTTCTGCCATCAGGATAAAGATCAACTACACGAATAGCAATATCAGCATCGGGTTGATTGCACTGAACATATAAGTTAGCTTTTACCCTTCCTGAAATAGTGACATCGTTGGTGAGAAAATCGGTAGCGAAAGTGATTATGTCGCTCCTTGAATCCAAAGTATTTTGATCGAATGGCCCCTGACTCAATCCTGTGCTTAGTGTTTGTCCGCCAATCGTTGGACTTGGATTTTTAGGGTCAGAAATAAAAGGGGTAGAACCTGTGCTATTATTTTTCGAAAGCAGATTACCGCTGTTCAGGAGTAACTCGCTTGTCTGTAATAATTCTATAGAACTATCTGCATCGGTAGCCCAGACATTTGCTCCGGTTTTATAGTAGGTAATTGCAGCAGTATTTTCCCAGTTATTATTACTGTTGAGCAAATAGTGAGCAAAGAAATTACGCGCCATAGTATCGCATATAAAAGCAGCGTTGGGGTAGCTGAGTTCTCCCTGACTTGCAGAGCCAACATAGGCTGAGCCTGTTCCGCCATGCACCCACGGGCCAACGATAAACCATTGCTGATTTCGCATATTTGATGCTGCAGATGCTTTGGTGGCTTTGTACCAGTCAATCATTTTATCAATATTATGATCATACCAGCCTCCAATTTGTAATGTAGGAATGATTATATCTTGTGGATACCGGCTGTTATTTTCTGCAATTGTCCATGAATTACTATAGTATGGATTTGCTAAAACCACTGTTGATACACCATAACCTAATGCATCTAATTGCTGCAAACGAGATTTTTCTAATACACCTCCGCAAAAGTAGCTATCATAGGATTGCTGTGGATGTGCCACTATAGGCACTGCACATATATGGTTGGGATGTTTTTCCTTTGCTGTTTGATATTGAATTCCACCTAAAGCCGATGGCCCCCAGGTTCCCACTTTGCCGTTTGACCATGATTGAGCCACAATCCAATCAATAACATCATATCCATCCTGCCCGCGATTTGGTTGTGCAATCGTTGCCGATTGTGAACCATAAAAACCTCTCTAGTCAACAACAACCCAGATATATAAACTTGAGTTTAAGTTTTGTAATATCCCTAATGGTAATCCATTTCGAAACTTATTTTTATTATAAGGAGTTTGAATCAAAATTGTTGGACATGAATCGCAACTAGCCGGAACATAAACATCGGCAGCCAATGATTTGCCATCTCGCATCGGAATACTGACAACATAAGTTGGAGTCATTTGTGCCGAAGCATTTACGGCCTATAAACAGATTAGAAGCAGAAAGCAGTTGATCTTATTTCTCATAATTTTATAAAGTTAAGTTTTATTTCTTCAATAATATCCCCTGCAATCACCGAAGCTTCATCGCGCAATGCAGCAGCTCTTTCCCCTGCTTTACCATGAACAAAAGTAGCAATTTTTGCAGCATCAAAAGGATGATAGTCTTGTGCTAAAAACGAAGTAAGTATTCCTGTTAGCACATCGCCACTTCCTGCTGTGGCCATGGCCGGAGTGCCGCTGCTATTAAAATGAATCTCGCCATTCGGCAGGCAAACAGCAGAATATGCTCCTTTCAAAATCAAAACAACTTTGTGCTTCAAAGCAAAGTCTCTTGCCTTCCCTATCATTTCTTCATCGCTGTTCCAGCTTCCTGCCATTCGGGCAAACTCGCCAGGATGTGGAGTAAGTATGGTGTTTTCAGGAACTAAACTCCAATTATCTGTCTCACTCAAAATATTCAAAGCATCTGCATCAAGCACAAGGGGTAATTTATTTTCAGAAAGAAATTCAATCAGCGCCTTTGCTGTTTCTTTTTGTGTACCAAGTCCGGGACCGATTCCAACAGCATCTGTTTTTGGCTGAATCATGAATTCAGAAATGAAATTTTCTTCTTTGTCTGTAGTCACCATCACTTCTGCAACGGTTGACTGTAAAATCCTGTAACCGCAATTCGGAATATGAGTAGTAACCAGTCCACAACCAGCTCTGAGAGAAGCTTTTGAAGCAAGTACAGCAGCTCCGATTTTACCATGACTGCCAGCAACAATTTGCACATGACCATAAGTTCCTTTGTGGTCAAATCTTTCTCTTTTTTTGATAATTGGAGCAATATCTTCTTCTGTTGTGAAATAGAAATTTGTCGGCTCACTATCAATAAAATCTTGGTGCAAGCCAATATTAAGCACATGAAAAATTCCGGCTTTTTTACCTGAAGAAGGCATCAGAAATGAAAATTTCGGAAACTGAAAAGTGAGTGTTTCATTTGCCTGAAACACTTTTGATAATTCATTTCCTCTGTTGTCATCTGCAAAAAGTCCTGTAGGAATATCAATGGAAATTTTATCTGTTTTTGATCCGTTTAGGTTTGAAACAACTTTTTCAATCAATCCTGAAATCGGCTTGTTCAGCCCAGAACCAAGCATTGCATCAATAATTACAGTATCAGGATTTATATAGGGAATGTCTTTTTCTGCTGCTATTTCTTTTTCAGCTATGCCACATTCATGAAGTCTTTTCAGATTAGCTTCAAAATCAGCGCTTCCTTTTTCGCTGTGTTTAATGATATAAATAGAAACTTTTCTTCCTTCTGCTTTCAGCATTCTTGAGATAGCCAATCCATCACCGCCATTGTTTCCCATTCCGCAAAAAACACAGACACTTTTGTTTGATGATATTTTTTTCAAAATCCTGTCACAACATGCTTTTGTTGCACGTTCCATCAAATCCAACGAGGCTATCGGTTCGTGGGCGATGGTGTATTCATCGGCTTTTCGTATTTGGGAAACGGAGAAGATTTTCATTTCATCGGAATCATTTAACAATCTAAATATAGTTTACTTCCTAACAATCTTTTTTGAAATATTTAAATTCAGAACATTGGCTGTTAGCATGGCTATTTTTAAAAAATTTTAAGGTGATGTTTCCTAATTCTTGCAAACGAATAACAGGCTAAATATTTTGAAACAGAATTTTATGTTATGTTTATTAAAATATTCCATAACAATGAGTCGTTTGCGAATCAAACAAGTGTTTATTGGTGCTCTGATTACTATATTCTCCTTTGTTTTTATTTCAGCTTCACTGCCTGATTCTTTTTTTGAAGTAACAAAGCAGCTCGACATTTTCACTACCTTATACAAAGAACTTAATACATATTATGTAGACACCCTCAATACCGAAAGGCTATTTCAGGTTGGTATTTCTGCCATGTGTGAGTCTTTAGATCCATACACAGATTTTATTCCTGAAGATGATATTCAGGAGTACAGACAGCAAACTACAGGGCGATATGGAGGAATTGGTTCATTAATTGGCACTAGAGGTGATTTTGTAATTATTACAGACCCCTACGAGGAGTTTCCTGCTGCAAAGGCGGGTTTAAGAGCCGGAGATAAAATACTGGAAATAGATAGCAAGTCGGTTCGTAAAGAAAACTCTGATGTTGTAAGCAAGCAATTAAGAGGCAAAGCTGGAACTAATGTAGTAATAAGGATTGCAAGACTTCAGGCAGATGGCAGTGAGAAGGAAATTACGGTGACTCTGACCCGTGAAGAAATCAAAATAAAGAATGTGCCTTATTATGGTGTTGTCAAAGATGGCATAGGATACATCAGGCTAAACGGATTTACAGAAAGAGCGGGAATCGAAGTTCGAAATGCACTTACTGCATTGATTTCTAAAAATAAGGTAGATGGCGTTATTTTAGATTTGCGAGGCAATCCCGGTGGACTGCTTAATGAGGCTATAAATGTTGCTAATTGCTTTTTAGATAAAGGTAAAGAAGTCGTTAGTACAAGAGGTCGTGTAGAATCGCAATCTCATGTTTATTATACTACATCGGATCCTGTGGATACAAAAATACCTTTGGCTGTGTTGGTAGATGAGGGTTCTGCATCTGCTGCCGAGATCGTTTCCGGCTCTCTACAGGATTTTGACCGAGCGGTAATTTTAGGAGAGCGCACTTATGGCAAAGGATTGGTGCAATCCACACATTCTTTACCTTTTAATGCAAAGCTTAAAATAACAACTGCAAAGTATTATATTCCAAGTGGCAGATGTATTCAGGCAATAAATTATGCTGAAAAGAAAGAAGACGGGTCAGTAAAGAAAAAGGAAGACTCACTTAAAGTTGCTTTTAAAACCAAAGGAGGACGTATTGTTTATGATGGCGTGGGAATAGATCCTGATTTAGGTACTCAGGCTGATACGCTAAGTCAGGTCGCAATTGCCCTTTTTACCCAGAATTTATTTTTTGATTATGCTGTGAAATACAGAGCTCGAACTCCTGCAATTACGAACTCCAGAAACTTTGCATTAAGCGAAGCAGACTATGCGGACTTTGTTCAGTTTGTGACAGAGAAAAATAATTTCACCTATTCTACCCGAAGCGAAAAACTTATTGATGAACTGAAAAAAGTGAGCGAGAAAGAGAAGATGTATGAACCTATCAAGAATGAATTAAAAGAAATGAATGATAAATTAGTTCATGATAAAAAGAACGACCTCAATAAAGATAAGGATTTGATTAAACGACTTTTGGAGCAGGAGATATGCGCACAATACTTTTTAAATCAGGGTAGAATAGAATCCACTATTCAAAGTGATAAAGAAGTATCAACAGCTATCGAATTGCTCAAAAACAAAAAACGGGTGCAAGGTATATTGACTGTAAAGAAATAATTAGGACAACCTAGAAACGCGTATAAATTATGCTCAAGCAAACAAAACAAAGAATATCACTTGCAGCGATTAGCATTCTGATTATAATAACACTAGCCAGTGCAGGAGACAGGTATTTCAATTTATCCAGACAAATGGATGTATTTGGCGCACTTTTCAAATCAATTAATTCACTCTATGTAGATGGTGTAGAACCATCAAAGCTGATGCGAAGTTGTATTGATGCCATGCTAAAACAGCTTGATCCGTACACTGTTTTTTACTCCGGTTCTCAGATTGAAAACTCCCGAATTGATGGTTCAGAAAAACTCACAGGAATCGGAATTCATTATGAGGTAATGGATAAAATCCCGACTATAACAGAGCTCATAAAGGATTTATCTGCTGACAAGGCAGGACTGAAAATTGGAGATAAAATTTTAGAAATAGACGGAGTATCTACTTTGGATAAAAGTTATGATGATATAGGGAAAGCACTCAAAGGTCAGGCGGAGTCAAATATCTCTTTCAAAGTTCAATTGATTGATGGTGCTGTGAAGCAATTTAATATCAAGCGGATGGAGTTTCATGAAACTAACGTTCCCTTCTATGGAATGCTTAATAGAAATATTGGTTTTATTAGCCTGAAAATATTTAACCCTAATGCAGGCAAGGATGTAAAGGAGGCATTCGAAGATTTAAAGAAAAAGAATCCTGACATGAATGGGTTGATTTTAGATTTGAGAGGCAACCCGGGTGGTTTACTCACAGAGGCTGTAAATATTGTGAACGTTTTTATTGAGAAGAATAAGTTGGTAGTAACCACCAAAGGAAAAGTGAAGGAATGGAATGCTACTTTTAACACACTTAACGAGGCAGTAGATACTAAGATACCGGTAGTAGTTATCACAAATTCGAAATCTGCTTCAGCCTCTGAGATTGTTTCGGGAGCATTGCAGGACTACGATCGGGCAGTAATTGTGGGTCATAAAACCTACGGCAAGGGATTAGTCCAAATCACTAAGAATTTATCTTATGGCACAGGCTTAAAGGTTACTACTGCCAAGTATTATATTCCTAGCGGAAGATGTATTCAGGCGATTAATTATGCTGAGCGAAATCAGGATGGTTCTGTTAAAAAGATACCAGATTCTTTGAAGCATGAATTTAAAACTGCCGTTGGTAGAAAAGTATATGACGGAGGAGGGGTTGATCCCGATTTGACGCTATCAGAATCAGAACACGCTGCAGTCGCAAATGAGCTGCTAAAGCAGCATCTTATTTTTGATTATGCCACTAAATACTGTAGTACTCATAATAATATTGATAGCTCAAATAAATTTAAAATCACTGATATTGATTTTCAGGACTTCATAGCATTCGTTAATGCAAAAAAATTCACTTATAAATCTGAAACCGAGAAGGTCTTAGATAAAATAAAAGAAACAGCTTCAGAGGAAAAGTATTTTGAGGCTATTCAAAGCAATTACAAAAATGCTTTGAAAGAAATAGAAACGACAAAGCAGTCTGAAATAGTAACGCAAAGAGCAGAAATAAGTGCACTAATCGAGAGTGAAATTTGCAATCGATTTTTTTACACCAAAGGCAAAATTGAAAAATCACTTCAATCAGACCCATGGGTAATAAAAAGTATTGAAATTTTAAATTCGTCCAAGATCTATAATGACTTTTTAGTATCAAAAAAATAACGCTCTATTGGCAACAATTTTGAACTTAGAAACAAGCGGACTCTATTGTTCGGTTTGTATTGCAGTAGATGGAGATGTAGTTGCCAGTATTATAGAATCACAACCCAATAAACACGCCTCATTAATTACACTTCTAATTGAGGAGTGTGCAAAAAAGGCAGATATATCTCTGGATCAATTAGATGCCATTGCAATTTGTGATGGACCAGGGTCATATACTGGGCTGAGGATAGGCGCTTCCACTGCAAAAGGACTATGCTACACTTTGGGAATTCCCCTTATAGCCGTTGGCGCATTTGATATTATGGCATTTTCTTATGCTGCTGGAAATAAAAATATGCTCATCATTCCGGTGATTCAGG
>CANHIG010000121.1 GCA_947461105.1 Bacteroidota bacterium | reverse complement strand
TAGGTCTTTTTTAAAGACCGTCTTGATAGTATCTCCGCTGTTCAAAAACTTCTTGGAGTCGCCCAATTTGATGCTCACTAATTTGCCTCCTACCAAATCAGTAGATTGAATGCTGGCAATAGAGTTGTCTGGTACAGGATAATCATAAGTAGATAGGATTTCTACAATAACTTTACCTGTCTTTGGATCAATATTCATGCTTCTGATAGTACCTACTTTGAAACCATTTATAACTACATGGTTTGAGGTATAAAGACCATCTACCTGATTATATACAGCATAATATCTGTTTTTGGTAGTAAAGAGATTTATTCCTTTTAGAAAATAAAATCCCAAAATAAATATCACAATGGTGATAAACGCGAAGATTCCAACTTTAACCGGATTAGTCACTTTTGTCCTTTTTTCAAAAATAGGGAAATAAGGCAGAATTGCAAGGTTGAGTAATAAAACCCAGAATTTAATTTTTGCTGCGCTTACTTTAAAAGCTCAGCCAGCCTTTTGTTGCTTACTCTCAGGCCATTTTCGTATGCATTTATAAAAGCGTCTGAAAATCCGAGTTTCTGTGCCTGAGATATATGGGATCTGGCTTCTCGGGCAGAATCGTAATTGCCAACCATAAATCGGATTATGCCGTTTGGTAACTTTTCAGTGACAATAGCTCCAAATTTATTTTCGATTTCGGCTCTGTTTTTCGGGAAAACAGTATTGGCTTGCAGTTGAATTCTGAAAACAAGAGCGGCATCATTTTTCTCAGAAGTTGATACACTATTGGAAACTAAAGTGCTTTCGGTTGGTATAATTGATTTTTCGAAGGTTGAATCTGCTTTTGCCTTTAGAGGATTGACAGGAGTTGGATTTGTTTTTTCAATGATGATTTCACCCGGTCGTGGTTCTTCCTCCTCCTTCGGCATGTGCTTGCTTAGGTCTATCTTTTCATTTTTCCCCTCAATAGTATTTTTGTATTTCAAAAATCCTCTAAAGAGGGATAATGCAATAAGTTTTTGCCCCCTTTCTGAAGCCAGAAATTGTTCCTCTTCGGGGTTTGACACAAAGCCAATTTCTGTAAGTATAGAAGGCATAGAAGTTTTGTAAAGCACATAGAAGCCTGCTTGTTTCACTCCTCTAGATTTCCTTTTAGAAACAATAGTTTGTTCCTCTTCAATGGAAGATGCAATCCTGAGACTTTGATCCAGAAAGGCATTTTGTTTCATGCTCATGATGATATGGCCTTCGGGTGTATTTGGGTCAAACTCATAATTTTTCAAACCGCCTTCTTCCAATTCTATTACAGCGTTTTCTCTCTTGGCTACTTCTAGGTTTTCTTCAGACCTGTGCAAGCCTAATGCGTAGGTGCTGGATCCCGAAGCCAGTTTGTTTGTGGCGGAATTTAGATGGATGCAGAAAAACAAGTCTGCTTTAGCTTTGTTTGCTATATCAGCTCTCTCATTCAGCGTGAGGAAAACATCCGTTTTTCTGGTATAAATAGTTTTTATTTGAGGAAAGTGTTCTTGAATGAGTGCTCCGAATTTCAAAGCTACTGCCAGCGCCAGTTGTGCTTCTTTATGGCCATAAGGACCTATCGCACCCGGGTCTTTTCCGCCATGCCCTGCATCTATTACCAAAGTTTTGATAGAGGTGCCTTGCTGGGCTACAATAGCTGAGACCGGGGTGAAAACTAATCCTGAAAACACAATAGCAAAGTAGGCTAAGCGTTTAAAAAGATTATTTTTGCACGTTTTTGTCATAAAAAGTTGATTATCATTTCAGTTCAAAGGTATATAACAAAGGTCACAAAGCTCAGATGTGTTTTCAGCATCTTCGCTGTTACTGTGTCTACTTTTTTACTAAATGCTCAAACTAATAACGGAGTAAAGCCTGTTTTCAACACCACTGATTCGGTAAAAAATGTGAAAGAGAGGAGCGGCTTTGGAGCAATGGCCTCTCAAAAAAGCGATTCTTTGACATCAATCAGGAAAGCGCAGTATAGCGACACTTCATCTTTCGTGTCGAATTCAGATTCTTCTGTGCTGTCGCCAAAGGTAGATACAATCAATGCAACTGATGAAGGCGGTGATGAAATCAAATCAAAAATATTTTATCAGGCAGAGGATTCGATTGTTTATGACCTCGAAAACAAAATGATGTATTTGTATCAGAAGGCAAATATGAAATATGATAAAACAGTTTTAGATGCAGATTCTGTAGATTTTGACTGGAATACCTTTACGCTTTATGCAAACGGAATGATTGACAGCAGCGGGAATAGAAGTGGCACTCCTGTTTTCAAAGACAATGATAAAGATTACAAGGCCAATAAAATGGCATATAACTTCAAAACAAAGCGAGGTAAAATTTTTGAAGTGTATACTCAGGAAGGTGAAGCATACTTGCAAAGCAATTCAGTAAAGAAAGATGAGTATGATGATTGGTATGGACTGAATAACAAATACACAACTTGCAATTTGGAGCATCCTCACTATTATTTCAGAGCCAAGAAAGTCAAGTTGCGTCCCAATAAAATAATTGTAACAGGACCTGCAAATTTATATGTGGCTGATATTCCAACGCCATTGTATATTCCATTCGGAATTTTTCCTGTGAAACAAGGAAGAAGGTCGGGCTTGGTGTTCCCCCTATTTGGTGAAGATGCCCGCAATGGTTTTTTCTTGAAGCAAGGCGGTTATTACTGGGCAATCAATGATAATGTGTCATTGAAAGCATTGATGGATGTGTATACTAATGGTACTTTCGGTGTGTATCCATCCATTAGTTATGTGAAAAAATACAAGTATTCGGGGAATCTATCTTTAGCATGGATTCGTTCTGTCCCATCCGATCCGGATTTGCCCAAATTAAAAGCTATAAATGATTTCAGGGTTTCGTGGAATTTTAATCTTGACCCCCGTTCTGCGCCCACTCATACTTTGTCTGCTGCTGTAAATTTTTTGACCAGCTCTTATAACAAAGCGCAGCGGGTTACGGACAATAGAATTTTCGAAACCTCTTTTAATTCCAACATCAACTATCAAAAGACTTTTCCTCGTGTACCTTTTTTATCCATGTCTTTATCGCTGAGTCATGCTCAGAATATAGCCACCAAACAATTCAGTGTTACCTTTCCTGTGCTTCGTGTCAATGTATCGCGTGTTTCACCATTCAAAGCTAAAGTCTCATCTGGCAAGGCAAAGTGGTATGAATCCATTGGTATTACTTATAATTTTGAAGCTAAAAATCTGCTTAATACTTTCGATTCCCTGTTACTTCGCAGCGACATTTATAAGAAAATGCGTTTTGGTATGCAGCACAATGTGAGTATTGATGCACCATTTACGCTGGCGAAATATTTGAACGTCACCCCGGCATTCAGGTACACAGAGCGATGGTATTTTCAAACGGTGGAGAAAAAATGGATGCCGCAGGATTTAGTGGTCATAGATCCTCTGGGCAATCAAAGAATAATTCCCGGATTTAATGGGCAATTGATTACTGATACGGTATATGGGTTTAATGTTGTCAGAGATATGGATGCCAGTATCACACTGAGTACCAAACTTATTGGCATTTATAATTTTAAAGGAAAATGGATAAAAGGGATTAGGCATATTTTCACCCCATCAGTCAGTGGTTTTTACAGACCTGATTTTGGAACAGATTTTTGGGGTTATTATAAATATGTTCAGACCGATGTGCTAAATAAAAATCCACTTACTTATTCTCCTTATGATATCAGTAGCCAACTCTATGGCATTCCATCTCAGGGTATGGTAGGCGCATTAAATATTTCTTTGGCAAATAACTTTGAGGCAAAAGTGTTTTCGAAAAGCGATACCGTAAAGCATGAGCGGAAAATAGCGCCATTGGAGCGTTTAAATATATCGGGCGGTTATAATTTTGCGGCACTGAAAAACAAAGTGAATCCCATTGCTATAAATGGTAATATTAAGATTTGGGAGAATATCAGTGGAGCATTCAATATGATTTTCGATCCTTATGCACTGGATTCTTTAGGTGTTCGAACTAACGATTTTCAATACAATAAAAACAAACAAATCCTTCGTTTTCAGACAGGTAATATCTCCCTGAATGCCAGATTTCAGGGTAAATCGAAGCAGAATACCACTCCGCAGAGTCAGCAGGGATTTATGAAAGGTGATTATGTTTCTTATGACCCTTATCTTTATTATGATTTTAATATTCCTTGGTCTTTTACAGCGGCCTACACTTTCAATATATCTTCTTCAAAAACACTGCAAGGGCGCGATACTATTTTGCTTACACAAACACTCTATGTTGATGGCGATGTGAATTTAACGCCAAAGTGGAAAATAGGTATCGGCAGTGGATTTGATTTCAGAGCCAAGCAGCCGACCCTGACGAATCTGAGAGTAATGCGCGATTTGCACTGCTGGGAGCTCAATTTTAACTGGACAGCTTTCCCGGTTGCCTATCAGCAGTTTTTGATAGAGTTGCGTGTGAAAGCTGCCATGCTCAAAGACTTGAAACTGACCAGAAGAAGGTCTGCCTTAAATAATAATTTCTAGCCGCTTAATATACAAACTATGAATGCTACTATAATCACAATCGGAGACGAATTGCTCATCGGACAAACTATTGATACCAATTCTGCATGGATAGGTCAACAGCTCAATGCTATTGGGGTTAAAGTATATGAACGACTCGCGGTAGGCGATAATGCTACTCAGATAAAAGATGCTTTAAAATTTGCAGAGTCGCAATCGGAGCTTGTTATTATTACAGGCGGCTTGGGACCCACTAAAGATGACATTACCAAGAAAACACTTTGCGAATATTTTGATGTAGTTATGGTCATGCATCAGCCGACATTTGAGCGAGTGAAAGCATTCTTTGAAAAAAGAGGAAAGGAACTGATGGAAATCAATACCGGTCAGGCAATGGTTCCAAACAATTGCGAAGTGTTGGAAAATGAGCGTGGCACTGCTCCAGGAATGTGGTTTGATGTTCGCGGAAAAATATTTGTTTCCATGCCCGGAGTGCCTCATGAAATGAAGTATCTCATGGAGCAAAAGGCTCTTGTGAAAATCAAAGAACGCTTTCGTATTCCTGAAATCTACCATCGCAATCTGATGACGGTAGGATTAGGCGAATCAAAAATTGCCATGATGATAGCAGCTGTTGAGAATAGTTTGCCTGAATATATCAAGCTGGCTTATTTGCCCGAGTTGGGTGTAGTGAAGTTGCGCCTGAGCGGATATGGAATATCAACAGCTCAGAAAGATGAAATTGATTTGAAGTACGAGGAGATATGTGCGATACTGGAAAAAAATGTTTTTGCTACAAAAGATATTTCGTTGCAGGAGGCTGTTGGGGAATTATACAAATCGAGAGGAATGACTTTTGCTGTGGCAGAAAGTTGTACCGGAGGATATGTAGGGCATTTGGTGACAAGTATTCCTGGCAGTTCTACCTATTTTAAGGGAAGTCTGGTTACTTATTCTTATGATATGAAAGAAAATATTTTGGGAGTGAAAAGAGGTACGCTCAATAATGAAGGCGCAGTGAGTGAACAATGTGTCAGAGAAATGCTGGAAGGCTTGATTAGCAGAACCGGAGCAGATGTGGGAGTGGCGATTAGTGGTATTGCAGGACCCGATGGTGGACTTCCTAATAAGCCTGTGGGCACAGTTTGTTTTGCAGTAGGAAAGAAAGATTCCATTCGAACCTACACATTTAATTTCTTCAATTCCAGAATGGAAAATATTCGCGCCTCTGCTACTATGGCTTTAAATCTTCTCAGGAAAGAGATATGATATAAAACGCTATACGAAACTTTTATACCTCATTATTGTTTTTATTGAAATATTGTTTGTAAGCTAGTAATTATGTTTTCAGTAAATCAAGAATTTTATGGACAAGCTGAGGGATATTATTTCGCAAAGTGTAAACCTACCTACTGAGGAGTTAGATCGCATTGTCAGTATAGTAAAAGTGTTCAAGGTCAAGAAAGGAGAGTTTCTGATTAAAGAGGGTAGGGTGGCCAATAAAATAGGACGAATCACACAAGGTGCCGTTCGTGCATATTACACCGATAAAAACAACGAAGAACATTTATTGGGATTGAATTTTGAAGGCGATATGTTAGTAGCTTATGAGAGTTTTATTTATCAAACACCTGCTAAAATTTCGGCAGTAGCTCTTGAAGATACTTATGGGTACTATACAACTTATGATGATTACAAAGCCCTTATTCGGGATTATCCCAAGTATGAGGCTTATGTGCGTGAGGGAGTAGGGGAATTTATGCTTCAAAAAGTGGAGTATATCAAATTGCTAAGAAGTGCTTCTGCAAAAGAGCGGTATGAAACGCTCCTTGCCCAAAAACCTTTTATCGTAAATCGAGTGCCGTTGAAATACATTGCATCTTATCTAGGAATAACCAAGGAGACCATGAGTAGAATCAGAAAGGTGAAATAATTTGAATTATTGCTCCAGACAATCTTTGCCGTCCTTCCAAACAAACTCAGATTTTTCACAGCCAAAAGAGCAGTTGAGACTGTTTTCAGAAATTCTGATTTTATCTAAATCTTCATATACTCCTCTCATTGGTAGCACCAGCAGTCTAAAAATTTTATCATTGCTTAATGTAGAAACGTAGGGGTTGATACCAAAAACAATTCTGAACTTCTCCGGTTTGTCTGTTCCATATTCTTCATTGATCTGTGCAGCGGCATGAGCTATGCCCTGAACCGTTTCCTGATCTAAGTCAAAATAATTGTATGCCTTTTCATTTCCACAAATTTCGGTGAGTGTTCTGAAGTTAGCGCAGTACTTTCTGGCTTCTTCAGCATTTATTGTGGTGAATTTTTGTGACAAATCAGTGGTGTCAACAGCGGCTTGCTCTTTCCCCATTACCTTGTCTATGATGATTTTTGGGTCGAGATATTCACTGAAATTGGGATTGCCCCCAACGAAATGTCCTACTGAAAATGCAATAATTCCCGTAATGAAAATGGAAATTATGTTTGATAATATTGTGTTCATATGGTTGTGGTTTTATGTGAAATTATAATAAATACTAACCTAAAAGAATATTAAATATGAAAAATTGATGGGCCATTGCTATGCTAGAGCGCTGCAAAAGTCTATTGGTTGCATTAGTAATATTTGAAATGCCGCTTTGTATTTCTAAACCCTTGAAAAACAATTAGTAATAAGAGGAGGTTCGTTAATTGTAATTTAAAAAAGCCATTAATACTTTTTGCTTC
>CANHIG010000120.1 GCA_947461105.1 Bacteroidota bacterium | reverse complement strand
CTTCGCAGTATGATAGATGCTAAATCATTGAATATTTATTTGCAGGTTGATGGCGGGGTAACCAAAGAAAATGCAAATGCAGTAATCAGTGCCGGAGCAGATTGTTTGGTTGCAGGTAGTGCCGTGTTTAATGATCCAGATCCTTTAGCAACTATTTCATTTTTAAGAAATGCAGGTAATAAATAAACTTTAATATCGTTTTATCCCAATTGATTACATGCTTTTAATGGTTGTATTGCTTCGTTTTAGAAAATTAATGTTGTGTTTAGTATTGTCTGCTGCTGCAAATGCTTTTGCACAGGAAAATGCTGTAGTTCGGGGCGTGTTGAAGACTGAGGATGGGAAAGCAGCCGCAGCCGTGAATGTAACGTTGAAAGAGAATCAAAATTTCGGAGCTGTTACCAAAGATGACGGCTCATTTGAGTTAAAAGCTCCTGCTGGAAAATACACGCTGATGTTTAGCTCTATAAACATCAAACCAACTGAAAAGAAAGTTGAACTTAAGACAGATCAAGCATTAGAGCTTTCACTGTCACTAAAGTCTAAAGAAAATATTTTGCCTACGGTGGATATTAAAGGCAAAACAAACAGGACACCAGGCAACATGAGTGAGATAAAAGTAGATAACATTATGTTACCCGATGCCGGTGGAGGTGGAATAGAAGCCTTTCTTGCAGCTCAAACTTTAGGTTTTAATAAGACAAACGAGTTGAGCTCAAACTATTCTGTACGCGGTGGAAACTTTGATGAGAATTTAGTTTATGTAAATGGTTTTGAGGTTTACCGCCCTTTCATGATTCGTTCTGGTCAGCAAGAAGGTTTATCTTTTGCTAACCCCAATTTGGTAAGCAATATTAAGTTTTCATCAGGTGGATTTCAGGCAAATTATGGCGATAAGCTCTCTTCGGTATTAGATGTTACATATAAGCGTCCAAAGCAATGGGGGGGCTCTATATCTGGCTCCTTGCTTGGATTTGCTGCAAATATCGAGGGTTGTGATAAATCAAAGCGATTTACTTTTGTACTTGGATTTCGACAAAAACTAAGTCAGTATTTGATTAGGAGCCTTGATACAAAAGGGCAATATAATCCCAACTTTATTGATGTTCAGTTTTTCGCAACATATCTGTTCAGTGAAAAATGGTCATTGGAAGTGATTTCCAACTATGCACGAAATACTTTTTTCTATGCGCCCGATACACGCAAAACAAAGTTTGGAAGTGTGAGCGATGTGAAGCAGTTGGAAATGGCATTTGAAGGAGCTGAGAATGATAGCTATAGTTCATTGATGAATGGTCTTTCTTTGAACTATTATCCCAAAGAAAATATCAAACTGAAATTGATGGGTTCTGTGTATAACAACAGAGAAAAAGAGCAGTTTGATATTATATCTGATTATCGCATTGGTGATGTAGAAACTAATCTTGGTAAAAGTGATTTTGGTGAAGTGAAATCATTCAGAGGATATGGAGGCATACAAAATTGGGCGCGAAATGCTTTTAATACTGATATCTATTCTGTTGCCCACCGAGGTACTTGGATTAAGGGTAAGCACAATGTGATGTGGGGAGTGGATTACAAGTATCAGCAGTTGAATGACAAGTTAAATGAATGGAACAGGCTTGATTCCGCAGGGTATTCACTCAACTATTTTAATGACCAAAAGACTTTCACGGGTGACACAATTCCTTCCGGAGTTTATGGAAGTATTTCATTTGATAAAGTATTGAAAAGCAAATTTTCTCTAAACTCAAATCGCGTTACAGCCTTTATTCAGGATACATGGAGAATTGGGAAGGAAGAGAGGCTTACATTTAATTATGGTGTTAGATTTCAGTATTGGGATGTGAATAAAGAAGTAGTTGTGACACCGCGTGTGCAGTTTTCATACAAACCAAAAACTAAAGCTGATTTAGTATTTACTCTAGCAGGGGGATTATATTATCAACCTCCTTTCTACCGGGAAATGCGCGATATGCAGGGAGTTGTAAATACATCGCTTTTAGCACAAAAATCCGCTCATGCAGTACTAGGTATGAATTACGCGTTCAAAGCATGGGGAAGACCTTTTCTGTTCGTTACCGAGGCATATTACAAATACCTTTGGGATATTGTGCCTTTCGAGTACGAGAATGTATTGATTAGATACTATGGTAAAAACATGGCTAAAGGTTTTGCAACAGGATTAGACATGCGCCTTAACGGAGAGTTGGCAAAAGGAGTGGAGTCATGGATGAGTATTTCTGTAATGGGTACTTATAATGATTTGGATGGTGATAAAAAAATGGTAATCAGAGATTCTAGTGGCAATGAAATCAAATTTGTGAATTCAGAAACCATTGGAACTATTAAGGATACCATCTATAATAATATCGGCTATCAACCTCGTCCCACTGACCAACGTGTCACATTTAATTTGTTTTTCCAAGATTATATACCTCGTTTTCCATTTATTCGCTTCAATTTAAACCTGATTTTTGGTGCAGGAATTCCTGTGAAAGCTCCTGGTGCTGATGCTTATACTGATAAATTTCGATTGCCCTTTTACAGAAGGGTAGATGCGGGCTTTGCAGGACAACTATGGTCGCCTAAATGGGCTAAAAAGAAAACAAAAGTATCTGAAGGTATCAAATCTGTTTGGTTGAGTATAGATGTACTCAATATTTTTGGAATTAGCAATACGGTGTCTTACCAATGGATTAAAGACTTTTACAACAATCAGTATGCCGTTCCAAACTACCTTACAAACAGACGCGTTAATGTGAGGCTGGCGATTAACTTCTAAATCGATTAATGGAGTGCTTTCAAACCTCTGATGCCCATGTCCACTACTTGCTCTCCTTTAAATGGTTCCCACTTACCATCGTTTACTACCTCTACCCATTCAAAGCTTTTGTTAACAGAAAGCGATACTGTAACAACTATATCGCTTGTTTCCTTTCCGGTGATTACCAAATTGCCGCCTTCAAATTGCCCTGTCGCAAGACACGAATTTGATAAACGTGGAATAGGAGAGGTAGCCTCAATAGGATTAACAACAGTAGTAGAGCCTGCAGGAGACTGTCCGGTATTTACCTGATTAAAGGCCTGTCCATAAACAGTTCCATAAGCCTCAGATCCCCAATATCCCTGAGCTTTATTTGCATTTACCGTAACAGTTTGGCTATGTAGTTTGTATGATTTGATATAAGAATTAAATCCTACGAAGCTTGCAATTTCACATGGGAATTCCTGATATATCGGATAGTTGGTGCCTCCTACATTATAGTTGGTATCTAAAAGGAAATTAACTTCATAGTTTTGATAAGCCAAGGATACACGCAGCCATTCATAAGAACCAGCTTTCACATCTTTAAGAGGAATTTTCAGGAATACAGAATCGTTTTTTGTCAGTACTTCTTTTTCAAAGACGATGGCAGTACTGCCTCCTAAAGTAGTCTCTTCAGCATGATATAGCACTGTGCCTGCTCCGATTTGGGTGTATCTGTCAGGTGCCATTTCCAGATAATGAGCGCACATGTATTTAAAAGTTGGTGATTGTCCGGCATGATTTGCGGGCATGGTTGATGTATTTCCAAAATTATCTAATCGCTCCTGATTAGGATCAAATTTGAATTTGAAAATCAGGTAAGGTTCTTGAGTAGTTTTATCTTTGTGACAACCGGATAATGCAATTGTCATAGCCAAAAATGAACATCCTATGAGCTTTTTCATGCTGATATATTTTGATTTTAGTAAAGTGAAAGTATTAAATTTTTGGTAATGTATATTCTGGAGAAACAATATTTTTTGGACAAAATAAAAGGAGCCGGAAAACCCAATTCCGACTCCCTTTTGTTTTAACCCTTAAAACCAAACCCGATGAATAGACATATAGTTGTATTATATAGTTGCATGAATCCTAATAAAGATTTGTTAAAAGCAAAAAGATGTGGGCTTGTAATTGAGATAAGCTAATAGCCCTTAATAGCTTTGGCCATAAACTTTTTGTAAAACGATACGTTTCGAACTAAAAAATAAAACAAATCACATGAAAAACATAACAGTATTACTCCTTACTTTATTCTCTTTGACAGCAATAGGTCAAAAATCCGTTCATGATTTTAACATGAAAGACATTGATGGAAACGAGGTAAACCTCTCTAAATACAAAGGGAAAGTGCTTTTGATAGTCAACACTGCTTCCAACTGTGGTTTCACACCTCAATACAAAGAATTGCAGGCATTATACGATGAATACAAAGCTAAAGGGTTTGAGATTTTAGGTTTTCCAGCAAATGATTTTATGGGTCAGGAACCCGGTACTAACAAGGAAATCAAAGAATTTTGCAGCAGAAAATTTGCCGTAACCTTTCCTATGTTTTCCAAGATTACTGTAAAAGGAAAAGATATGGCTCCGCTATACAAATACCTCACAGATAAAAATCAGAATGGCGTAGTAGATGCTCCGGTGAAATGGAACTTTCAAAAATTTTTGGTTGATAAGAACGGTAAAGTCGTAAAAAGCTTTGGACCTTCTACTACAGTTACTGAAGCAGATTTCATCGCTTCATTGCGCGGGTTGTTGAAATAATTTCAGCTTCTTGACATCCTAAAATATACGAGCATCATCGAGAGTAGCATAATGAGCTGAGCAGCTAACGTTTCGAAAGTAGGGTAGATGCCTAAAACATCTATTGACTTGATGTTTATTACAGTTTGGCTAATCAAACCTGCTTCCTGAAAGCTGTGGAAGGCTTTGCCAATAAGCATTACAGTGAGTATAGCCAGAATGAAAAGCGAGAAGTTGATTAACTTTTTGAAAGGTATATTCTTACTGAGCCTTGTAACGATTTGGTAGCATGCTATAATCACTACGAAGCCAATTATGCAACCTATGATTATGTATGAACGATGCTCACCCTTGCTTTGTAAATCAATACTTGAGATAAATAAAATGGACTCAAATATTTCGCGGAATACAACCAGAAAAGTAAGACTGAATATACCCCAAATACTGGAGAATTTCTTTTCTCCCTTTATCTTGTTTTGAATGTATGATTTCCAATCTTCGATGGATGATTTTTTGTGCAACCAAAAACCAACATATATCATAAGTGCTATAGCAACCATGGTGATGCTGCCTTCGAGTATTTCTAGATTTAGCTTGCTCGATGCAATCAGATTGCCTATAAGCAACCAGATCAAAACCCCAGCGGCAAGCGCAGAGAGCCATCCAAGGTGAACGTATTTTTTTCCTTGTTTGAAGTGACTGGCTCCGAGTACATTCATAAAGATTATGATTATCAGCAGTGCTTCAATTCCTTCACGCAGCAAGATCGATGACGTTAGAACAAGAGTCACATAAGGCTTCATATTTGTCCCTTTCAGCTGCTGGTCTATTTCTTTTAAATCACTTTCCAGAAGTTTGATGTTTGCCATTACCTCAGCGGTGTTTTTAGCTTTGATATTTGCACGTATAGCAGCAATCTTCTTTTCTAGATTAGGAATAAGTTCTGGGTTCAATTCTTTAATGATAGACTCTTTGGGCTCAATGCCTTCCAGATAAGCCATGGTTATCATTTTGTCTACAGTTTCCAGGTCCCCATTCAGGCAAGCATTTTTAGCTTCATCCAGATAGGAAAAGCTTTTGTCAAATCCTTTTGAGGCTATTTGGTTTGGCTCAGCAGTTCTTATTGCAGCAATATTTGCGTCAGGAAATTCTGTTTGAATTTCATCATCACTTTTTGTTGCAATTGCCTCAAGTGAGAGTGCTGTTTTTGCAACTTTATCGGTTGGTTGATACCTGAGTGAAAGCACATAAAAGGCAAGATTCCATATTTGCTCTTCTCCAAGGTTTTGATGTGACTTCATGCCTGTCCCTTCTATTCCGTATTTGATGGTATTGAAAGCTGAGAATGGAGCAATAGATTTCATTCGGACTGTATCATGAAAATTTCGTGGTTTTGGGTCTAGCTTCAGTCCATCTTTGCCATCGCCAAAACCTTTTTCTCCATGGCATTTCGCACATTCCGCAGCAAAAACAACAGCTCCTTTACTGATGGAAGGATAGCTTGGTGGAAATGATTTTACCTGATATAATTGGATTAATAATTTACGAGCAGATTCGCAGGCTAGCTTTACCTCAGTAGGCTCTGCCTTTTGGGCTACCAGGTTTTTAATCGATGTAGCTATTTTCGCTAACGAATCTTTTGGATTGAGAAGCTGTGCATTTTTATCAATAGAATGAGCAAACTCGCTCATTTCCTCGTATTCATTGGCACTTAATACTTTCCCATTCGCCACGGCATGGAAATAATCATTCCCTAAATAGTTGAGCATGTGGACTATGTATCCCGCTTGATTAATAGATTTAGTCTCGGGTGCTTGCTGTGCATTTAAGCCTGATAAAATGGTAAAGCAAAACAGAGCTATAAAAATTCTACGCACTTTTGTTATTTAGATTCAGTATAAACAATTCAAAAGTAAATTGTTTTGCCAGAAAGCAATATTTTTTTTAAATAAATCCATTATGATACTTATCATGGTATCTTAATACTCTCTGGAATTAATCATTTAATACCTTACTTTATTACACTATAACATCAAAATCGTATAATAACAGTTTCGTATATGCTTTATTAATTTTTAGGTAAATTTCTCGATTGTATTTTTCAAATGCGGATACATATCCTGAATGTACTCTCACTTTGCCATTTCAAAATCTGCAAAATTAAAAACCTGGAGCTACGCTGCAACTCACTAAGGCGGATCCATCGCCATCTTTAACACATGATGCAAACCAAACATTTGCTGGAATCACAGCTTGCGGTATCTCCCCTATATCAATATCATTTCCAAGAATAATGCTAACAAGTTTTGAATAGATACAATTTCAATTTGTTTGCCTTGATGAAAGAACCACATTTTATCAGACTTGATTCTCTGGAAATGGGAGATGTTATCATCTACCAGTAAAAAATAAATTGCAGTGCAAACATTGCGGAGGTTTCCTTCTTGGTTGTTGGTAAATTCTGATGGCTCTGTATGTTTCCGTGTAATAGTCTCCTTCTGGGTGGGACTGCATTTGCAGTTTGATGATGATGTTTTCAGCGTTCATTATTAGAGTTGTAGTTATTAAATGTATTGTTTTTTAAAAATAAACGATAAATTTATAGTAAAAGCAAATACATAAAATGAAGTTATCACCTTTTATCATAATGCTTTGGGCGCTTTCAATTTTAGTTGCCTGTGTTGTTTTTGCATCCTGTAAAAGAGACCCAAAGATTGAATGGAATACTACGCTTTGTGAATCAG
>CANHIG010000119.1 GCA_947461105.1 Bacteroidota bacterium | reverse complement strand
GACACCATAGCTGCGATATACAATCCGAGATACCATAATGAAAAACCCGAACTCAATCCGGTAGAAAAAAGTAAGACCTGCAAATCAAAAACGCTGGCTGTAGTAGAATATAGCATCAACCAAAAGAAGTATTACCTCAAGGTGAAGAAATTCAGGATACTTGAAGCGGATAAACACATGTGATTGGAATTGAATTTTTCAAAGTTCAGCGCATCAATACCCATACAACTCATTCAGCTTCAACTCTCTCACCTCGCCCATTTTTTCAAGTGCCTTAGCATCTAAATCAGACTTGCTTCCGATAACAAGGTATACATAGTTCTTGCCTTTGATATGCCCGTCAAAAAACTTTTTGACATCATCAAAGGTCATCTTCTTAGTTTGCTCATACACATCTTTTCGTATATCATAATCAAGTCCAAGCTTTTGTGCTCTTCTGTAGCTGTAATAAACACTTTGTCTTGTCGTCCATTCGCTCTCTAAACGCTTTTGAATAGAAGTCTTAGACATATCAAACAACTGCTCCGCTTTGGGCAAATCAGTTAGTAGTTCCTTCAGTTTTTCTGATGCTAAAGGAAGCTTATCAGCTTGTGTGCCCACAAATCCAAATATGTAATTAGACTCATCTTTTCTGGAAGGTGTGGAGTAGCTGCTAAATGCCGAATACGCAAGTGCCATTTGTTCTCTTATTTCCTGAAATACCACCGATGCCATAGAACCTCCGTAATATTCATTAAACAAATTGATAGCAGGCACTAAAGACTTGTCATACAATTCAGACTTCGACAAGAAAATAATCTGAGCCTGCTTCATGTTGTAATCTGCCCAGTAAACAATCGGTTTATCAGTTGGCAGCTCAGGATAATCTGTTCGCGCAGGATAATCTTTGAGTTGAGCCGGGACTTGATGATATTTATCAATCCATGAAATCACATCAGACATAGGCTGCTGACCGTAGTAATAAATAGTATGCTTGAAAGAGGTGATTTCATGAATTTTACCACTCAATAAATCAGCATCAAGTTCAGA
Organism: Bacteroidota bacterium; assembly: GCA_947461105.1. Classification (GTDB taxonomy): domain Bacteria; phylum Bacteroidota; class Bacteroidia; order Chitinophagales; family LD1; genus CALAYL01. The sequence goes on along the minus strand of CANHIG010000119.1, from coordinate 6,417 downwards.
AATGGTTTGATTGCTCAATACATTATTGAAAGGATTTTTAGCACCATACTTGCCATAATTGAACAAACCTTCCCAAAGTATTACATCCTTTTCGAGTTTAGCATCAGCTCTTTTCTTGATAATGTTTTCAGCAAATGTTTTATAAACATCCTTATCTGCTTTGCAGTTTTTAAGGAAATACTCCAACAATTCCAGTCCTTCAGCAGCGTTTTCCTCCAGGCCATTCAAAACAATTCTGGCTTCATCGCGAGATGAATACACATCAAAGCTCAATCCAAGTTTGTAGAATTCCTGTTTTATCTCTGATGAAGAATATTTGTCTGTACCCATATACGGGAAAAAGTCAATAGCATAGCTCAGCAGCTTATCATTATCGCTTCCCATATCCAAAATCATATTAAGCGAGAATGTTTTATTCAGCTTATTATACTGATAATCCACAGGAATATTTTTGGATGAAACTCCATGTTGAATTTCCTTTCCATAGTCACAGAAGTTTGGAGTGAGATTGCCTTCCTGCATTTTATCAAATGCCATTCTGAATTTGGAAATAGTATCTTTATTTAAAACTACCGGTGTTATCTTAGGCTTTTCTACTTTAAACAGGCTAGGAGCACCATATTTTTTATAGCAAACGGCATAATTATTTCCATAATGCTCATTTGCGAAAGCAACAATATCTGCCTTGGTGATTTTAGAAAGCTCATCAATTTCCTTGCGCTTTTCATCCAGAGAAATATCTTTTACAAATGCAAATACAATATCAAAAACTCTTCCTGAGTTTGTTTCTGACTTGCGCATCATATCCAACTTTTTATTGTCGATTACAGCCTTCAGCATCCAGTCCGGAAAGTTGCCTTGCTTAACAGAGTCAATTTGACTAAGCAGCAGATCCTTAACTTCATCAAGGCTCTGCCCCTGCTTAGGCTCTCCATAAAGTTTGTGAACGGTATAATCTTTATTGTCTGAATAAGTGCTGTATGCTTCCAGCACTTTTTGCCCTAACTTTAAATTAAGATCTAAAATACCAGAGCCTTTACCATTGGAAAGAATCGCATCAATAAGATTAATCATCAAAGGATCTTTTGTAGCGGCACCTTCAAATCTGAACCCAACATACACATGCTCCGGCTGTTGTCCTGTTTTGGTGGTATAAAGCGGTTCTTTGATATCAGGAGCAGCAGCTCTTTTGAACACAGGCAACTCCTTTGCCTTCCAGTCTCCAAAATATTTCTCAATCAGCTTTATAGTTTTATCAGGGTCTAAATCACCGCTCAAAACAATCGCACAGTTATTTGGCACATAGTATTTATCAAAATAGTTTTGAATGTTTATCATGGAAGGATTCTTCAAATGACTGCTCAGCCCTATAGTGGTTTGCGTTCCATAGGGATGATTGGGCATAAGCAATGAATCCACAGCTTGCGAACTCCATTCACCATCGTAGGCAGTATTTAGATTAAATTCTTCATACACCGCCTCTAATTCTGTATGGAAGATTCTCAGTACAAGATTTTTAAATCTATCTCCTTCCACAAAAAGCCATTTATCCAGAGCATTGGAAGGAATATCGTTTATATAACAAGTGAGGTCTCTGTCAGTAAAAGCATTGGTGCCATTTGCTCCAAGCGATGAAAGCATTTTATCATACTCATTAGGTATAGCCAGTTTAGATGCTTCATAAGAAAAGGAATCTATTCTCTTGTAAATGGCATCTTTTGTTTTTTGATCAGCAGTATTTTTGCGCAGTTCAAATAAATTGGAGATGCTATCTAAAAAAGGTTTTTCCAATTCATAGTTCAATGTACCAACCTGCTTGGTGCCTTTGAAGAGCATGTGTTCCAAATAGTGCGCTAAACCGGTAGTTTCAGAAGGATCATATTTACTTCCGGCTTTTACAGTGATAGCTGTTTGTATTCTTGGGGCAGTCTTATTCACAGAAATAAAAACCTTTAGTCCGTTTTTGAGCGTGTACTCTTTTACGGGAAAGTAGGTTGCAGTGCTACTGCTATTTTCAGACACTTTGTCTCTTTTGCATGACGCGAAAGACGATGCAATAAATAAAAGCAGGAAAAGTCTTTTTGTTACTATCATAAAATATAATTAATGTGATTAAAATAATTTTTAAAAGCAGTTACGGCCCAACTACACCTTTGATTTGGGATGAAGAATAACTTCCATCTGTAATACCTACCAATGGCTGTCCATTTCGCTTTATGGCGTTACCCGGCTGACCGCCTGCAGGTCCAAAATAAGGCAGGAATCCACCCGGGATAGGAATAGGCACACATACTGAACCGATGATTGGTATAGCAACACAGGCAGTAATACTTACATCCAAATAGCCACTTGTCCCGGGCTGACCAAAAGGTCCGCCATTGCCACCATTAGCGGTTGGATTTATATTTACAGTAAGTGGGTTTATAGTAATCGGAACATTTACATTCCCTACACCGCCCACCCCAGGTACAGAATACACACCTGCTGTAGCGTTGCTTCCTCCATTGAAAATTCCGATGTTTAATGCTCCGCTTGGCACAGCACCCCCTTTGCCTGTTTCAGAACCACCGCCACCGCCAAAGCCTACCCCTATTGCTATAGACCCTACTAATGGTAAAGATGGTGACTGAATCAAAAGCCCCACTGAACCTCCGCCACCTCCTGCACCATATATTGCGCCATAGTTTTTAATAATTGTTCTTGTAGTAAGCGAAATTGCATTTCCTCCTTTTGCTCCGGGGGTACCGCCCACTGTGAATGTGTTGCCTGAATACACAAAACCACCGCCATCTCCACCTCTTCCAAGTATATAACCGTTATTGATAATACCCACTTTGGATAAAGAATCCAGCTTACCTGTAGTATAAGCAGGAATAGTGGAACTATCAGAAGTAACAGACACCGAATTGTTCACCGTAAGCACCACACACTTTCGGGACCATAACGGTAAATCAATAGGATTTTGCGCCTGCAAATCATAAACTTTTGTATCAGCAGGAATCGTAACTCTGACACATGGTTCAATATAAACATTGTAAGTGAGAAACTTCACCTGATCTCCGCAAAAGGCTTGAATAACAATTGGCACCAAACCATCGCCTGCAAAAATATCTGCTTTCACCACTATCTTTAAAGTGCCTGCACTATCTATTATGGAGCTTCCGTCAAAAGAAATCTGAACTCCCTGAGGCGGCATAGATAAAAATATCACATTAATCTTGTGGGTACTTTTCAGCTTTTCAAGAGTAAGCGTAGAAAAAACTGAATCTTCATAAATTCTGTCTAAAGTATCGGTAGCATCATCAATGGAAAATTTGAAATCGCAGTCGTTGCAGGTTTTTTCATAAGCTCTGAGCCAGCATTCACCGGTCCAGTATTCCATAAAGCTATCTGTAGTATTGAAAATAGTAAGCCCACGGAGCGGAGCAGCGATAGCATCTCTCTGCGGAGTAGTAAGTCTGCTAAGCCCCAATCCTTTGTTATTAGACTCCAATTGCAGCACAGCACTAGAATCAGGAATCAGAATATTGATACCCACCTGAGCATGTAAAAATTGCACACTGAAAAGTGCTACAGTAATAACTAGAAATATTTTGCGCATGTAAAAAAGTTTGCGAGCTAAATGTAATTAAACAATAACTACATTTCAAATCAAAAACAACGAGTGAATTTCACAAAAGAATAATTATTTTGCAACGATGAGATTCAAGCATTTCTTTTACATCATCATGCTATTTCCCTTTGTCGCTAATGCACAAAGCGGATATTGGAGTAATTATGGTGCAATGGTTTCAATAAAGGATAAAGCATATCTGTCCGTAATTGGCGATATGATAAACTCCAATCAAGGCACTTACCATAATCATGATTCTATTTTCCTCACTGGCGACTGGACGAATAATGCAGGTAATAATACATTTATAAATCACGCTGACAGCGGCTATGTTTTTTTCTATGCTGCTGACCAAACCATCAGAGGAAAAGATGAAACTTACTTCCACAATCTCATTCTTAAAACGAGCGGAGTAAAATATGCAACTATAGATGCCAAAGTGGATGGCTTTCTGGATATGACCGACAGAGAATTTAATATAGATACCAACACCATTTGGGTGCGAAACAACGACACAGCCTCAGTTAAAAGAACTACCGGCTTTTTATCGAGTCTTAAAGATGGTGGATTACTGCGCTATACCACTGAAGACAAAATCTATCTGTTTCCTGTGGGTTCCAATCTGGGTATATCAAGATACAGACCCATAGAATTAGTACCTGCATCAAAAAATGCAAATCAATATAAAGTACGATTTGCCAATACAGACGCCACTCTCGAAGGCTATGACAGAAACAATAAATTTCACTTGGTATGTGAGGTCAATCCAAATTGGTATCACAGAATCTATCATCCTTCTGGCACAGATAGTGTTCAGATTGCCATTTTCTATGACCCTGCTGCCGATGGCAATTGGGTGGACATCGCTCATTGGCAAAACGTTCCGAGATGGGAAGCCATAAACAGAGATACTATACTCGGTGGCACTCCATTCAGCAGCATGGTTAAAACGCGTTGGGCTGATTTCAGTTACGCTCCTTTTGCGCTGGCCATCACCTCCCCTCCTTTCGCTTTGGCAGGTGTAGATACTATCATTTGGAAATATGATACTATTCAATTGGGAGCAAGTGGCGGTGTAAATAATAATTGGCAACCTCCTTATAATCTCACATGCAGTAACTGCCCCGACCCTTTTGCTTTTCCGGAGCAAAGCAGCATTTATTACCTCACAGTAGCCGATGATAAAGGTTGCGAAGATTATGACAGTCTTCGCATATTGGTTCGCGATAAACCATTCAGCAAATTTTTCATTCCAGATGTGATAACGCCAAATGGAGATGGTATCAATGACTACTGGTTTATCAGAGATTTGGAACGCTATCCTGATAATTCAGTAAAAATAGTAAACCGCTGGGGCGATGAAGTATTTTCGGAAAAGCCCTATGCTCAAAGATGGCGCGGCACCTGGAAAGGCAATGAATTGCCGGGTGGCACTTATTACTATTTGATTTTTGTGAGAAACAGCGAAGGACAGGAAGGCAAATTTGACGGACCGCTAACTATTCTAAAATAACTTGTGCTGATGCGGTTCCTTAATTCAAAATTTTCAAAAATCATTTTGCTGCTCTTGTTCTCCTTGACAAGCATGGTAGCCAGCGCACAGCAAGTGGAGGAATTTGTGCTCATCAGAGAGAATGCTTACATCTTGAACCCGGCCCTTTCAGGCACTAAAGGTTTTCTGGCAGGAACCATGACTTTCAGAAAAGAATTTACAAGAATAGATCGCTCGCCTTATACTACTTATCTGGGACTAGAAGGTCAAATAGCCAATAGAAATATAGGACTTGGTGGTTATGTAATACACGACCAGACAGGACCTACAGGACAAACAGGATTTGGAATTTCAGGAGCATACCAAATTAAATTGGGCAAGCAAAGAAGCTATGAAGAAGTGGCTAATTACAACACTTCAAAAACTCACATGCTCACATTCGGTGTTGGTGTGAATATGATGCAGTACAGACTAAATGGCAATGAACTGCACCCCGATATGCAAAACGATCCTGAATTATTTAATGTGAAATCTGCTCAATATTTTCCTGATGCTTCGCTAGGCTTATATTATCAATGGGGTGAAAAATTATATACCGGAATTTCTGTGCCTCAATTGCTCGGAATCAACATAAAATATGTGACCAGCAATGGTAAAAGCGAAATAAGAAAAGTACAGCATCTTAACTTCCTGATTGGAGGAAAGATTCCATTTGGTGAGACTGAGAAAATCGCACTTGCGCCTGCCGGAGCGCTGCGCTGGGTGCGCAATGCTCCGATACAGGCCGATCTGGGACTAAGAATGATTTTCCTTAAAACATTTTGGGTAGGCGCTACTTACCGCACCAACTCCAAAATAATAACTGACATAGGAGTAGAAATAAAAGGAATAGGCAGACTATGCTACGCCAACGGCATAGAAACTAAAGACTACAAAAACATGGGCATGAGCCATGAGGTTACACTGGCCTTTATGATTCCTGATAAAAAACAGGATATGCAGATTCTGAATCTGAGGTTTAAATAAGGCTATACATAACATTGAGGTACAATAGCTTTAGATCAACTGAAATATGAACTTATGTAAGCACTAAAAACATGCTGAGCGTAAAGAGCCCATTTGATGATTTGTAATTCAAAAAACATAATATATTTATAAAATAAAGGATGACAGTTATCAGACATATACAGCCAAATTGGCACGATAAGTCTGATTTTGTCAGACATATAAACAAGTTAGCGCACATGCAAGTATGACGAAAATTATTCATATATATTACTTAACAATTGCAACTGTATTTCTCATCAGCTCT
>CANHIG010000118.1 GCA_947461105.1 Bacteroidota bacterium | reverse complement strand
TCTACCCCATCGTTTAATAAAATCGCTATAACCGGCAGCCCTAAGTTGCGGATTATAAAAATACCACATATCGCCAGACGATGATGTTATAGGAGCTGCAGCACTATTTTTTTCGGCATTTGCTGAGGCCTGATAGGCTTTTTCTCTTTGACTTTTTTCTTTTTCCTTCTCCGCTTTTGCAATCTGATTTCTAATGTATTTCTCTCGCTCCGATGAACTCATTTTTGCAATACGCTGAAGGCTATCCTCTGATTTTATTGTATTAAGCTGATCTACCAATTTATCCAAAACCTTTGCTCTGATAGAAGCTGTTTCATAAGAAGTGTCCGTCTTGCTCAAGTCTGTCAATGCGCTGTCATAGTAATACTTCGAAGTAGTGTAAAGCTCCTCTTCATAGTCCATCTGAGCAAGTTTCAGGTATGAATATGATTTTTGAGGAGAGCTGGCAACCGCACTGCCGACAGATTTTTTGAAGAACTCCCGTGCCTCGGGTCTGTTGTTTTGGCTCAAGGCTATTTCTCCCAATTCGTAATAAATCTGATCTAAATTTTCTTTGTACTTCCCATCTCGAGACATGCTCACCAGCATCTTTCTGATTTCTTCAATATTGGTATTGCTTTTTCTGCTCATCCTGATTTGCTGGATTTTAGCATAAAATTCAATATCATAATTGGGATTACTTTTAAGTGCCTGCTTATAATAATCTGCTGATTTTGCATTTTGACCAACCCGCTCATAGAGCTGACCTAAAATCAATAGCGGTCGGATTCGCAGCTTCTTCTTTTTCACCATGGTCAGGTACTTTTCCAAAGCCGGAATAGCCTGATTCCAATCCTTTTTTGCCACATTCAAATTTGCCTCCGCGAGCAACAAATCGGCATCCAGATTTCGATAGAACTTATCATCGCTCTTGGCAAACTGTATAATACTTGCTGCTTCAGTAAACATCTTTCTGCTTGTGTAAGCATTAGCAATCCAAATCAATGCCTCTGCTCTGGCAGGCTCATGAATGAAAGGACTGTAGCTTGGGCGCTCGTCAATCTTCTCTAAAACCAGATTCCCTTTTGCATCCAGCTTTTTTTCAAACTTGGGTCTCTTAACCGGTTTTTTCTCGCGAGAAGGTTTTACTATTTTGCCTTTCAGGCGTTTCATCTCCTTCACATAATCTACCCCATCTTTATATTCTGTAGTAATAAACCGAAGATTTTGCAGGGCTTTATCATACTCTCCTTTCAGGAAATTTGCTTTGCCAATAAGAAGAAAGTGGTCATCGGCATAGTTCGAATAATTATGAATTTGAAGTGACTTGGTACATCGTTTTTCTACATCATCCAGCTCTCCGGCATTAGATGCAAATTCTTTTGGGTCGGAATAGTAATAGACCGGAACCACTTCATCAAAATTATCTTTGTGTGTCTTCTGAACAGACTGCATCACAATTTTCAATTTCTCCTTTGCGTTGAAATATGCATTATATCTGGACGTAATATCATGATACTGCTGAGCAGGAAATGGCGCCTGATTTGTGGTAGCACAACCCGAAATCCCTAAAATTGCCGTAACAAAGAAGAAATAGTATATATTAATGTGTCGCAAAGCCAGCTTTTTGAGAATTATTATTAAACTCGTAAACGACAAATTTATTGTTTTGCGGGAGAAACACAATTAACAGATAAGTAATTTAAAATGTCAGATAGGATAAAAACCAAGCTCAACAAATCACTCAAAAGCAAATACAGGTTTGTAATTCTGAATGATGCAACCTTTGAAGAGCTCTTTTCTCTAGTGCTTAGTAAGACCAATTTATGGATATTCCTTAGCACCTTGATTGTAATCTTGGTGATATTGACTTCAAGTGCCATTATTTATACACCACTGAAATATTTTATACCCGGCTTTGGAGACTATAACTACAAAAGCCAGATTATAGCATTAACCCTCCAAACAGACTCGTTGGAAAAGGAACTGGATGCTAAAGCCATTAAAGACCAAAACTTTATCAGAATCATTACTGACAGTGGCTTTGCAAATGATGCTGCTGCAAACATTAAAAAGAACAGCAATCTAGCCTCTAATAACACCGAAATAAGAGAATCGTCAAAAGAGGAATTGGAGCTGAGAAAAGAAATGAGCGAAGTGGAAAGTTTTTCTATTAATTACAAAAAAGACGGCAAGATAGATGCTGCATCCCTGCTTAACGAATACCATTTCATTTCACCTGCCAATGGCGTGATTACAGAAGAGTTTAACACCTCGGAAAAGCATTTTGGGATAGATATAGTGGCAAACAGAAATGAGCCGGTGAAGGCCACGCTGGACGGAACTGTAATCAGCTCAGGATTTGAAGTGGAAACAGGATATACTATCACTTTGCAACACAAGGATAATATCGTTTCGGTCTATAAACATAATGCAAAACTTTTTGCAACAATAGGCTCAGCGGTAAAAGCAGGAGAAGTGATAGCTACGGTTGGAAACACAGGCGCCTTGACCAGCGGACCACACCTCCATTTCGAAATATGGCATTTGGGCAAAGCCTTGAATCCTAGAGATTTTATTGTATTTTAGAGAAAAATAAAGAACATAATGAGTGTTTTCGGCAAAAAAGAAGAAGCGGCTGTCAACCCAAAGTCCATGAACCAACTGGGTCCGGGTACAGTAATATCAGGTGATTTAAGGTCTGAGTCCGATATCAGAATAGATGGCAAAGTAGAAGGAAATGTATCCACTAAGTCAAAATTAGTAATTGGCTCCAGCGCTGTGATTCAGGGAAATGCGGTATGCGCGAACGGAGTAATCGAAGGAACGATAAACGGCAATGTAGAAGCAGGCGATTTGCTTATTCTTACAAAAACGGCTTTGATTTCGGGAGATATTTCCATAAAAAAACTGGTAGTGGAAGAAGGCGCTAGATTCAATGGCAGATGCACTATGGGTATAGCTGTGGCAAGAAATTCTGAAAACGAAGAAGCTAAGACAAGACCTATTAAACAACAAGCTCAGTAAGCACTCTCTGATGGGAGACAAATTTTTACGATACTCCTCAATGGCTTTCGAAATTATGGTGCCCATTGGTATTGGGGCATTTTCAGGGCAGTGGCTCGATAAAAAAATGCATTACTCCATGCCTGTTTTCACGGCTGCGTTATCTCTTTTCGGGGTGTTTATCGGATTATATATTGCTCTGCGTGATTTTATTGGGAAGAAGTAACTAATTCGATGCGATAATTTTCATTCGCCTCAAATAGCCTTCCACCATTCTCAACTCATAAAATTCAACCCCATCGCCTAATTCATTTTTCCTTTCGGTAAGTGGTAATTCAGGTTCTGTTTTGTAGTGCATTGTTATCAACTCCACTTTAGCTTTATCCATCAACTGCTCTATATCAATATCGCCCTTTTCAATTAATCGGGCATAATGCGATGCAACTGTGGTTATTGAAAAACTTCTGATTTCAGCAATCTCATTCATGCTTTTTCCTTGCTTGTGCAAGTCTAGCGTAATCAGATAAGTTTCCCCTTTTGGGGGTTTGGCCTTTGCTTGTATAGGTGAGCCTACTGCTTTGCTTTCACGTTCAAACTTACTTTCATCGCCTGTAAACATTATTTTTCCGAGCAATTCAAATTTACAAAGTTGCGTGCGCTTGATTCTTAATTGCTGAAGCAATTCAAGCACCGTTCCCAAATAGCCTTTTACTTTTGGTTTGATTCTGTAAAAATCAAAGTGAATTTCAAGAGGCTGAATTATTTTCCCGTCCAGCTCATTTATGAAATACTCCATAGCCTTCAGCGTTCTTTCTTCTATTGCCTCCCATTGAGTTGTTTCATTTTGAAATCCTGTATAAAGCAGATTCAATTGCTTAGAAAATTTTATAGCCACATCCTGAAGTGTATTAGCTGTATTTATCAATTGCTCTGCAAGCTCGGTTGCCACTTCCTTTTGCAGAATATTTTTCTCGGCAATCTCCTGATTCCATAGCCTGAGGTGAGATGCCAATAATTCAAACTTCAACAAATCTTCCACAGATGACTTTGCAAAATTATATTGTTCTGCTTCAATAATATGTTGCAACTCATTACTGCTGATAATACTTTCCTGAAACTGCTGAATAGCCTGATCCGTTATGATACTTCGCGGAGTAATCTGTGATTTCAACACTATACCATCGATTGTTCTGCATCGGCTCAGTGCCACATACACCTGACCAGAAGCAAAAGAACTTCCTGCATCCACAATGGCCTTGTCAAACGTAAGTCCCTGACTCTTATGAATAGTAACTGCCCACGCCAGCCGAATTGGGTATTGTACAAAACTGCCAATTTCCTTTTCCACCACTGTGCCATCTTCAGGATCTGCGCTATACTGTTTGTTGGTCCAGGTCTCCTTCTCCAGATTCAAGATCTCTTGCTCACCGTCAAAACGAATTTTAATACTATCATTATCTATAAAGACTACCTCCCCGATTTTGCCATTGAAGTATCTTTTTTCGGGTTTCGTATCGTTCCTGATAAGCATTACCTGAGCTCCTTCTTTGAGCTCCAGAACCTGCTCATTAGGAAATGTGCTCTCATTAAATTCACCCGTAATCAGAGCCGCAAAGAAATATTTCTTTGCAACAATTTTATCCAACTCTGTCCTGTTTATGGTTTCTGCTTTATTGTTGTGAGAAGTGAGCACAATATATCCGGGTTCATTTGGTTCAAAGTCAGGTTTAAACCGTTTTTGAAGTTCTTCATAATCGTATTCGTCAAATTCCTGATGCCGTATGTGATTGAGAATATCTATAAATTTTTGGTCATCTTGCCTGTAAATGGTCTTCAGCTCAACGGTAATCAAACTTTGCTTCTGAAAAATCTTTGCATCAAAAAAATAAGGACTTGGATAATATTTCATCAGCAGATTTTTATCCTGCTCTTTCAGCACCGGTGGCAGCTGATACATATCTCCGATAAAAACAAGCTGCACCCCGCCAAATGGCTTCGATGACCTTCGGATATATCTGAGCGCCAGATCTATCGCATCAATCACATCCGCTCGAACCATACTCACCTCGTCAATCACCAGAGTCTGCAATTGCTCTATGAGTTTTCTTTTCTCCTTTGCATACCGAAAATGCATTAATAAATCGGGTTGATTAATCGCTACATTTCTATCAATACTCTCATTATTCGGAATAAAAGTAGTAAGCGGAAGCCCGAAAAAAGAATGGATGGTAACCCCTCCGGCATTAATAGCTGCAACACCTGTAGGTGCTAAAACTACTATGCTTTTTTTTGAGGTCTTTACTAAGTTCCGCAAAAAAGTGGTCTTTCCTGTCCCTGCTTTTCCTGTTATAAAAACAGAACGGTTCGTTCGTTCAATCAGGTTAAAGGCTAATTCCGTTTCACTAAAACTCATGGATGGGAAAATACAAAAATCGGTATTGAATTAAAGACAAAAAAAATCGGGACGCATTGCGTCCCGACTAAAAATATATTTTAGAAGCTCTATTTATCTAACAATCTGAACTCTCTTAACCACTCTCTGATTTTCATTGAAAGTAGCTTCTATAAAGTAAATACCACCTTGGAAATTAGATGTATTGATAAATGTTCTGTTATTTGTAGGAATAGTATTCGCTACTTCTCTGCCGAGTGCATCAATCATTTTCACTGACTCTGCATTTCCTTCTCCGGCAAATTCAAAATACACCATATCCTTAGCAGGATTAGGATAAACTGAAATAGAAGATGATAATGATAGGGAACTAATGCCGACACTGCTAGTATTATCAACGCAAATTCTTTGAGCAAGGAAATCAGCTGAAATGCTATCTACTTCATTTAACTTTGCAGCATTTGATGACCAAGGCACGTGACCATCACCAACGTAAATCTTAGTAACACTTGGCACTCCTAAACGCTCGTATCTTGGTCTCATAGCCCCAGTTCCACAAAGTGAAACTTGAGAAGCACCATTTAATACACCACCGCATAAGTACGGTACAGTATTATCTGCAGTTCCATGGAAGCTTGCTATTGCTTGCTCTGTATTATCTGCAATCCAGTTAGTATCAAGGATTCCTCCTGCCAGATTAAGTATTGCTTTGATTTCAGAAGAATAACCTGCATTGCCGCTGTTCCCTTCTATACCACCATTCGCATACAAAATACTTCTAAGAGAGGGTGCTACTTCTGCAGTGTCATCAATGTATGCATATTGAACAGCAATTACCGCTCCTGCTGAATTGCCACCAAAATAAACCAATTTAGGATTTACTTTGTAGGTATTAGTTGTAGCTGCATCTTTCGTAAAATACCTAATTGAGGCCTTTGAATCACTGATTGCTTTTACCACCACAGGATATGCGGTAGAAGGGCCAACCATATCTAAGGGACTTGCTGCTAATCGGTAATCAATAGATGCTGTTACGTAGCCTCTTTTTGCAAAATTAGTACAAAGAGTTACCAAGTCAGCTTCTGTTCTGTCACCACCTGTAAAACTGCCACCATGCGCCAGGACTAATAGTGGTCTAGATGAAGACGAATCGCCATCAGGTGTGTAAATATCCATACTTTGTGAAGTAGAAGAGTAAACGACAGTTGTTTTAGAAACTGTAGCAAACACTTTATCGATATATTTTGTGCCACACTGAGCATTTGCCCCGACTACAATCAATACCGATGAAAAAACGGAGAGTAGTATTTTTTTCATTTTGGTTTGGTTTATATTTAATGAATAATCTAAAATTAAAGATTTCTTTTTATTTATCTAACAATACTTCCGTTCGGCACAGAATTTAACACTGTAGCAAATTCAAGTTTCCCGTCTGCCTTTTCCGCCAGCAAAATCATTCCTTTAGATTCCACCCCTCTAATCTTGCGGGGAGCGAGATTCGCCACCACTGTCACTTGCTTGCCCGGTAGTTCCTCTGGGCTGAAATGCTCTGCAATGCCGCTTACGATAGTTCTCACTTCAAATCCCAAATCAACGGTCATTTTCAGCAGCTTATCCGCCTTCTCCACTTTTTCTGCTGTCAGGATGGTGCCTACTCTGAAATCAAGCTTCTCAAAGTCATCAAAGGTAATCTCTGGTTTTTGAGGTTTTACAGCACTGTCGCTTTCCTTATTTTGCTCCATTTGTAATTTATTCTTGTGTAATTTTTCTAATTGTATATCGATGATATCATCCTCAATTTTATCAAAAAGCAAAGTTGGCTTGCTCAGTTTATGTCCGCCTTTCACCAAGCCTGCGTTGCCCGCATCTTCCCAAGAAAGCGGTTCTGTGAGTTGCAGCATACTTCTGATTTTCTCTGAAGTAAAAGGCAAAAACGGCTCACACAAAATGGAAAGATTGGCGATAATCTGCACACAGTCATAAAGCACCACAGCTGTTTGTTCAGGGTCAGTTTTAAAAGTCTTCCAAGGCTCTTTGTCAGTGAGTAATTTGTTGCCATGTCGCGCCACATTCATCATTTCCCCCATAGCTTCCCGGAAGCGATACTGGTCTACTGA
>CANHIG010000117.1 GCA_947461105.1 Bacteroidota bacterium | reverse complement strand
TATACAGACATAGATCCGATTTTAACAAATGGTGCAGCATACGACCCTAATGCACCGGTAGATCCCAACAATCAACTATGGTCTTATGTAAAGCTTTTAGATATAGATAATCCTTACGGAAAAGGAGATTCATACAGAAACATAAAACCTCAAATCAGTTCTGCATACAGTGATACTACTCTTGAATTTCTCAGAGCATTTACTGAAACAAATAAAACATGGGAGTTTGACCCAGGTGTATTGCAATTGGATGCTGAATATAAAATCAAGGATAATATCCTTTTAAAATTCGGAACAAAAAATCGTTATAAAACAGGTGAAAGAAATCTTGGATTTCATGAATGGAGGGTGGACAGAAGAGGTGGCAGAGACCGCCATAGCTACACATTAAATGAATTTGAGACCCAGCCAAACAGGTATGATGATTATTTGAGAGAACTCGGAAGTCCTTACAAAGACATTACACTTCCCTACATGACCAGAGAACAGCTCAGAAATTTTATTCCGGATATTGAAAACAGAAGTAACGGCCCGCTTCAAAATTTTTATATGAATGAATTGAATCCTGATTACAGATTTTGGGTTGGTTCGAGCTATAAATATCAGGAAATTCAAAGTGCAGTTTATGTGATGACTGATGCTAAAATTAAAAAGCTTTCGATTGTTGGCGGACTTAGGTTTGAATACACCTACATGAAACAACAGGCATCTGATTTAGGAGAAGAAAAATATGATAGTGCAACGTATACGTATTACTTCCCAAAGATTGATGCAAGTGCTAACATTCAGTATCCTGCAATATTGCCCTCTATCAACTTCAACTATTCTTTGAAAGATAACATGAGTTTGAAATGGGCTTTTTCAAGAACATTTCACCGACAAAATTTTCAGGAGACAAAACCCGGAGCAGCACTCATCAAATATACTGATTTCCTTTACCTAAAAGGCAATCCAAAATTAAAACCTGCATTCTCTTACAATGCAGATATCGTTTACGAATTTTATTGGGGCAACAAAGGCATGTTTTCTATCGGTGCTTATGGAAAGTATATTGTTGACCATATTTTCATGACCAATTCTGGCGGTTCAGATCCTCGCGAAAATTTCATTGTAAAGTCATACAGTAATGCAAGTAATTCTTGGGTAGCAGGTGTAGAAGTTGATATAAAAAGGAAGTTTGACTTTCTACCAAGTTTCTTAGGCGGCTTTGGTATAAATGGAAATGTAACGTATTCTATATCGCGAATGAAAGTACCCGGTAGGCCAAATTCTCAATCAATGGCTGAACAAACTCCTCTTTTGTATAATGTTGGAATCTTTTATGAAAAATATAATATAAATGCGCGGGTGGCAATGAACTATACAGGAGCTTTTCTTACAGAACTCAATCTGGTCTCAGCACCAAACGATGAAGGGCGATTACTGCACCCGGATTCCAAATTTGACATTTTCATGGGGGAGTATTACTCTTTAGATGCTCAGATTTCTTATGAGTTCAAGAAATATTATGTCATTACCATAGAAGCAAACAATCTGCTAAACTGGCAATATAAAGAATACCGAGGCGACCCGAGAAGACCAATCAAAACAGAGTATTACAGACAAAAAGGACAACTAAGTTTCACTTATCAATTTTAAAATTTAATCACAAATAAAAAACACAAACATGAAAAAAATCATTACACTACATCTGCTACTTCTTGTTACAAGTATGCAGATTTTTGCCGGAGGCCAAAAAAGAAAAGTTTTGGTAATTGGCATTGACGGTACAAGAGCTGATGCGCTCGTTCAGGCAAATACACCCAATCTGGATAGTCTGGTTGCCAAAGGTTTATCTACATTTGATGCATGGCATATAGACATTACCGTTTCTGGCCCATCATGGTCCAGCATTATGTGTGGTGTTTATCACAATAAACATGGGGTAACAGGAAACAGCTACTCCAACAGCAACTACAATACCTATCCTTACTTTCCTACTCGTGCCAAAGAATTGAAACCTAATTTGAAATGCATTCAATATACGGAATGGGCACCCATGAGCGATAACGTATATAATGATGGATGGGATCTGAAACTAAAAGGACCTGATGGAGCTACAACAACAACCGGAACTGCGGCAGTTGCACAAATTCAAGATCCTGATGTAGATGTATTATTTACTTATTTTGATGCGGTAGATTTAACAGGACACAGCAGCGGATTTAATCCAAATAATGCAGCCTACATCTTAGCAATTGAAGGCGTAGATACAGAAATAGGAAAAATGATGACAGCGCTCAGAGCAAGACCAACTTATGACCAAGAAGACTGGCTTATTTTGGTAACAACCGATCATGGCGGAATAGGTACCGGACATGGCGGCAATACCATCACAGAAAGACGAATCTGGTGGATAGGTGCATCTGATAGAGCTACTGTAAGTTCTATTCCTGCAAAAGCAGATCCTGGTAGCTACAACAAAACTCCTTTTAATGTTGATACTGCAATTCAACACCAGTCTCCTGTTCAGGCAGACATAGCAGCTACTGCAATTCACCATCTTGCCTACTCTCCTACTTTCAGACCTGAAAACCAGGCGGCTTGGGCTTTAGATGGCAGATCATGGTTGTGTGAAATGGGCTTGTGTAATGAAAAACTAGTAGGTATTAAGGAAAACACCTTGGATGAAAACCGAATTTCAGTTTATCCAAACCCTACTTCTGGAAAATTTAATATATCAGTAAGCTCAGACCTTAATGTTCAAAGTATTTCTGTAAGAGTGCTTGACCAAATGGGGCGAATTGTATTTGAGGGTGAAAACTTGAGTAAAAACAGCAGCTTTGACCTATCTAACAATCAACGAGGAATCTATTTTATGGAAGTAAAAACACAAAACAAAGTTACAGTGAAAAAAATAGTAGTAAACTAAACGCTTCATTTGGCATTTTAAGTAGGGCAAAAGAAACCAGTGTTTCTTTTGCCCTTTTTTATAATTGCTATTCCCGAAATTATAAAAATGGAGTCAGATGTTAAACCTTGCTTTAATGACAGTGTTTCGCTATTTAATCTTCATCTTTGAATAACAAAAAACAACAAGAACTATGAAAAAAATAAAAGTTCTTATAGTGTCAGCACTCTTCATCATATCTGCCGGAGCTTTTGCTCAAAACAATATGGAAGATGTCATTTATTTGAAAAACGGGAGCGTATATCGTGGAATGATTATAGAGTAAGTGCCTAACGAAAGCTTTAAAATAAAGATTTCAGGAGGGAGCATATTTTTTGTCACAGTTGCTGAAATCCAAAAGATAAGTAAGGAGGCAGCTCCTGTTCAAAATAGCAACAACCCATATTTTCATGACAGCGAGTACAGCTGGGGACAGGGCTTTCATCATTATATGCGAGAAACTTCTCATTTGCCGGCATACATGAAAAAACATCGTTTTTACAGAACTATAGAATTTCGTCCGGGTATCAACAATATTGGGTTGAGAATAGTGAGAGGCTTTAAGTTTAACCACTTCGCTCAATTTGGTTTGGGTATCGGATTGGATGGTGTGTATTTTGGAAAAGGCATTTCATGGGGCAAGGGTATATATGATAATACAAACGTGAATAACGGCTTGTATATTCCGCTCTATCTGCAATTGACAGGTGATATGCGTAAAGTAAAAATCACACCGTATTATTATGTAGAAGCAGGTTATGCTTTTCATCCTGCAAATCCATTCGCAGCAAAAAATTCAGTAAGCAAAAGCTAGAGTGGCCCGATAGCAGCAGCTGGTCTTGGTGTGAAATTTACAACAGAAGAAATTCCAGTTTGGCGATAAATCTGAATACAAATTATCGTTCCGATATATACAGAACTAAAGTGACAACTTTTGATCCGCTTGGAAATGCAACTACAACCATCACCAATGGTATAGCAGGCAAATTATTCGGTTAATTAGGCATTGCGATTGGTTTTTAAACGATTGGATTTGCATACATGGAAAACAGAACAGTTTCGAAAATTATCTATGCTGCAAAGTTTGATATGGGCGGTTTGCCCATAAGACAATAACTTCCCTCAGCCACTTTGGAATATTTAGACCCCTTTGTACTGTTGCATCACGGTCACATAAAAATTGATGAAAACACCGACTTGAAACATGCCGGAGTAGGGCCTCACCCCCACCGAGGCTTTTCTCCGGTTACTTTTGTTTTCAAAAGTGGCACACGCCATTGCGACAGTCGGGGTAATGACCATGAAATTTATGCAGGAGGAACGCAATGGATACATGCAGGCATGGGAATTATACACAGTGAAAGACCGCTGGAGCATGAAATGGAAATCATTCAGATGTGGATTAATTCGCCAGCACAACACAAAATGGATATACCCTTTTATTATCCACTATCAAAAGAAAATACGCCTCAGTTTATCAGCGAGGATAAACTCTTTGAAGCAAACGTAATCATAGGAAATTTGCTGGGAATAAAAGGCCCCATCCCTACTATGACAGCGATTAATTCTGCTACACAGCATATTGCTAAAAACGGAAAGCAGTTTATTGCATTGCCAAAAAAACATCATGCATTTCTGTATTTGCTCGATGGAAAATTGCTAATAGGCGATAACACTGAAGTATCAGGATTTAATATGGCTGTGCTGGAAACTGATTGAGAAGGCATCATGATTGCAGCAAAGGAAAATACACGAGCCTTGCTGATGAGCGGAGCTCCAATTGGAGAAAAGATTACTACTCAAGGCCCTTTTGTAATGAATACCCATACCGAACTCATGGAAGCCTATCGCGATTACAGCATAGGAAAAATGGGTGTTCTCATCGAAGAGTAACAAAATAATTTACTATCACTTCAAATGCTCTGCTTTCCATCGCATAGCAGTATTCACACGAACTCTACCGCTTGGGTGATCGAAGAAAAGAATTTCCTCCCACTTACCCGGATCTAGTTTTCGGTATTCCGAAAGCATAATATCTACATGCGCCTCAGCATCAGGTTCCATCGCAGCATTCAGTCCAAACTGATCAGCCTCCATCTCTTGTGTTCTGGTAATAGTATTAGTAATAGGTGTTGCAAAAAACATAACAATAGATAGCAACACTGAAAGCAAAGGCAATCCGGCAATATCGCTCATACTACTGATGCCCCATTGCGCTCCTCTCCTGCTGATGAGCTTTTGCAGCAACCAGTTCAACAAGGCAAACACAATAAAAATAAGTACTCCAAATGCAAGCAATCCTTTATATACATGATTGAGCACATAATGCCCCATTTCATGTCCCATCACAGCTTTTACTTCTTCGGGTGTGCAACGATTCAGCAAATTATCATTCAGTGAGATTCTGGTGGTGCTGGCGAAGCCGCTCACATTAGCGCTCACTCTTTTACTTTGTTTGGATTCATCAAACATATACACATTCTCTGCCGGAATACAGTTAGCACGAGCCATAGAAAGTATTTCATCTTTCAGTTTGCTCTCAGGAAGCGGTTCGTATTTATTGAAAATCGGAGCAAGAAACACAGGAGCTATAAAAGCCACAAAAGCACTAAACACCATAAGCCCCGATGCACCCCAAATCCACCATCTTTTGCCTGTTTTGCGAAGTGCGGCATACAGCGCCACAATCATCGGACTACCAAGCACCAGACCAATTGCCAACCCTTTTATATTTTCTACAAACCAGCCACCAAAAGAAAGATTAGACAAGCCATACTGATGCTCTCTGAAATACTCCTGATACACTGAAAAAGGGAAAGACAAAACCCACACCAGCAAACTATACAGTACAATGTAAATGAGGTTCTGTATGTTCTCATTCTTTGCTTTCAGCGCAATTCGCTTCAGCCACTTACCCAAACCTAGCCCAAGGAAAATAAATGCTACTCCAATACCATAAAGCAAATTCCATATTTGTAACCAATATCCCCCTTCAAAATAAGCATCGCTTTTAGCCTTTTGCTCCGGGCTGAGCATATTCATATAAAAATGAGTTGCAGAATCAATATTGAAAGGCTGAGCAACAGCGGGTGTTGCGACAACACTATCAACAATTACAGCAGTATTGTCTGCCGCAAAGGTGCATACACAAATAAATGCAAGCACTAGGAATAGAAGATTTTTTTTCATGGTGTTGGTTTTGTGTTGATGAAAAATAAACATTTAATCGCTTAATTCAATTTTAAGCTAAAAACAGTATTTATTTGAGTAGCTCGCGCTGCCAGTCTTTACAACTAAACTTTTGTTTAGCCGATTCATATTCAGTGGCAAAGTCGCTCTGCTCCTGTAGATGTTTCACAAGATTCTTAGCCGGCCCGGCAAGCCGTCTGTTAGGATTCACTGTGGCATCCAACAGATTTGCAATCAATTCTTTATCCCAAAAATTTAAACGCTCCATGGCTTCCATGGCTTTGGTTCTTGTTCTGAATTCGTAGGATTGTGAAGTATAGCCTACCAGCTCCTTCCACAATAAATCGGTATTAGTTTTTACTTGCAGCTCAAGCCATGCAATGCGAACGTTCTCAGAAATTCCATGAATGCCTTTTACCGCATCAAGGTATTGCTGCTTCTTTGCAGAAAACTGTTTAACAAGTTTGCGAAGTGCAGTTTCAATGTTAACGTATGAAGTATCGGCAAGTATTTTTTCAAACTGCAATAAAAGTCTTCTGTCTATAGTATCCACATTTTCGATTACAGCTCTGCGAATCAAAAAATTCTTGTCTGCTAAGACCTGATTCAAAATATTCAACGACTTGATATTTTTATCCTTTGCCAGTTGCGCTAATATTTCCACTCGCACAAAATCAGTCTTTTCATTTTTTGCCAGATCTAAAAGATAGTTGCGCTTTTCAGCAGGCAGCAATTCTTTTAGTGCCAATATCGCCTGATACCTGCCTATGCAGTTCTTAGCAAGCTTTGCCTGCAATGCCCACTCGGGAATTGTTTTATCATCTTTCACTTTCTTAATCAGATTGCAGCCTTCATCAAATACCACAAAATAATTTTGAGAACTATCAGCAAGTTCAAATACACAGGTATCCATTTTGTTTTTCACCCAAAAGCGTTGTTCCGATACAAATCCAAGGCTATTATACAACCCAATATTCACAGGCATTTTGAATAATCCGGTTAGCGAATCTCTCTTTTGAACTTGCTCTATAATCACAAGTAGCCGTTCATTATCTTTCACTCTTTTTACTTTAAATTCAGGATAGCCACTTCTGTAAACCCATTCTTCAAAAAACCAATCCAGATTAATTCCTGAGCCTTCTATAAATGCTCTGAAAAAATCATGGGTATCCACCATGTTATAGGCATGTTTCTGTAAATAAGCAGTAATACATTTTTTGAATACGGCATCACCTACCACAAAGCGAAGCATATCAATCACAAAGCTCCCTTTGGGATAATGACGAGCAGAGCCGGCCTTGGAATGCGCCACAGGATAACGATCTTTATCATCTGCATTAATTGCAGATTTAGCTTCGTTGTATTTAGCGAATTCATAATTA
>CANHIG010000116.1 GCA_947461105.1 Bacteroidota bacterium | reverse complement strand
TCAAAGAGCAATCCCAAATCATTCACATTGATTTCGTTATTGGCGAAAGTATATTTACTGTTTTTCTGGTCAATGCTAATCGTGTTTTCAGCTTTGATTTTCGCTTTACTGAGATACGAAACCACACCGTTGTTATATGTTAACTCATCAATGGAAGTTTTGGTAACGAAGTCGTACACATCCTGAGTCACATCGCCACTACCTTCAAAGTTGAAATTTTTCAGACTTGCAAAAGATTTGCCTTTTTGGTCATCATAAGTAATGGTGGCATTTTCAATGGCGTATTTTTTGATTTCAAATGAAAAACTTTCGCTTGCCGATTCAGATGCTTTAGCCTCAGTAGGCTTCATGATATCCCAGTTGGCTTTGCCATCTTTATTGATTTTGGCGTTGATTTGCGGTGAGTTCAATACCACTTTTAGGATTTTGTATTTCTCTTTGTTGATGATGCTCATCAAATCAATGGTGAAGTTGAAGCTTGGCAGATAAGCCAGCGTGTCGCCTTTGAAATCGCCAACGCCCACCACCGATAAATCATTCATCGCAAAACTAAAATTCGGAAAAGAGCGAATCAGCGACAGGTCAAAATCGCCATAATCTACTTTGGCATTCAGCTGCTTATTGATTTCGAGTTTTACGGTGGCGTTTATTTCATCTTTGAAAATAAACGGGATTGCCACTATAGCACCAATGAGCAGCAGCATAAAAACTACAACTCCAAGAATGATTTTTTTAGCCATAAATATTGCTTTGTGAGATTTAGCCAAATTTATATCTAATCGCTGAATTTTCAGTTTCTGTTGTCCACATTTCAGATTTTTGGGAAAACGGAAATTGTATTGTTTAAAAACATTTCAAATTATTTTGTAGCGAATACGCTCATTAAATTTATTTTTGGCCATGCAAGACAAAGTATTAATCCTCGATTTTGGTTCCCAATACACACAGCTAATAGCAAGGAGAGTCCGCGAACTCGAAGTGTATTGCGAGATTGTTCCCTTTAATAAAGTTCCTGAATTGGACAGCTACACTAAGGCTATAATCCTGAGTGGCAGCCCGTTTTCTGTTCGTCAGGAAGATTCACCACGTGTTGATTTAGATAACCTGATTGCTCATGCACCTTTGCTGGGCGTGTGCTATGGTGCGCAGTTGCTTTCGATATGCTATGGCGGCAATGTGGCGCGCAGCGATAAACGCGAATACGGCAGAGCGCATCTGGATATTACTGATAAAAACGATGTGCTTTTTCAGAACGTTTCCAACCACTCGCAGATTTGGATGAGCCATGGCGATACGATTGTGGATTTGGGCAATCAGTTTAAAGTTACTGCTTCATCGGATATGATTCCTGTGGCTGCATTTTCATCGGTTGGCGATACTTTCAAAAATCCGGTTCATGCGTTGCAGTTTCACCCTGAAGTATATCACAGCACAGAAGGCACCAAGATTCTCAGCAACTTCCTTTTTGAAGTGTGCAATCTGAAAAAGGAGTGGACTGCTTCTTCTTTTGTAAATGATACTATCGCTTCCTTGAAAGCACAATTAGGTAATGATGAAGTGATACTCGGCCTTTCAGGCGGGGTAGATTCTTCTGTGGCTGCATTGTTATTGCATAAGGCAATTGGCGCAAACCTGAAATGTATTTTTGTAGATAACGGTTTGCTGCGCAAAAATGAGTTTGAAAGCGTGCTGGAGCAATACAAAGGCATGGGCTTGAATGTAGATGGAGTGAGAGCTGCTGATTTGTTCTTAGGCGAACTGAAAGGAGTCACCGACCCTGAAACAAAGCGTAAGATTATAGGTAGGCTATTCATAGATGTTTTTGCTGAAGAAGCGAAGATGTTTAAAGACGCGAAATGGCTGGCGCAGGGAACTATTTACCCTGATGTGATTGAGTCTATTTCGGTGAAAGGCCCTTCGGCTACGATTAAGTCGCACCATAATGTTGGTGGCTTGCCGGAAAAACTGCATCTGAAAATTGTAGAGCCGTTGAAATATCTGTTTAAAGATGAAGTGCGCAAAGCAGGGAAGGAGCTGGGTTTATACCCGGAGATTTCGGGTCGCCATCCTTTCCCGGGACCGGGACTTGCAGTCCGAATTTTGGGAGAAATAACTCCCGAGCGTGTGAAAACCTTGCAGGAAGCAGACGATATTTTCATTTCAAACCTGAAATCTTGGGGCTTGTACGATTCGGTGTGGCAGGCGGGAGCAATTCTTACACCAATTAATTCAGTAGGAGTAATGGGCGATGAGCGCACTTATGAAAACGTAGCTGCACTCCGCGCGGTTCATTCTACCGATGGCATGACGGCTGACTGGGTACATTTGCCATATGATTTCTTAGCGAAGGTTTCCAACGAGATTATCAATAATGTTCGCGGTATAAACAGAGTGGTTTACGATATCAGCTCCAAGCCACCTGCAACCATTGAGTGGGAATAGATTTTTTGTAATTTAGTTTTGTAACCAAACCGGATTTATGTTTTTCAGCCCCAAAAATATTGCTTCTTTTTCATTGACCTTGCTATTTACTGTGACCGCTTTAGCTCAGGTGGCTCCTCAAATCAATGAGATAAACAAGCCATCTTCAGAAAGGGTAATTTCGCTGCCATCAGGGGTTACAAGAAAAAGAGCACCTCTGGGAATTTCAGAATATGTGAATAACCAGCAACTAAAAGCAAGTAAACTGAATGAGAATATCCCTGATTCGGTTAAAGCAAATTTGTTGTTTCCTGTTGGAACGCCTAAGGAAGCTACTATCTCCCTGCTTTTGTCTTTCGATGAGGAATATTCATACTCCAAGATGAATCCTTTTTTGAATGATCCGGATCAGCTTTCTACAAAGCCGATTTTACTTCGTGAAACCTCAACGCAATCACTTGATTTTTGGGAGGGTTTTCTGGCAGCCTTAAATATTAATGCACCTCTGGTAAAGTTTAATGTGAATGTAATTGATATCACATCTTCCGATTCGGTGCTGAGAGTGAGACTTACCGAACCTACTGCGCAAAAAAGCAATATCATAATTGGACCCAATCGTCTTTCGGCTGCAAAAATGGTAGCTGACTACTGCAAGAAGAATAAAATTATTAATGTTCAGCCTTTTATTTCCTCTATGAATATTGGACTTGACAATCCTTATCTGGTAAGGCTTTCCCCGACTATAGAAGGACACATGTATAAAATGTTTACGACTATTATAGATTCTTTTCCTCAGGCTAAAGTGATTATAAATACTTCGAAACGCGAGCGCGATATTATGCCGGCTTTATTTATTGACTCCCTTTTCAATGATTACAATGCGAAATCAAAGACAAAAATAAGCAAGGTGTTTATCAATACGGGCGATGAATCGAAACCGGCTTATGTTAAGGACATCAATACCTACATTGACTCCAAAAAGCAAAATGTAATTGTTTATTGCAGTTATGAGCCTTCTGTAATTAATCAGTTTTTGCGCGGCATCAATAAATACAGCAATGTCAATGTTTTTGGAATGCCCACCTGGAAGGATGATGAGATTATAAGAGCTGATTATCTCAATGATTCGCATTTATATTTTACCGATGTTTTCTATAAAGACTCCACAGATGCCCAGTTGCCTGTTTTTATAGGGTATTATAAAGAGCAATATGCACATGCTCCATCTTCATCAGCCTATTTGGGGTTTGATATAGCAAATTATCTTTCTTATTCCCTGAAGCTTTATGGCTTTAATTTCCCTGAACTGTCTTTAAACAATGGTTTTGAGGGCTTGGGATACAACTTTAATATTTCGAAATATTTCTCCAAACCTAAGGCAGGTGTTGAAAAAAGCCTGCAATATTATACGAACCAGTCTGTAAGACAATTTAGAATCCAAGACTACCAAATTCAGTATGTAAAGTAAGCAATAGGTTAAAAACTATTGAAAACCAATGCTTTAGTTCTGTTTTGACCTTAGAAATTTCATTTTAGTCATACCTTTTTCATTCGGTAAATAATTCTATATTTGCCCACTATTTTTTCGAAAAATCAAACTTAAATTCAATGGAATTAAAAGGGCTTATCAAATTTTTTACAGTTGTATTCATCATAGTATGTGTTTATCAACTATCATTCACTGTTGCAACTAAATTAGTTGATAATAAAGCTGATGCTTATGCTTCAAACGGACTTGTGCTTTCAGTCCCATCAAGTCTTTCAGGAGCGGATAAGATAAATTATGAGGATTCAGTAAATAACATTTACAAACAAAAAAAGAGATATTATCTTGATTCCGTTCAGAACGAAACTGCCTATAATCTTGGGTTTTTCAAATACTCTTACAAAGAGTGTGTGGACAAACAGCTCAATTTAGGACTTGACTTGAAAGGAGGAATGAGCCTTGTTTTAGAAATATCAGAAGAAGATGTTCTAAGAAAATTATCAAATAATCACCCGGATGTAGCTTTCAATAAGGCTATTGATGCGGCTCAGAAAATCCATGCTAAGGATGGCGGTAATTTCTTGGAGATTTTCAAAGAGGAGTATACAAAGTCTAATCCTAACGGGCAATTAGCTAATATATTCGGGTCTTTGGAATCCTATAAAGGAAAAATCAATTTCAAGTCTTCTAATGATGATGTGCTTAAGGTAATTGCAGAAGATATTAATTCTGCTGTTGGTGAAACATTCAATGTATTGAAAACCCGTATTGACCAGTTTGGTGTTGGTTCTCCTAATATCACCCTTCAATCTAACACAGGAAGAATTATATTGGAATTGCCGGGAGTAGAAGATCCTACTCGTGTAAGGAAAATTTTACAACAAACTGCTCAGTTAGAATTTTGGGATACTTACGAAAACGAAGAAATCATTAGCCTTATCGCTCAAGCTGATAATGATTTAGGTTCTAAATTGTTTAATGAAACTGCTGCAAATGATACAACAGCAACTGATACTACCTCTCAAAGCGGAATCAGTCTTTCTGATTTGACATCAGGTAGCCCGCTTTTAAAAGATACAAATAAAGTTTCCGCAAAATCTGATGCAAAGAAGGATTCTTCCAATCTGTATCCAATCAGAAAAATTTTAGCACTTCAATATGACCAACAATCGGGTCAAGCGTATGAAGGTCCATTAGTTGGTATAGCTTTAGGAAAAGATACGGCACAGTTGAACAGATACTTTGCAGATGACATAGTAAAATCTGCATTCCCACGAGATTTGAGATTGACCTGGTCAGCAAAGCCGCTATACAAAGAGAAAAACGTGTTTGGATTATATGCTGTGAAAACTCGCCCTGGTGTTCAGGAAGCGCCTCTTACAGGTGATGTGATTACAGATGCAAGTAAGGGTTTCGATCAGACCGGTTTGCCTCAGGTTACGCTTTCTATGAATTCTCTTGGTGCTTCGAAATGGGAGAAAATGACAGAAGATGCGGTGAATGGAGTAGTAAATGGAAAGCCTGTTAAGAAGTGCGTTGCCATTGTTTTGGATAACAGAGTATTTTCTTCTCCTCGTGTGCAGTCAAAAATTGCCGGAGGCAATACTCAAATCACCGGTATCAATGATATTCAAGAAGCAGAAGATTTAGCTAATATCTTGAAATCGGGAAAACTGGAGGCGAAAACCAGAATCATTGAAGAGCAAGTGATTGGACCATCTTTAGGTAAGGAATCCATTTCATCCGGCTTGCTATCTATGGCTATGGGATTTATTGTAGTGTGTCTGTTTATGTTTGCTTACTATGCTACATCAAGTTTGATTGCCATTCTCGCTGTTTCGCTTAACTTCTTCTTCATTATAGGCGTTCTTGCAAACTTTGGAGCTGCGCTGACGCTTCCGGGTATGGCGGGTATCGTCCTTACTTTGGCTATTGCTATTGATGCGAACGTGATTATTAATGAGCGTGTTCGTGAGGAGATACTGAAAGGTAAAAGTTTGAAGCAATCTATTGCGGACGGATATACGCATTCTTATTCGGCTATTATTGATGGTAACCTTACTACGCTCTTAACCGGGGTTGTTTTGTTATTCTTCGGTTATGGTCCTATTAAAGGATTTGCGGTAACATTGGTGATAGGGATTTTTACTTCCATGTTTACAGCTGTTTTGGTTACTCATGTTATGTTTGAGTGGGTATTGGAAAAGAAATGGAATGTAAAGTTTGGTAATAATTTTACCATGAATGTATTCAGAGGGTTTCATTTTCACTTCCTTGAAAAAAGAAAGACTTTCTATATAGCTTCTACCATAGCGTTTGTAATCAGCTTTGTATCTATGTTAACTGTTGGGTTTGACTTTGGTGTAGACTTCAAGGGCGGAAGAAGCTATGTGGTGAAGTTTGATAAAGATGTGAAGACAAATGAAATTGCTGCTGCTTTAGCTGAGTCTTTTGGAACAAAACCATTGGTGAAAACATACGGTAGTAATAGCCAAATTCAAATTACCACAGCCTATTTGATTGACCAAAACACTCCTGATACCGATAGTATTATTGAGCAAAAAATGCATGCAGGTATTTCTCCATTCTTTGAAACAAAAGGAGACTTTGCATCATTCAGAGCTAAAAATATCAAATCTATTACCCGTATAGAACCAACAATTGCTGATGACATCAGGAAAAGTGCTTTCTTATCCGGGTTGATTGGATTATTGGGCATTGGGCTTTATATCTATTTCCGATTCAAGAAAATGGAATATGCTATTGGTTCTGTTATTGCCCTTGTTCATGATCCGGTAATAGTTTTAGGATTATTCTCCTTACTTCGTCATATCAGTCCATTCTCATTGGAGGTAGACCAAAACGTGGTAGCGGCCATACTTACTTTGATTGGATATTCAATCAATGACACGGTGATTGTATTCGACAGAATCAGAGAGCAGTTGAAACTATTCCCGACTAAATCGATAGTGGAGAATGTGAATGATGCCATTAATATTACACTTAGCAGAACCATCCTGACCTCTTTGGCTACAGAACTGGTTGTAATTGTTTTGTTCATTTTTGGTGGAGAAGCAGTTAAGCAGTTTTCATTTGCAATGATGATAGGTGTTGCCATAGGAACATATTCATCTATTTTTATTGCAGCTCCTATCATGGTTGATTTGTTGCTGAGAAGCAATAAAAAAGTTGAAGTAAAAGCAGCAACTAACAAAGGTTAAAAACTCATTAGCAGGCGGTTTCTTCGGAACCGCCTGTTATCTTTAGCAAAATATATAAACATGAAAAAAGCAATATTTTTTATCGCAGTTGTGGTATTAGCTACCTCTCTTATTTCATGCAGAAAAAAAGGCAATCCTTATGCCGGAATTCCTACTTCAATACTTAAAGACACCACTACAGTTGAATTTAATAAGAGAGAATTTGTTTTCGACACTATCGCGCAGGGAGATACCGTAGTGCATACATTTATTGTTAGAAATACAGGCTCAAAGGAATTGATCATCGCTAATGCTTTTGGCTCTTGCGGTTGTACTGTTCCTGAATATCCCAAAGCACCGGTTGCAGTTGGCGATTCAGCCAATATTGTTGTTAGATTC
>CANHIG010000115.1 GCA_947461105.1 Bacteroidota bacterium | reverse complement strand
CAGCAAACCTTGATCCTGTGGATGCTTTGAGGTATGAGTAGAAATTAATTTACTTCTTCTTTCGCGTCATAATCATACAAGACCTGAAGCATCGTTCTTCCTACTGCTTCCAAAGTGTTTTTAGAAATCCACTTCATATCATCGCGGTGAGTATGCCAGTGGATGCCAAAGCCGCTGTCATTAGTGTAATGAATGACATCTATCATCGGAATTTTTCTGCCCTGAATCACATATAAATGGTCATCGGTTATAGCACCCGCAAGTTGCGGAATAAAGAGAGAGGAATAGCCTAAACGAGCTGCCGTATTCCAGACATACTGGCTCAGCCAATCAGCATTCGTTGCTGAAATTTCTTCGCGCATAAACACCGCATCCGATGCACCAACCATATCCATGTTTATTCCAAAGATTGCTTTGTAATCAGGTACATGGGGCGACTTTGCCCAATACTGAGAACCCAGACAATAAGAATTTTGCACCTGAGGTAATTTGCTGGTAGCGGGCTGACCATAATCTTCTGAATCAAACAATACTAAATCTACTCCTAGCGATGAAAGTGGTTGCGACTTTATAGCATTAGCCATTTCCATCAACACAGCTACCCCGCTTCCTGCATCATTTGCAGCAGGGATGGGTTTGTTCTGGTCAACCGTATCCTGATCCGCAAAAGGTCTCGAATCCCAATGCGCGCTGTATATAATCCTTTTACTAGCATTGGGATTAAAGGCAGCAATGATATTAGTGGATTGCAGCTTTGTTCCGTCAAAAGCAATAGCGGTATAATGCTGACTATAAACTGTATCTGCCACACCTTTGAAAAACTCAATTAGATACGCAGCGCACGCATCATGAGATTTTGTGTTTGGAACACGAATCCCAAACGATAACTGTTTTTCGATATAGCTATATGCATTATCAGGATTGAATTTAGGAATACTGGCAAGCGGTTCTTCTTTTGTTGGCTCAATGGGTTGTGTATCGTTTTTCTTAAATAAATCGCAGGAAGTGATTACCGAAAAAGAAAGAAAAACAAGGAAATATTTTTGGACTTTCATATTATAAATTAATGTTTTAATGCTTCTTCTAAATCAGCTAACAAATCCTCAACATCCTCCACTCCGATGCTCAAGCGCAACATATTATCTACTACTCCGGCTGCCTCTCGGGTTTGTTTTGGAATTGATGCGTGAGTCATTGTCGCAGGATGGTTCACCAAAGACTCCACTCCGCCAAGTGACTCCGCCAATGATATCACCTGAAAAGAAGATGCTGTTTTGAAAGTTTGCTCCAGATTTTTCCCTTTCAGCACTATCGAAATCATACCACCAAAACCGCGCATTTGTCTTTTGGCAATATTATAGTTTGGATGGTCTTCAAAACCTGGCCAATAGATTTTCTCAATGGCAGGGTGATTGCTCAAATAGTGGGCGATTTTCTCTCCGTTATAGCAATGCTTTTCCATGCGCAAATGTAAAGTTTTAATACCTCTGAGGACTAAAAAACTATCCATCGGCCCCGGAGTTGCGCCACATGAATTATGTATGAAAGCCAACTCAGCGTGAATCTGTTCATCATTGGTTACTAATGCCCCCATTATCACATCGCTGTGCCCTCCAATATATTTAGTAACTGAGTGCATCACAATATCAGCACCCAAAGCCAATGGATTTTGAAGATATGGCGTTGCAAAAGTATTATCAACTGCAAGAAGCAGATTATGCTTCTTTGAAATTTCAGCACAGGCTTTTATGTCAACAATCTGCATCGTTGGATTTGTTGGCGTTTCAATCCAAATCAGCTTTGTATTGGCATTTATATAGTTATTGATGTTTGAGGCTTCAGTCAAATCTATATAGTGAAACTTGATACCGAAATTAGCAAACACCTTTGAAAACATGCGATAAGAACCGCCATATAAATCATTGCCTGTAATCACTTCATCACCGGGACGGAGCATCTTAATTACTGCATCCATTGCACCCATTCCGCTGGAAAAGCACAGCCCGAATTTTGCATCTTCCAATGCTGCAATACTTTTTTCCAAAACTGCTCTTGTAGGATTTTTCCCTCTTGCATAGGCATAGCCTTTATGCACTCCCGGAGATTCCTGTACAAAAGTAGATGTTTGATAAATAGGAGTCATTATAGCTCCTGTAGTCGGATCAGGTTCTACTCCAGCATGAATTGCTTTTGTGCCAAATTTCATTTTCGAATAATCGTTGCTCATAGTTGGAATTTATTTTGATTTGATTTTTGCGGGATTGTTAGTTACAAAATCTTTCCATCCTGAAAACTTTTTACCACCGGATGAAGATGAAAAATTATTTTGAAAATGATGGCAAACTGCTGCTCCAAGTGCATCGGTAGCATCCAGAAATTTGGGTTGTAAATCAAATTTGCAAAGTTGCTGCAACATTGCAGCTACCTGCTCTTTGGAAGCATTTCCATTTCCTGTGATAGACTGCTTGATTTTCTTGGGCGAATATTCAAAAACAGGCACCTCGCAAATTAAAGAAGCTGCGATACATACGCCCTGCGCTCTTCCCAGCTTGAGCATAGATTGCACATTCTTCCCAAAAAATGGCGCCTCAATAGATGTAGCGGTTGGCTGATATTGATTGATGAGGCCTGTTACTTTCTCTGAAATAATTTTTAATCGTTGAAGCGTATCTTCGTGTTTTGAAAGTGACACCACGCCCATACTAATCAATTTCATTTTTGAAGCAGCAATTTCTATTACACCGTATCCCAGCACCAAAGTGCCGGGGTCAATTCCTAAAATAATAGTTGATGTTTCTGCACTTTTCAAAAGATGCTCCTTTATTGTGTAATATTAAACTAATTTTTAGTTTGGATTGATGAAAGGCCTGAAAGCAAATTGGCAATTTATTGTAAAGTTGTTGGTGAGCTTAGGCTTTCTAACTGCTCTTTTCTCAAAATGGGCGGATTTTTCAAATGTGTGGGACGGAGTTTTGTTCCTGATTTCTGCCAAGCCCGCGGTATTTATTTTTTCCTGTTCGCTCATTTTTTTGAACTGGGGTATAGAATCTTTCAAATGGAAAGTATTGTTACAGAAAATTTTTTTCGCAAAAATTAAAGACACCATACAATATGTGCTGACCGGAGTTGCCATTGGGTTCATCACTCCGGGCAGGAGTGGAGAATTTGCTGGCAGAATGATTCTGATGCCCAACAAAATACGACTGGAATCTATTTTACTTTCTATGATTGGCGGTATAACGCAAACTATTCCGGGTATTGCTCTAGGAATATTTTTTTCTACCACAGCATCATTTCATGTAATCAGTAAAACCATTGATACAACACTACTTATTGCAGCATTGCTGATTTTGACTGTGGTTTATTTCTTTATCAATGAAGCTTTAGCATACCCTCCAGTAAAATCGCTTTTAAAAAGTATTACAATCCATCCCGATTCCACTCCAACCTTTCAAAATAGTTTGTTGATACTTCTGCTTTCATTTCTAAGGTTTGCGGTATATGTTATTCAATATATTCTCATACTAGATATTACAGGAATAACTGCATCAGAAAGCATTGCCCCAATTTGCTGGATGCTGTTGCTGCAATCTATGTCACCGGCAGTGGCGGTATTGGACTTAGGTATCAGAGGTAGTATAGCTTTTTGGGTTTTTACACAGTTTGGCATGTTCAGCGAATTGGTAATCTCTACTGTCTTTCTGATTTGGTTTATTAACCTTTGCGTGCCGGCTTTGCTGGGATATTTGCTTATTTTAAACTGGAAAAGAAAATAACTATGCTGCTCACCGACCCTGATAAATATTTTATGCAACTGGCCTACAAGGAGGCTGAAAAAGCACTCAGCGAAGATGAGGTGCCTATTGGTGCAATAGTGGTGATAGACAAAAAAATTATTGGCAAAGGATATAATCAGGTAGAGAAACTAAATGATGTAACGGCTCACGCTGAAATGCTTGCTATCACCGCTGCATCGAACTACTTGGGAGCAAAGTTTCTGGAAGATTGCACCATCTATATCACTCTCGAACCCTGCCCTATGTGTGCTGCAGCATTAAAGTGGGCAAGAATAGGGAAAGTGGTGTATGGCGCAAGCGATGAAAAGGGCGGATATGCTCATATCTCAAAGAATTTGCTGCATCCGAAAACAACAGTTGAGAAAGGTGTTATGGAGCAGGAGTGTGGAGCTATTGTCACAAATTTTTTTAAACAGAAAAGATAATATACCGCTTTGCAGCATAATGAATTTTGAAATCATAAATTGCGCTAACAAAAAAATAAATATTATGGCATTTACATTACCCCAACTACCTTATGCATTTGATGCGCTAGAGCCGCATGTGGATGCAAGAACAATGGAAATACATCATGGCAAGCATCATGCTGCTTATGTAAACAACCTCAATGCAGCTTTGGCAGGAACAGATGGTGAAAATTTAAGTCTGGAAGATTTGCAGAAAAACATTTCCAAATATCCTGTTGCTGTAAGAAACAACGGTGGCGGACATTATAACCACTCTTTATTCTGGGAATTAATGTCTCCGAACGGAGGAGGTGCACCAAGCGGAGCATTAGCAGCTGCCATTAATGCAGAATTAGGCGGATTCGAGAAATTTAAAGAAGACTTTACTAAAGCTGCAGTTACAAGATTTGGATCAGGCTGGGCTTGGCTTTGTGTGAAAGCAGATAAAACACTTTGCGTTTGTTCTTCTCCAAATCAGGACAATCCTTTGATGGATATCAGCGAAAACAAAGGCACTCCGATTCTTGGGCTTGATGTTTGGGAACACGCTTATTACCTGCATTACCAAAACAGAAGACCTGACTATATTTCGGCATTCTTCAATGTAATCAACTGGGCTGAAGTAGCTAAACGATATGAAGCTGCTACAAAATAATTGAGGATTATAACTTTAAAAAAGGAACCCCGACCAAATGGTCGGGGTTCCTTTTTTATGAGACAGGTATATTGAAATAATGAGTGATATAACATTGCATATGGATTCTATTATCCTACCAGCAGAATAGCACATTCACTAATTGACAATCATTTACTTCCTCGTCAACTGCTTAAATATCTCCTCCAGACTATAAGCTTCTTTTTCAAGGTGCAGCAGCGTGAGGTTTTTTTGCTTGGCAAATTCAAACACATTTTCGCGCAGGTCGCCTTTGCCGTCTGATACGAAACTCCACTTACGATCTTTGCTTTGTTCCAGAGATTTGAGTCCTAGAATCTGTCCTGCCAGGGCTTTATCTATATTTTGTTTAAACTCTGCTTTTACGATTACCTGATTTTGCAATTTGTTTTGCAGCGATTCGGCTGTGTCGTCTGCCACCAATTTCCCTTTATTGATAATCACAATTCGGTCGGCTATTGCCTGTACTTCCTGCAAAATATGCGAAGAAAAAATTACCGTTTTGTTTTTGCCGAGCTGTTTGATAAGTGAACGAATTTCTATCAACTGATTCGGATCGAGACCCGAAGTTGGTTCATCGAGTATCAGAACTTCCGGGTCGTGTAGCATGGCTTGTGCCAATCCTACTCTTTGCTTATAGCCTTTTGATAATTGCCTAATGGTTTTATAGCGTTCGTTAGTCAGCCCCGTGCTTTCTATCATTTCTTCAATTCTGCTTTTGCTCTTCTCTCCAAGGTTATGAACGCGTGCCACAAATTCGAGATACTCGCCCACGTACATATCGTAATACAATGGATTGCTTTCGGGCAGATAGCCGATTTTTCTTCTTACTTCCAGCGGATTTTCTGTGACATCTATATCACATACTTTTGCTGTACCTGA
This sequence comes from Bacteroidota bacterium, assembly GCA_947461105.1. GTDB lineage: Bacteria > Bacteroidota > Bacteroidia > Chitinophagales > LD1 > CALAYL01. Next base: position 1,715 of record CANHIG010000115.1, on the reverse strand, counting down.
TGACTGCGGAATGAAGCAAGTTAGGATTTTCATGGTAGTAGATTTTCCCGCACCGTTCGGCCCGAGAAATCCCAAAACCTGACCTTTGTGCGCCTCAAAAGAAACGCTGTCCAATGCATGTTGTGTGCCATAAATTTTCGTGAGCCCTTCTACTTTTACCGACATGATGTTATGGTTTTTTGAACGTATATTTTGATTTCAACAATGCAAATTTCTTTACATCGCTTTTGTCTGCTTTGATACAAAGTAAATAAAGCGGAGTCCCTGCCATTCTGATATATGGAGGAATGGACGATTCAAGCCCGGAGAAAGTCACTCGCAGTTCATTTTTCTTGAATTCATTTGGAAGATTGCGCGCTACATATCTTTTGTTGGCATTATCCGCAAGTTCTATTACCACCAAGTCTTCGCCCAATACTTTTACAATTCCTTTGGTTGCTTTTACCGGAATTTTAAAATCGAAATCCTCTGCAAATGTGGCATTGCAAACTGCTGTAATCAGCAAAAGCAAACCGAAAAACTTTCTCATCAGTAGTTGTTTGCGGAAAAATAGGAAAGTTCCGTGCCAAGTTTGAAGATTTTGAAAAAATTATGGCATTATTCTCCTGTCATGCTGACGAAGGAAGCATCTTTCCGGATCCTTCACTGCGTTCAGCATGACAAAACACAAGCAATTCCAAACACTCCAAAAATAATTATATTCGCCCCACTATGAGCAAAGAACAAAGCACAGCAGGTCTTCAAGAAATAATTTCCCACTGCAAAGAGTATGGATTCATTTTCCCTTCATCGGAGATTTATGACGGACTGGGAGCAGTTTACGATTACGGCTCCAATGGTGTTGAACTGAAGAAAAACATTCAGGATTACTGGTGGAAATCTATGGTGCAGCTACACGAAAACATTGTGGGTATTGATGCGGCTATTTTCATGCACCCAAAAACGTGGAAAGCCAGCGGCCATGTGGATGCGTTCAACGATCCGCTGATTGACAATAAAGATTCTAAAAAGCGATACAGAGCCGATGTGCTGATTGAAGAAGCCATGGCGAAAATCGAAGATAAAATCACCAAAGAAGTTGAAAAAGCAGAGATGAAATTTGGTGAAACTTTCGATAAGGAAATGTTTCTGAAAACAAATCCGAATGTGCTGCGCAACAAAGAAAAAGTGGATACCATTGAAGCGCGTTTCAAAAAAGCACTGGAAGACAGCAACCTAGATGAAATCAAGCAAATCATCATTGATTTGGAAATTGTTTGTCCGATTAGCGGTACACGTAACTGGACAGATGTGCGTCAGTTTAACCTGATGTTTGCTACTCAAATGGGCTCTGTAGCTGATGAAGCAGATACAATTTATCTGCGTCCCGAAACAGCACAGGGGATTTTCGTAAACTTCCTGAATGTGATGAACACTTCGCGTCAACGAATTCCATTCGGAATTGCTCAGGTGGGCAAAGCTTTCAGAAATGAAATTGTGGCGCGACAGTTTATTTTCCGTACCCGCGAATTTGAGCAAATGGAAATGCAGTTTTTCGTGAAGCCGGGTGAAGAAATGCATTGGTACGAATACTGGAAAGAAGCCCGTATGAAATGGCATCGCTCATTGGGCTTTCCAACTACAAAGCTGAAATTTAAGGACCACTTGAAAACTGCACACTATGCAAATGCTGCAGTGGATATTGAATTTGAATTTCCTTTTGGTTTTAAAGAAAT
>CANHIG010000114.1 GCA_947461105.1 Bacteroidota bacterium | reverse complement strand
TTCTGTGCGTAAAACAATTTAGGTTTAAACAGAATAACTAAAGCTCCTTTGTATGCGGACTCCTCTGAAAAAGGGACAATTCCAACATATCCATCAGTTATTGCAGAATCCTCGACACTAATTAGTGCGCTATTATGAGTCGTATCTAATTTTGGAAAGATAAACTTTTCAGATGCAGAATCGCTTGCTGCTACAATGCTTTTAGCACTATCATAAATGAAAATATCGAAATCATAATTCTGAAAATTCTTTCTAAGATATAAAACAGAAAGCCGCTCTCTGATCTCCATTAAGTTGATTTTTTGATTAAGGATAGCTGATTTAATCAAATCATCATTTGAAATATCAGAAGCTATTGCATTAAACTCATACTCTGCTATATAATCTTTTTCTATAAGCAACTTTGATGCAAAGAATTTTCTTTGAGACCTTTCCTTATTTTCATATAAATTCTCTAGCAAAAACATGGATATTAATGCATAGAGTATCATGTGAATAAAAACAAAACGCCATCTAAATACATTGCTTTGAGACCTATGAAGTCTGAATATCAAAAAAAGGTACGCCCCCAACCAAACACCTATAAAAAAGTAATCTTCGAAATCAATTCTTTGATTGATAAAATAGAACAGTAGATAAAACAAGCCAATACATAAAAAATATAATTTATTGGTTTTATGATGAGTTGATAAGGTTGTCGCATTTTTAATTACAATGAAATGCAAATAGAATACCACCAAAATACAACATAGAGCAACAATACTGGAAACAGAGAGTGACAGTATGTTATACAGCTCAAGAGATATAACCGAGTCAATAATAAGTGAACTGAAAATCCACAAGATTAAATTGGAGAAAAACAGCGTGGCAAATGAGAAGAAAACTGTAATTAATTTAATTCCTCTTGTATCGCCAATATCAAAGACCTTAAATCTCAATCCCCACAGGAGCCAGAGTAAAAGGAAAAGTAAACTAATTACTAACTGCCCTAATGAACCGGCAAAGAATGATGAGGCAAATAAAGTGGGGTCGAAAAGTTTTAAGTGACCAAATTCAGACGGCAGGTTATGTTTAATCATTATAAATCGAAGCAGCAGCAGAACGGAACCCAAAAGTATAAATGAAACATAGGGCTTCATCTTACATAATGATAATGACGCTAGAAGCCAAATAGCATATAGCAATGCACTAAGAAGAAAGAAAATGCTTATATAGGATAAGAGATTAATGGATTTCAAATCTTCATCGCTTTCAAAGTATACATGCCCCAGTTCGTGACCTTTGACATCAATTATCGGATGAGAAAAATCATTCGCTGCATCGGAAATAATAAGTTCATAAGGAATGCCAGAAATAGGAAATTCGTTTTTCAACAATGTATTTGAAAACTTGTAGTTTATCTTGATTAATGACAATCCTATCAGACATTTATCATCAAGGATTTTTTTCTGAAGCAAGTACCATCCATTGTTAAGACTTACCAATGAAGACTGACTGCCATAAACTGATGGCGGCAAATTCAGATCTACCTGATTTGTTGTAAAACTTATTAATGAATCTCTGTTATAAATAAAAAAGTCAGCCTTGCTCTGATGCTGAGTCTTCCATGAAATAAGCTCTTGGTTTGAAGAAGTTGCTTCAAATATTTCCTTCGAATAGTTGCTGAAATAAAGCTCTTGCTCCTGAACAAAAGAGCTTATTTGGTCAGCATAATGCTTAGTATCTTTAGTTTCATGAACAGAAAAAAAGTATAGAATCGCAGCTAATGCTACAGAAACAATGGTATATGAAAATCTCTTTCCCAGTATAATATGTTTATCCTTTGATAGCAAAAATCATTCCTATTCTATTCCTAAGGCTTTTGCTTCATTCCATATTGCATCCATATCTCCTAAGGTCATGTCAGTAATTACCTTTCCCCTTTCCTTTGCCTTATTCTCAATATACTTGAAGCGTTGTATAAACTTCTTGTTAGAAAGCTCCAATGCGGTATCTGCATCTATTTTCAAATATCGAGAATAGTTCACTAAGGCAAACATCACATCGCCAAACTCCTTCTCAATTTTCTGAGTATCATTTAAGGCTATTTCATGTTTAAGCTCACCTATTTCTTCTTCGATTTTACGCCATACATCTTCCATATTATCCCATTCGAAACCAACTTTCCCAGCCTTTTCCTGAATTCGAGTTGCCTTTATTAATGAGGATAAGCCAGATGGCACTCCTGACAAAACTGATTCACGACCTTCTTTCATTTTAATTTTCTCCCAGTTTTGTTTTACCTGCTCTTCATTGTCTACCTTAGTATCACCATATATGTGAGGATGTCTCAAAATCAGCTTATCGCATAGGGTATTAATAATGTCCGATATGTCAAACTGCCCCTTTTCCTCTCCTATTTTTGCATAAAACACAATATGCAGCAACATATCGCCTAATTCTTCTTTAATACCTTTCCAATCATTATTTATTATTACATCGCTCAGTTCAAAAGTTTCTTCGATAGTGAGCGGACGAAGCGTTTCTATGGTTTGCTTCATATCCCAGGGACACTTCTCGCGCAGTTCAGTCATAATATTTAATATTCGCTCAAATGACTCTTTGTGGTCTTTCATGTATTGATTTTGTATAAAAATATAAAATGCAAACAAAACAATGAATAATAGCGCGCATGGCACAAAATCTATCTTTCAAGTATCAACCAAATAGGTTAGCTTTGATTAAAACATATATTATGAGTTATTATTTTGCTAAAACGTTGAACGGTGTCAATATGGAAACCGCAAAATAAAAAGTGGTAGAAGCTCTGAAAGGACAAGGGTTTGGAGTCCTTACTGAAATCAACATTCAATCCATCATGAAGGAGAAACTGCGTTTAGATTACAGACCATATTTAATTTTAGGAACCTGTAATCCAGACTTTGCCAACAAAGCCCTTTCAACAGAACCCACTATTGGCTTAATGCTACCATGTAACGTTATTTTGAGACAAAACTCTGAAAACAGCGTTGAGGTGGCGGCAATAGACCCGATAGCTTCTATGTCTGCTGTAGATAACCACAACCTAGACCTCATTGCTACAGAAGTTCAGGAAAAACTTAAAAGGGTTATTGATTCGTTATAAAGCTCTTAAAGAATTAGGAATATTACTCCTAAACAACCGCAAGGAAATTCAGATTTGGTTGTCTAACGATTATTGCCCAAAATATTTCAAACAAAAAATCATGAAAAAGACATTTTTAGTTCTAATTATTACTTTGCTTATTTTCAAAGTAAATGCTCAATATAACACGCTTAGAATTCCTGATACATTGGCAGGAACAAACTTTGACCTTTCAATAAAAGATACATTTAAGCAACTCAAAACAGGTAATCAAACAATTACAGGAGCTATAAACAGCGATTTCTGGGGTCCAACCCTTTTCATTAATAAAGGGGATGTGGTTCACATGAACGTGAAAAACAACCTAAACGATAGTACCACCATACATTGGCATGGGATGCACTTACCCGCAGTAATGGATGGCGGCCCTCATCAGGTTATTCCTCCTGGAACACTTTGGCAGCCATATTGGACGGTAAAAAATCAGGCTTCTACTTTATGGTATCACCCTCACTTGCATGAAATGACATTGGAGCATATTTCAAAAGGCATAGGTGGTTTTATAATCGTGAGAGATGCAGAAGAATCCGCTTTAGCTTTACCCAGAAAATATGGAGTTGATGATATTCCACTAGTTTTGACGAGCCGAAAATATGATGCAAACAATCAATTTGTGGTACAAAATACCGCCTACGGAGATTACATGCTCACCAACGGAACTCCTGACGCAGAAGTAAGCCTTCCAAAACAATTCGTTCGTCTTAGAATTTTAAATGCTGAAATAGAAAGAGCCTATAATTTAGGATTTAGCGACAACAGAACTTTCTACATTATTGGCAACGATGGAGGTCTTCTTAATGCGCCAGTAGCAGTAACCAGAGTTAAATTAATGGTAGGAGAGCGTGTTGAAATTTTAGTTAATCTAGGTGCAGATGCATTAGGTTCCAGTATAGATTTGAAAGCTTATAATGCCGGACAGCCTCAGGGATTCCCAGGGGGAGAACCTAACACTACAGGACAGTTTGGAAGTTTACTAAACAATACCACTTTCAATGTTTTAAATATCAAAGTGGCCGCAGCTACTTCAAATGCAATTACCACACTTCCATCAACTTTGATTAATAATACTTACTGGACAACTGCTGATGCCACTGTGAACAGGAGTATTGCGATAACTAATGGAAACCCGGGGCCCGGAAGTGTTCCATTTAATTTTGACAATACCTCTTTCAACATTAGCAGAATAGATAAAACAGTAAACCTGAATGATATTGAAAAATGGACGGTTACAAACAATAATGTATTTGGGCATACTTTCCATATACATGATGTAGAATTCAAAATTGTTGCTAGAAATGGAAATGCTTCAGCAGTTGGCACTCATGAATCAGGTTGGAAAGATGTGATGTATGTTCCGGTAAATGAGTCGGTGTCTTTCGTTGCAAAATTTGATGATTATGCTGATGCCGTTCATCCATTTATGTATCACTGCCATTTTGCAAATCATGAAGATGGTGGTATGATGGGACAATTTGTAGTGACCGGAAGCACAGGAATTAATGAAACTAAAGAATCTATTTCGTTTTCGCTGTATCCCAATCCGGCAAATGATAGAGTATTTATACAGCTTACAAATGCAGATGAAGAAGTCTATTATCTAACTGTAACGAATATCAATGGAAAAGCAGTTATTATGTTGCCACAACCTGAAATGCAGAAAGGAATAGATATTACTTCCCTTTCAAAAGGAATTTACTTTATCCATGTTACTGATCAAAAAACTAAAACTATCAGCACTCAAAAGTTTGTGAAACTCTAAATTATCTATGAGGCTATTACAATTTACTTCACTATTGCTATTTGTTGCTTGTATATGTTCTTTTAAAGAGAAGGGCAACCCTCTAAAATCTATAATTGGAAATACAGTAACCGACTTTTCATTAAAAAATACTGATAACGGATTTGTTTCCTTAAGCCACTTCAAAGATGCAAAAGGATTCATTATAGTTTTCACTTGTAACCACTGCCCATTTGCCAAACTTTATCCAAAAAGACTAAATGAATTAAATGCAAAATTCAAAAAGCAAGGAGTCCCTCTTATAGCAATAAACCCAATGGATACACTTGTTTATGAAGATGAGGTATTCGAAATAATGCATCAGAAATCAAGATCCGAAAAATTCAGCTTTCCATACTTATCAGATGCCTCACAAAGTGTTGCAAAAAACTTCGGCATTACACACACACCTCAAGCTATTATAATTTGGAAAGAAAATAATAAGTGGGTCATCAAATACAGTGGAGCAATTGATGACAATGGTGCACATCCTGAATTGGTCAAAGTGCCTTATGTTGCAAATGCCATAAATGAATTGCTATCAGGAAAAGCTGTAAGCAACACAGGAGGATATTCGATTGGCTGTGCAGTGCATTACAGGGAATAAAAATAATTAGGCTGGATTATATTATAAAAAAACCGCTTTCCAATTCACAATAATTATGGGCATATTCGCAGAAAATGTGATTATAAATGTGCTATAATTTCTATCAACAAATAACTAGAAAACTAGCTTTCTTATTGGTGATTTTTATTCCTATTTTTAATTCAATAGTTGCAAAAGATTTTCCTACCAACACAACTCTGCCAATTGATCTTGATAATGGAACGAACTACACCAGCTGCTCCTCACCCGGTACTAAAGCATTTACATTTCCTGTAACATGTATTGGAACGCTGAATTCAACAACCAATCAGCTTTTTGAAATCAACTTCAGACTTGATGCTACCTGTGGCAGTAATTTGCGAGACATTACATGCTATATAAAATCACCATCAGGTACTTGTGTGCAAGTAGCAGCAACGCTAGGAACAACAACAAATTATACAAATTCTCCTACAAATAGAGTAGATTATACCTTTAGAAACACAAACGGCTGTTTGAATAAAGCTCCAAACTATGCAGCATTTCCTGCATCTGTTCCAATTGTATCTAATGCTAATAGTCAATATGGGGTTTTTTCAACTATAGGAAACTTAACTACCGGTTTTAACGGTGAAAACGCGGATGGTACATGGACTTTGTACTTTTCAGAAACCGCATCTTCAGCGCCATGTGTAACATCAGCATCAATAGGATTTGGAGATCCAACCGTTTTAAATAGAACTGCTAATGGTGAAAATTGCACGAATGCAATTGTATGGAACGGTGAGCCAATTTGTGCAAGTACGCTTAGTAAAACATCAAGCACCAATATGCCCGGATGGACGGGAAGCGGTTTTACTGGTGCTTGTCAATGGAACAATGCTAACAATAATGACACTTGGATTGAATTTACAGCATCATCTACTAATGTTTGTTTTTCATTGAGCGGAATAGTTGACAATCTTCAATCAATTGTTGTGACTGATCCCAATACTGATGGCGATAACAATCCTTGCACCGGTACAAATGGTACTTATTGGACAGTTGTTTCCTGCCCAAGAGACAACATTTATACTGCAGTTACTGGAACACCGCGAAATCACAATCATTGTTTTACTGCTACTATTGGTAGGAAATACTTTATTGTAGTGGATGGTAATGGAGGAGCAGAATCTCCATTCTATCTTTCAGGTATTTCCGGCTTTACTACACCACCAATTACTTGCAGAGCCGATACAACAGTTTGTATAAATGCTCCCAGCTTTGCCCTAAGTGGAAGCACCCCTTCTGGCGGAACATATAGTGGCAATGGAGTTACTGCAAATAGTTTTTCAGCATCTAGTGCAGGAATTGGAACGCATTCCATTAAATATCAAATAATCAATAATTGCGATACTTTCAAATGTAATTTCAATATTACAGTTAATGCGCCTGCTGCTTCCACCACTGCATTCCAAAACACAAAATGTACTTCACCATTTAATGGGTCAATAAACCTAACTACTGCTGCGACATCTTATCTTTGGAGTAATGGTGCTATTACTGAGGATTTGTCTGGTTTAGCACCCGGAACTTATACCGTGACTGTCTCTGATGCAGAGGGATGCAAAGCAACCGCATCATCAACTGTAAACAATGTTACTGCAACACCTTCTGCATCCACAGTTGCTGGTTCAAATAATAGGTGTAGTGCCCCTTTCAATGGTTCTGTGAATTTGACTACATCCGCTACTTCCTATTTATGGAGTAATGGCGCGATTACTGAGGATTTATCTGCTTTAGCTTCGGGAACTTATACCGTGACTGTCACTGACGCAGGGGGGTGTACCGCTACTACTTCCGCAACAGTAAATAACTTGGCTGCTATACCTGCAGCTTCGGCTGTAGCTACTAATAATACAAGCTGTTCAGCTCCTTTCAATGGCAGTGTAAACTTAACTACTACTGCTACTTCTTACTTGTGGAGCAATGGAGCGATTACTGAGGATTTGTCTGCATTAGCTTCG
>CANHIG010000113.1 GCA_947461105.1 Bacteroidota bacterium | reverse complement strand
TTCCAACCCGCCATATCCATTCTCATATCGAAATGGCAAATAAAAACGACATCAGAGCAAATATTGATTTATTAAAAGTATCTATATCAAATCTCAATACTTATGATTGGAGCTTTAAATAAAGGATGGGAATTGGTGTATAAAGATGATGTGGAACATCTCACAAAAACTTTTGAATTTTCAGATTTCAAAGCGTCTATATCATTTGTAAATCAGATTGCAGAGATTGCAGAAAAAAACAACCACCATCCGAATATTGCAATCAACTTCAACAAAGTTGAAATCACCACTACTACGCATAGCGAGGGTAATAGAGTGACTGACAAGGATGAGAAATTGGCATTGGAGATTGAAGCGCTCTAAATCTTCCCATACTGGACAATAGCACAATTCGGATGTTTGAGACGAATAAGCAACATAGCTTTTTGTGCCTGATTCGTTGTTTCGAAATTTCCAATACACACCCGATACAGCATGCCCTTTTCCAACTTTAATTCTATAACCTGCACTGATAGCAGATACTCTTTAGCTAATTTGGTAGCCTCCTTATATCCGTCAGCTGCATTGTCAAACGTATAAAGTTTAATTCCATAACGAATAAATATAACGGTATCTACGACAGCTTCTACCCGATATATGGAGGCATTAGTTATATAACCCAACGTTAACGAATCATTTGTCTCTTTATCTATCGCCTCATCTTCATCATCATGTCCGCTTAAAACTTTATAGCGCACTTTTGTAGTGCCACTTCTAATAAAATCAAGCTTTTTTGCTGCTGCCTTTGACAAATCTAGTATGCGTCCTTTGGAATAGGGACCTCGGTCTATAACCGTTACAATTACAGTCTTGTCATTTTCCAAATTGGTAACCTCAAGCACAGAACCAAACGGCAATGTTCGATGGGCACAAGTCATTTTTTTATTATCAAAAATCTTACCGCTTGCTGTCTTTCTGCCATTAAACTTATCATTGTAAAACGAAGCCATTCCGACACGCTGGGCATTCAATTGATGAATGGGCGCAATCATGCAAAGAAGAAATAATATGTAAAACAGCCCTCTCATCGGAAAGACAATAGGAAAAGCTACACAAAATATATCGGCAATTCAAAAAAAACGAGAATTATCTGTCAGCTTACGCGCTCAATCGCATTCAAAAAATGCTGTGCAAAACGATATACATCCTCAAAAGTATTGTACATGGGTACTGGGGCAACCCGTATTACATCAGGCTCTCGCCAATCTGCTATTACCCCGTTTTTCTCCAAAATATCAAAAACCTTGCGACCATTTTCTTTCATTTGGATAGATACCTGACAACCCCTAGCATCAGCCTTAGCAGGCGTAATTATGCTAAATGCTGATGACGGTATTTGATGAAGTAGGAAATGAAGATAACCTGAAAGTAAAAAACTCTTTGCTCTCAATTCTTTCATGCTCGTTTTTTCAAAAACGGAAAGTGCAGCAGCATGAGCGGCCATCGAAAGTACAGGCGCATTGCTGAGTTGCCAGCCCTGAGCACCTTCAGCAGGCACAAAGTGCTTTTGCATTTTGAAACGCGTCTTTTCATCGTTGCCCCACCAGCCTCCAAAACGTGGCAGGTTGAAATTCTTGGCATGATGATTATGAATAAAAACTCCACTCACTCCTCCCGGACCTGAATTGAGATACTTATAGCTGCACCAGGTAGCAAAATCAACATTCCATTCGTGTAGTTTCAGCGGAACATTACCAATAGCATGAGCCAAATCTACTCCGAAAGTGATTTTATGCTCGCAACATGCAGCTGCAATTTTTTTGATGTCAAAAAGCTGACCGGTATAATAATTCACTGCACTAAACATCACAAGAGCCAACTCATCTTTATGTTCTGCAATTTTATTACTTAAATCTTCTGTCCGCAATGTTTTTTCGCCTTTTCTCGGAGTGGCCTCTATAATGCATTCTTCAGGTTTCAAACCGTGAAATCGCACCTGCTGTTCAAATGCATAATAATCGGAAGGAAATTCATTTGCTTGAATCAATATTTTATTGCGCTTGCCTTCAGGTCGGTAAAATGAAATGAGCAGCAAATTCAAATTCACCGTAAGTTGATTCATGGCTACCACTTCGCCTTTTTTTGCTCCAAGGAGATTCATGAGCGGCTTTTCAAATTGCCTATGATAACTTACCCACGGATTTTTGGCCATGAAATGTCCTTCTACTCCATACTTCTGCCAATCTGCCAGTTCCTGCTTAATAAATTTTTCAGTTAGCTTCGGTTGCAAACCAAGTGAATTGCCACAGAAGTAAATCAGCTCTTTACCATTTTTTTTCGGTATAAAATATTCATTTCGAAATTTACGGAGCATATCTTTTTTATCTAACGCTTTTGCAAAAGCAAGACTGTTTTCGTACTGCATATTATTTCCTTTTTGCGAGAAAATTTGTTTTGTCAATCCCTAACCAATCAAGCGCATTCTCAAATAGCAATTTTTCTTTGATAGTATGATTACATCCTAATTGATAAATCACTTCACCCGGATTTTCCTCACCCAATGGAAAAGGATAATCAGTGCCGAGCATCACTTTGTCTTCGCCTATCAAATCAATAATAAACTGCAACGCCTGAGGATCGTGAGTAAGTGAATCCACATAGAACTTACCGAGGTACTCACGAGGACTCACATCATTATCCAAAGCGGTGAGATCGGGGCGCACTTTATACCCCTGTTCTATTCTGCCGATTGTTGCCGGAAAAGAACCTCCGCCATGAGCAAAAGCGACCTTCAGTTTTGGAAATCGTTCAAAAACACCGCCAAAAATCATCGCACATATTGCGCGTGATGATTCTGCAGGCATCCCCACCAGCCAGGGCATCCAGTATTTGCTCATTTGCTTTGCACCCATCATATTCCAAGGATGGACAAACACGCTCATCCCAAGTGCTTCGGCAGCTTCATAAATCGGGAAGAAGTTTTTCTCATTCAGGTTTTCATCATTCACATTGCTGCCTATTTCTATTCCATGCAATCCGATTTTTTTGCAGCGCTCTAATTCCTTTACAGCATGTTTGGCTGACTGCATAGGAACAGTACCTAGTCCTGTAAAGCGAGTCGGATATTTTTCTACTATCTCGGCAATATGGTCATTTAAAAACATGGAAGTATCGAGTGCATGTTCAGCTTTCGCCCAGTAATGAAACATTACGGGAATAGTACTGAGCACCTGCATATCTACATGATGATGGTCGCACTCTTCTATGCGTTTATCTGCATCCCAGCAATTGGATTGTATTTCGCGGAAAAACTCATCATCCTTCATCATCCTCGCACAACATGGTTTGTGATGTTCCAAATAAATGAAACCTTTATAACCAAAGCGGTCGGCCCAACGCGGCAAATGCTCGGGAATAATGTGGGTATGTATGTCTATTTTATGACTCAAAGCTATATTTGATAAAGTCCCTCAAATATATTTTAATTGTGAAGACTTAGGAACAAAGGCGGGTCATTTCGAGTAAAATGTAATGCAACAAGAAATCTTGTGATTTAATAAGGAGATTTCTCAACCATCGGAATGATTTTCAAAATGACGATTGAAAACTGTAAATTCAAGCTCAACTTAACAAGATAAAATCTATTTATATGCTTAACCAAATACTTCAAATCATCAGACAGCAGGTGGAGACAATTATCGCAGGCAAAGAAGACCTCAGCAGCTTGAATATCGAGGAAATCATCAATGAAACATTTAAGGCTTTCCAAAGTGGATTTGGCGAGGCCATATTGAAAGGCAAGGTATCTGACCTGCTTAGCATATTTGCCGCACAGAGCGATTTAACTAAAAATGCTGTAGTAGATGATTTGATTAAAAGGCTAACTGAAACGCTAAGCACTAAAGATGGATTGTCGTTCAAAAATGCTTTTGAGCTTGCTTCGGAAATTATCGCTAAAACCATTCAGCAGGTTAATGATCAAATCCAGCAAAAGACAAAAGGCTTCGACATAAACAGTATCATAAATACGGTAACCGGTGGAAAAGGATCAATAAATTTTGATGATTTATTGAAAACATTAGAGAACAAAGTGGGTCAGGTGGACCTAAATGAAGTGGCACAAAAATTCATTGCGGAACAAAAAGAAAACTCAGGAAAATTTTTCGATACGCTGTCAAAATTGATTCAGAAAAAATAACTACTGAGGATAAAAAGTATGCGTACAGGCTTTGTTCTGAAAGTTAAGCGTATATTCTAAATTGATTGTTATTCGCCTGTCATAAGGACTATAAACACCTTGCCCGTATATTGTTCCTGAACCACCAAGCTGCTGTTCAGGTATTTCGATATTATTACCTGTTTTGCTCGCATCACCCCTGATATAGGCTGTGATTGTAAATTGATTTATGAAATTATTGATTTGTAACTCTGAAGGTCTTGAAAACTGTTGCTGAATATTTGGGTAATAGGTAAGGCCTCCACTTCCATTGTTGCAAACCTCAGAAGCAAGATAGTTTCCAATATATTTTGGCGAACTCAATACATCACAGTTTGTGCCCTCATAGCCGTCATTGCAAAAACAATTTCCGCTATTGCAAATCTGATTCACACCGCACTGTACTTTTGCGCACTTATCACCGCCACAAGATGAGAACAATGCACACAAAGCAATAAACACAACAGACAGCTTTCTCATAAAAATATTTTTCTGCTCAAATCTACACATAAAAAAATGCCACCTAAAAAGATGGCATTTTTTGTAAAATGTATGTTTGCAATTATTTCAACTCACCCACTACAGTGAAATCTGTTCTTCTGTTCTGAGCTCTGCCGGCAGAATTGTCCTTGCCTTTAGCATTCTTATTTGGAGCAACAGGCGCGCTTGATCCGTATCCTTTGACTACAAATCTATTTGCAGAAAATTTCTTTTTAGTGAAATAAGTCAACATTTGATTTGCTCTTCTTTCAGATAGCTTTTGATTGTATGCTGTCTTTCCTATAGTATCTGTATGTGAACCAATCTCTATAACTAAGTTAGGGAATTGAGTCATCAACTGCTCTACTTTGGCTAAAGTATCCAAACCGGAAGCATCTACTTTATCAAATCCATAGTAGATAGAACCTACTACATTTCCAATCAATGGATTTCTTTCCACTTTACGCTTAAGTACTAAATCGAACTCGAGTGTATCAGAGTTTTGTCTACCATCGGTATTGAAAGAAAGTTGAACTTCTCTGAAGCCATCTTTCTTAGAAACCAATTTATAGCCTCTGTTTGCCGCCAAATTGAAGAAGAACTGACTTCTGATAAGACCATAATTATCTACTTCAAAACTGTTTCTCTCATCAAGTAAAGTAACATTACCTGACTGAGCTAGTTCACGAACTCCATTGGACTCTTCATATACTTTCCCTTTTACAGCAAGGAATAATTTAGTAGTGCGCAACTCATAGATATCATCGCAACATGTCGCTCCTTTATCGCCAAATCCACCTGCTCTGTTAGAAACCACAAATCCTTTAGTGTTTTTATCGTTCAATGAGAAGAATACATCATCCGCACTTGAGTTTACCGGGAAACCTAAATTCTCAGGCTCTAACCACTCACCTCCATTATCCCAAGATGTTTTGTAAACATCAAACCCGCCAACATTTGGCCAGCCATTTGAACTGAAATAAAGTGTACTTTTTTTAGCATCAAAAAACGGAGACACATCATCCAATCTGCTGTTTACAGCCGAACCCACTGAACGACCTCTTCCCAATTTCCCATCTTCAAGTATTGGTGCATAATAAATATCCAATCCTCTTGTCAGGCTCTTGTTAGTTACATAGTACACTACATTTTGTCCTTCTTTATTTTTTCCAACTGCAGGTTGTGCAGAAGTAAAGATAGGGTCATTTACAGCTCCTGCACTAACACCTTTTTCCCAAACGCCATTCACCAAAGTACTCTTATATATGTCACATTTGAATGCAGCGTTCTTATCTTGTTTACATTGGTTATAATACATCGTTTTGCCATCTTCAGTAAAAGTAGGGCTAACAATGTGTACGCCAGGGGCATTAACGTTTTCAGAAATTTGTTCTGATTTTACCCACTGCCCGTTTAGTTTCACAGATTTGTAAATTCTGGCAAATGAGCTGTAGATATCTTTGCTCTTTTTTACCTTAACTGTTTTGTCTGAACGCAAAGCACTGTAGTACATTACATCATCACCTTTTAGCACCGGAGAGAACTCAGTAAAAGGCTGATTGATGTTTGCATCAAGATGTTGCGCAGAGAATGGAGGAACAGAAACTGAATCTCTGAAATATATTGCTCTGCGGCAACCTTCAGCTTCTCTTCTTGCTCTTCTCTTCAACTCATTATTTACTTCGTTATCTTTCTTAGGTGCATATTTCAAAGCACTCTTGAAAGTTTGTTCCGCTTGCTCATATTGACCTAAAGCCTTTTGAGTAAGTCCATACTGGAGTAATAACTGCGGATATTTATGCTTTGCAGAATCTCTATCTACTAACTTTTTGTATGCTGCATTTGCTGCCTCATAATCTCTGACTTGCAACTCAGTAGCAGCAAGCGTTTTGTTAAAGTAGCAGCTTTTAGGCTTTTGTGCCGCTCCGGCAGAAAGAGACTGGATAGCTTCATAGTTTTTACCTCTCTTCAAAAGTTTCTTAGAAGTTTTTTTGTTTTTGCAAGCACAAGCAGGTTTTGTTGTATTTGCAGTTGCAGGTTTTGTTTCAGCAGGTTTTGCTGCTTTCACCTCTGCTGCTTTTGCAGGTTTTGCTGTTTTAGTTTTTACAGGTTTCGCAGCCTTAGCCGGTTTTGCTGGTTTAACTTTTGCAGGTTTTGCCGTTTTAGTAGTAGCTGGCTTTGCCTTAGTTGTAGTTGTTGTGGTTTGTGCAAAAGAGAACATTATGTTCACTATAATTGCAGTAAGGAATAATGCTGTTTTTTTCATTATATTATTTTTTACAGAATGGGCGAATGTAAAAAAAGATTGATATATAAAGATAATCGAACCGCTAAAAATATACCCTTGTTAATAACTTATGGAGACACGAGAAAGAATAATATGGCTCACCGGAGCAAGCTCAGGCATAGGCGAAGCCCTTGTTTATGAGCTAAATAGAAGAGGCGCAACGCTTATAATATCTGCCAGAAACAATGGCGAACTAGAGCGGGTGAAAAAAAATGCACTGAACAAAGAAAATGAGATTTTCCTGCTGCCTATAGATATCAGCGACATTTCAGCATCAGCCGAAGCAGTAAAAACAATAATCGAAAGGTTTGGACAAATTGATATTTTAATCAATAATGCGGGTATAAGCCAAAGGTCTTTGGCTAAAGACACTCCGATTGCTGTGGACGAAAAGCTGATGCAGGTAAATTATATAGGTACTGTGGCTCTAACGAAAAGCGTGTTGAAATATATGGTAAAGCAAAAATCCGGCAACATCACTACTATTACAAGTGTTGTTGGCAAATTTGGTTCGCCATGGCGCTCCGGCTATTCTGCTTCAAAACATGCGCTGCATGGCTTTTTTGATTCATTGCGAGCAGAGGTTTTTGAATATGATATAAGTGTTCTATTGGTTTGTC
>CANHIG010000112.1 GCA_947461105.1 Bacteroidota bacterium | reverse complement strand
CGGTTATGGAGATGTATTTCCAATCACAGCATTGGGAAGAATATTAACTGCATTTATTTCAATTCTTGGAATCGGATTGTTTGCTTTGCCTGCCGGAATTTTAGCATCAGGATTTTCTGCTGAATTTCAAAAATTAAGAAAAGAGAAAACCTTGTGTTCGCACTGTGGAAAGGAATTAGTCAATTAATATATGACTGAATTGGAGAATATCGCAACAGGGCCATTGGTTGGTGTTCTTGATAATACATTTTCTGTTTTACCCCGCAGCATAATCGCTCAGGTAGCTGAATTTTTCAGTAGTAGTTTTCACTTGCGGAAATTTTTAGTCGGCAAACGTATTGTTCATTTAGCTTGTTTTTTCAGTCCTTATCGATTTTTTCTATTTTTAATGTTGCTTATCAATTTTACTTCTGAAGTATTTGAGAGAAAAATGATAGTTCAAAAAAAATGCAAACCATGAATAATATTAGAATACTTGCGATAATTATTTCATCTCTTTTTTTTCTGAAATCTAATGCCCAATTTGGGACTTCTCCATGGACAGCTCCTTCCGGCACATATGTTGTCCCTGTAGGAGTTACCTCTATAACTGTTGAATGTAGAGGCGGAGGCGGAGGTGGAGGCGGAGCAAGGTCGTCTAGTGGAAATGATGTAGCTGCTGGTGGAGGCGGTGGTGGAGCATACTCATTAACAATTGTTTCTGTCACTCCCGGACAAAGCATTACTGTTGCTGTTGGGGCTTCAGGTACTCAGGGCGCAAATTCAGGAGGTAATGGAGGTAATGGAGGTGCAAGTACTGTTACATACAACAGCGTAATAGTTGCAAGTGCAGCAGGAGGAATTGGCGGAACAGGCGGAACAGGATCATCAGGTTCAAGACCTGGAGGAACAGGGGGCTCATCAGGCACAGGTACTGTTCGAAGCGGTGGTAATGGGGGTAATGGATTCGTTGGTGGCTCTTTTGATTTTGGAGGAGGAGGAGGTGGAGGTGGTGGGACTAACACCAATGGAAGTCCGGGAACAACAAGTACTGGAACTCCTGTAGCTCCTGCGCCAGGCGGTGCTGGTGGCAGTGTAGGTGGAGGGAATGGAGGAAATGGTTTTCAGGGGCTCAGTGGCAGTGGAGCAGCTGGTAGTTCTCCGGGAGGAGGAGGTGGTGGAGGCGCAAGCTATAATGGAGGTTCAGGAGCAGGAGGCTTGGGTGGCGCTGGAAGCGTGTTAATCACATATTTGGGTTGTTCTCCAGCAGCACCTTCAACACCTTTAGCCATTAGCGGAGCAGATACTCTCTGCAGTGGTGCAGGTCATACTTATTCAATAGCATCAGTTAGCGGAGCTACATCTTATACATGGACTTTGCCAAGTGGATGGAGCGGCACATCAACTACTGAAACTATAAATGTAACAGCTGGCGCAAACGGAGGAACGATATCTGTAACCGCTGACAATACTTGCGGTAGTTCGCCTGCACAAACAAAGGCAGTTGTTATTCGCGCTGCTCCTGCAACACCCGGTGTTATTTCCGGTCCTGCATCTGTATGCGCAACTACTTCAAATTCATACTCCGTAACTCCTGTGTCAGGAGCTACATCATATACATGGACATTGCCAAGTGGCTGGAGTGGCTCATCTGTTGCATCCAGCATAAATACTACTGCTGGATCTAATGGAGGAACCATAAGTGTAATTGCCAATAATCAGTGTACTAGTTCATCTCCAAGGACATTTAGTGTTACTATTGGAACTACTCCTGCTAACCCTGGAGCTATAAGCGGTTTGGATTCTGTTTGTAGCGGTAGTTCAAATAGCTATTCTATAGCCACGGTTGCAGGAGCTACATCATACACATGGACTTTGCCGAGTGGATGGAGCGGTACTTCAACTATAGAAACAATCAACACAACAGCAGGAACAACTGGAGGAACAATATCAGTAGTTGCTAACGGCTGCGGTACATCAGCGGCAAAAACACTTTCAGTAGTCATTAAGTCTATTCCTTCTACCCCATTAGCTATTAGTGGTGCAGATACATTGTGTAGCGGTGTAGCACAATCATATTCAATAGCTAATGTTGCTGGAGCTACATCATATACTTGGACATTGCCGAGTGGATGGAGTGGTTCCTCAACTTCTGCTACAATTACTGCTACCTCGGGAGTGAGCGGGGGCATGATATCAGTAACTGCAAATAATGGTTGTGGAAGCTCTTCAGCTCAAACGCTTGCTATAGTTGTGAACGCAGCTGCACCAGTTTCCCCTACATTGATTTCCGGAAATAATAATGTTTGTGAAGGAACTCTATATTCATATTCAGTTTCGCCTGTTGCAAATGCAACATCTTATACCTGGTCGTTGCCAAATGGATGGAGCGGAAGTTCCTTATCTGATAGTATTGAAATAACGGCAGGTGCTACTAGTGGAGTGTTGTCGGTAACAGCAAATAATCTATGTGGCAGTTCATCGCCACAGACACTGTCGATTACTTCCAATGCTCTTCCTGTAAACGTAGCTGCAATAATTGGAGACACAATTCCTTGTGCTGGCAGTAATACAGTTTATAAGAGTTCTGCTTCAAATGGAGCAACTTCATATTTATGGAATTTACCAAACGGCTGGAGTGGTTCATCAACTGCGGATTCGATTTTTGTAACCGTTGGGACTTCAGGGGGGCAAGTAGCTGTTACTGCACAAAACTTTTGTGGTAGTTCAGCCACTAGTATATTAACAGTAAGTGTGAATAATATTCCAGCTACACCAACCACCATAAATGGGCCATCTGCTGTTTGCAGTGGAAGTAATAATTCATTTTCTGTCCCGTCTGTCGCTGGCGCAACGGATTATATATGGGCATTACCAAATGGATGGAGTGGAACTTCCGTTTCTGAAAATATAAACGTTACGCCCGACTCATCAGCAGGTGTAATTTCTGTATCAGCAAAAAATGCCTGTGGTTCATCATCATTTCAAACTCTTAATGTTTCAATTACACCATTGCCATCAGTACCCGGTATTATAAATGGCACTTCACCGGTATGTGCTGGCAGTACAAATACATATACTGTTTCTGCTGCAGTTGGTGCTTCTTCATATACATGGACTCTCCCAAATGGATGGAGTGGTTCATCTTCAACTCCAAGCATTTCCGCTACTGCAAATAGCATTGCGGGAAATATATCTGTTGTTGCAAATAATGCTTGTGGTTCGAGCAGCTCTCAAAACAAGAGCATTGCTGTAAGTCCATTGCCTCAGGTTACATTTGATATCGTGAAAAATGTAGTTTGCAAAAATTTAAATCCAATATTGGCTCTTAATACCGGTACACCATCTGGAGGGGTCTATGCAGGCTCTGGAGTCACTGGGGTTACTTTCAATGCTACAAATTTATCAGTGGGAAATTATGTACTTAGCTATTCTCTTACAAGTGCAGCTGGCTGTGTAGGAAGTGATACAGCTAATGTAACGGTATCAGTGTGTACGTCAATTGATGAAGAAATAGAAAATATAATAGCTGTCTATCCCAATCCTTTTAATACTTCTCTAAATATTTTCAGCAGCAATAATGAGAAGTTTGAAGTGTTATTGACAGATATAGAAGGAAGAAGAATAAGAAGTTTAGTATTTGATGCCGGAAGTGAAAATGTCCATATCAATACTGCAAATTTGGCGAATGGTATATATCTTCTGAACTTAAATTACGAAGGCAAGTCTGTGGTGAAAAAGTTGATCAAAACAGATTAAATCTTATAAGCATAATCACTCAGGTAGCTGAATTTTTCCGTTAGTTTTCCGTCTTTAGCAATAGTAGCATCATGGATAACGCGGCTTTGCGGTTTCATCAATTCAGGAATAATTCGGCTGATAATCAAATTGCCAAAATCTTCAGAAGCATCGCGTGGCAGTTCATTCGGCAGATTATCAATAGACATAATATCCAGAGACTCTTCATTGAAAGTCTGGCAAAGCTGTCCGCTCATTCTGTCGTATCCAAAATAAGGGTCGGCAATTGAGGATGCAAAAAGTGTGGTAGGAACTGATGATTCAGGTACTATATCGCAGGTGATATCGCTGATGATTTTGATAATGAAATCTTTTTCCTGCAGATGTTCCTTGCTGAAAAAAGCGGGTATTCTTTTATCCCAGTATATGCCGTTTATCATCACATCGGCAACTTTTGTGAAAGGGTAGAATGAAGACTTGTATTGCTCCGGATGAGCGTGAAAATCTGCTCTGTCAAATTCCTCTTCTCCATCTTTGAAATACATATCGCGGCTGCCAAGCTGGGTGTATACTATTTCATCAAATAGTTTGTAGCAAAAATCGTAAGGAGAAACTTTTCTGATGCCCATAATTTCAAGCAAGAATGAGGCGCCTTCACTTACGCGTCCCGTTCCCGTAAGCACAATTTTCCAGGGCGGTAAATCTAATTTTTCAAATTCTCTTTGTGCTTCTGCAAAGTTGAGACAATCAATCATCTGTCGCAGTCGGAATTTTCCTGTTTTAAAACCAATCATTCTCACAGCATGATATGCGCCTACAATCCCTGCCCAGCGGCCAAAGGCAATGATTCGTTTTCCCGATTCATCTACCATACATTCATAATCAATCAGCGTGATTTTATTTTTGAGGATAGCCTGCAGTAATTTTTGATTGTGCAGCTGCTTTTTGATAGTGTGAGAAAAAAAACTGTAGGTCTTTTCTACTATCAATTTTTGAACCGGAATTTCTTTTACACCCAAAAGGATATCACAGTCCGATACATCTTCCTGCAATGTTATACCCTGATATTTGTACTCTTCATTGGTAAAACATCTGTAGGCGCAGGGTTGCACTACCACCTCAAAACCCTGAAAACGCTCCATTATGGCTTTACACTGCGATGGCGTGAGCGGCACTCTGGTGTCCTGCGGTTTCTTTTCTTCTCTAAGTATTCCTATTTTCATAATTGAATAGTATCACAATTTAAAAAACTTTTACGCCTAAAACATTTTACGTGAAGAATCTCAAAAATAAAATTGCAGTAGTTACCGGGGCTGCATCCGGTATTGGAAGAAGCCTTGCCATGCAGTTCCTGAATCAAGGGGCAACTGTGATAGCCTGTGACATTAATGAAGCTGGTTTGGCATCATTGAAATCGCAAACTCAAAATTCTGATAAACTCTTTATTCACACAGTGGATACAGGCAGCAAAGAACAAATAGCGTCATTTGCGAAAAACGTTTTAGAGAAATTTAATTATATTGACATACTCATCAATAATGCCGGAATTTCAATCGGGCCATATCAATTTGAACAAATCAAGATTGAAGATTATGAACGCATCATTGATATTAATCTTTGGGGTGTGATTCGGACTTCAAAGCATTTTCTTCCTGCGCTGATATCGAGACCAGAAGCAGCAATAGTGAATATCTCCAGTGTTTTTGGGCTGTTTGGTGTGCCTGCTCAGGTGCCTTATTGCACCACCAAATATGCAGTAAGAGGATTTAGCGAAACACTCAGAACTGAACTCAGTGAATCGGCAGTAGCTATAACTACTGTGCATCCGGGAGGTATAAAAACTGGTATAGTAACCAATGGGATTTTTTATGATGATACCAGAGAGGAACTAGGCAAAAAGTTTGAAGAAATGGCTATTTCAACTCCCGAGTATGCAGCCAAAACAATAATTGAGGGAATCAAGGCAAAAAAGAAAAGAGTGTTCATTGGCCCTGATGCCCATCTGATTTATTTCTTTTCAAGGGTTTGGCCTTCAGCTCTGGAATGGGTAGCCAAGAGAAGACTTAAGAAGATGAGTTAACCGATACTCTCGCTCATCTTTACCAGAAACTCACGTAGTGATTTGAGCCTTTTGATGGATTCATCTTTTTTGTCTAAAACAAGACCTGATTTCAATTGCTGTTTTGCGCCTTCTATGGTAAATCCTTTTTCTCTTACCAAACCATAGATAGTTCTGATTTTCTCAATATCTTCTTTAGTAAAAAGCCTTACGCCATTTCGGTCTTTGCGCACTTGTAATTCTTTAAACTCGCTTTCCCAATACCTCAGCAAAGAAGTGTTTACACCAAACATTTCTGCCACTTCGCCAATGGAGTAATAGAGCTTTTCTATGTCTTTTTCTTTGTATGCCATTTTATATCAACTGCGGGAAATCTTCAACCTGAATTAGTCAAGCGACTGTCCTGTATTTTCTGTTCGTTCTATAATCTTAGCAAACATTGCATCGTTCAAATCATTATAGAAGAAGTAAATCGGATTTACAGCATGTTCGCCTTTCAATACTTCATAGTGCAAATGCGGCCCTGTTGATTTTCCGGTATTGCCTATATAGCCTACTTTTTCACCGCGTTTTATTTTTTGACCTCGTTTCACTGCAAAGCGCGACATGTGACCATAGCGGGTTCTGTAGCCATATCCGTGGTTAATAATCACCTGATTGCCATAGCCGCCATAGTTGAACTCTACCAGTTCCACCACACCATCACCGGTTGCATAAATTTCTGTGCCTATTGGTGCTGTGAAATCTAGTCCTGCATGGAATTTCGGCACTTTATAAACCGGGTCAATACGCATACCAAAACCCGATGCTACTCTGTTTAAATCTTTGTTCGAAACAGGCTGAATAGAAGGAATAGAAGCCAGCATTTGTTCTTTACCTTTCACCAAAGCGGACACCTCGTCATAAGATTTTGACTGCACAGCCATCTGGCGTTTTAGCTTATCTATCTTTTTGGAAATATCGGTCATCAGTTCCGCATTGTCATACTTCTCCAAATCGCGGTATTTGTTCACGCCTCCTGAACCTGCTTCCCAAACATCGTTTGAAATAGGGTCTGATTCAAAAATAACTCTGTAAATGCTGTTGTCTCTGTAATGCAATGATTCCAATACTTCGCTCAGTCTGTTGGCTTCGTTTTCGAGCAGATAATAACGTTGTTTCATACCAATCAGCTCACTTTTCAGGATGCGCTCCTTTGGCGAATCAATAAACATATAGGCGATAGACGAAATAATCAGCGAAAAAACCAGCGAGGCAATCACAAATCCGAGAATCTGCAAAATGCGCGACCATGCACTGATTACTGCTTTTTCGTACTTTAACGTTTGAGCATTAAATATAAATTTCTCACTTTTCTTTCTTCTCAGCATTTTCTGTAAAAAGTTGCTTAATTTCTGATTAAATTCGCCCTTCCTCAAAAAAGGAGCCACACAATATAGGATTTTTAAAAGAAATGAGTTGATTTGAGTATGACATCCAACGATATACGAAAGAATTTTTTAGAATTTTTCGAAAGTAAAGGTCACAAGATTGTGCCCAGTGCACCCATAGTGGTGAAGAACGACCCTACGCTGATGTTCATCAACAGCGGTATGGCTCCGTTCAAAAATATTTTCCTCGGCAATGAACCCATCAAGTATAAGCGAATTGCCGATACGCAAAAATGTTTGCGTGTAAGCGGTAAGCACAACGACCTTGAAGAAGTTGGTGTGGACACTTATCACCACACTATGTTTGAAATGCTTGGCAACTGGAGTTTTGGCGACTACTTCAAAAAAGAAGCCATTGAGTGGAGTTGGCAATTGCTGACTACAGTATATGGTTTGAAAAAAGACAGATTGTATGTAACCGTTTTCGAAGGTGATGCAAAAGAAAAATTGGCTTTCGATCAGGAAGCTTATGATGAGTGGAAAAAATGGATTAGTGAGGATAGAATACTTAGAGGAAAT
>CANHIG010000111.1 GCA_947461105.1 Bacteroidota bacterium | reverse complement strand
TTTTAGTAAATCATCACTCCAAATTTCATTTCTACTCTGTAGTGTTATAAATGTATTTTTTACAATAACCAAGGAGTTTAACGCTGAATTAAATCAAACATTAAAAAGTGTATTTTCTAACTCATGGTTTGGGCAAATGCTCATTATGATTTTACTGTTCATACTGCTGGCAGTGGCTACCAGTTCATGGTTAAAGAACAAAAAGATAGATTTTGATAAACTCCTTCCGATAGTTGTTTTCACATCGATTATAGCATTATTCATCTGTTTTGGATTCTATGTAAAATAGTGTCAGGGCTCAATCGCTTTTAAAGTTTATTGCATAAAAAAAGTCAGACCAATTGGTCTGACTTTTTTATAGATACTATAGTTATGAATCAAAAGTAAACTTGTCTTCTAACTCCAGCAAGATGTTTTGCAAGCCTTACTACTTGAGATGTATAGCCATATTCATTGTCATACCATGCATATACAACTATATTTGTTCCATCTTCAGAAACAATGGTAGCATTGCTGTCTATTTCGCAGGCATGTGAATTGCCGATTACATCAGATGAAACAAGCTCAGCTGAAAGCGAGTAATCAATTTGTTCAGCAAGGTCACCGTATAGGCAAGCATTCTTAAGCAAAGTGTTTACTTCATCTTTAGTTGTAGCTTTGTTTACTCTCAAGTTCAATATTGCCAATGAAACATTCGGTACAGGAACTCTCACCGCATTTGAAGTAAGCAATCCTTTCATTTCAGGGAAAATCTTTGTAACCGCACTTCCTGCTCCGGTTTCTGTGATTACCATATTGGTAGGTGCACTTCTCCCTCTTCTTGACTTTTTGTGGTAGTTATCCAGCAGATTTTGGTCATTGGTGTAGGCATGTACTGTTTCTATATGTCCTTTTTCAATTCCGAAACTTTCTTTAACCAATTTGATAACCGGAACAATTGCATTTGTAGTGCAGCTTGCTGCTGAAAATATTTGTCCATCGCGACCAGCCTCATATTTCTCATGATTCACACCATAAACTATATTAGGAATATTTCCTTTACCTGGAGCGGTAAGAATTACCATGCTCACTCCTTTTGCTTTCAGGTGTTCTCCAAGCCCTTTCTCATCGCGCCATGCACCAGTATTGTCAATCACAATCGCATCGTTAATGCCATACTGAGTATAGTCCACTTCTGAAGGAGAAGAGGCTGTAATCATCTGCACTTTATGACCGTTGATGATAATCGCATTACCTTCCTGATCAGCTTCTACCACTCCTGCAAACTTGCCGTGTACAGAATCTTTTCTCAAAAGAGATGCTCTCTTTATTAAATCGTCAGATGCTTTTTCTCTGGTAATAATAGCTTTTAATCTCAGTTGTTGACCTGCTCCTGAATGCTCAATCAAAATACGCGCAGCCAATCTTCCGATACGTCCAAATCCATATAGAACAACATCTTTCGGAACAAGGGCTTTCCTTTCTCCACCCACAAAGCCTGCAAGTTTCTGAGCAATAAAGCTCTCATAGTCAGATGCTTTTTCATCCAAAAATTCTTTCGACAATCTGCCTAAATCAATTTTGGCAGGGGATAGGTCTAAATTGGCAATGGCTTTTGTGAGTCCAAGTGTAAGCCCCACATTCACAGGCAAGCCTGTAAATTTCACTGCATATGCATGGTCGTTAAGGATTTCGCTCACACGCTTATCAAATAGTTTTCTTCTGAAAAGTACCAGCTCCACGGATTTATTAAACTGTAACTTTGAAGCTGTTTCCAGCAATTCAAGAGCATCTCTCTCGTTTGATATCCATTGCGATAACTCTTGTTCGTATTTGTCTTTCATATCGGTTGATTTTTCGGGTTGATTATGATTCGGGCGCAAAATAAAAAAGTCCATAAGAATTTGGCTTATGGACTTTTCTACTTTTGTTAATTATTAACCTAAATAGGATTTAAGTAATTCGCTTTTGGCGCTGGCTTTCAGTCTCATCAAGGCTTTATCTTTGATTTGACGCACTCTTTCTTTAGTCAGGTCATATTTCATTGAAATGTCCTCTAATGACATAGGATGATCCATGCCTATTCCGAAATAAAGCTTCAATACTTCAGCTTGTTTTTCGTGTAAAGTTCCCAATGAACGCTCAATTTCCTGACGCAATGAATCGTGATAAGCTATTTTGCCATCTGCAGATTCTGCATTTGGATTTGCTAATACATCTATAAGTGCATTTTCTTCTCCGTTTACAAATGGCGCATCCACAGAAACGTGACGTCCTGCAATTCCCAATGTAGTTCTTACTTCATCTTCCTCTACATTCAATAGCACAGACAATTCCTCCGGAGAAGGTTCTCTCTCGAATTCTTGTTCCAGTTGTTGGAAAGCCTTGTTTATTTTAGTCAATGAGCCTACTTTATTCAAAGGCAAACGAACTATCCTTGATTGCTCTGCAAGAGCCTGTAAAATTGACTGACGAATCCACCACACTGCATAAGAGATAAATTTGAAACCTTTTGTTTCGTCAAATCGTTGAGCTGCTTTAATCAAACCTAAATTTCCTTCGTTGATTAAGTCCGGCAAGCTGAGTCCTTGGTTTTGGTATTGTTTGGCTACTGAAACCACGAAACGCAAGTTGGCTTTAGTAAGCTTTTCGAGCGCACGCTGGTCGCCCATTTTAATTTTTTTTGCAAGTACTACTTCTTCTTCAGCTGTGATTAGGTCTACTTTTCCGATTTCCTGAAGGTATTTTTCTAACGATGCACTTTCACGATTTGTAATCGATTTAGTGATCTTGAGTTGACGCATTCCCAATGTGAATAAATTTAGGTTGCGAATATATACCAAAAAAACGTGAAAATGAAAACAAATTTTTAGGGCTATTTCTCGGTCAAATATATAGTTTAGAGCGATGAAAATCTCAGCATCGGTTTTTGCTCAAAATCATACCCCAATAGATTCTCTGGTGAGCCATCTCGAAAGAATCGGGATTGCTATGTTGCATATAGATTGTTTCTCAGGTGAGGATTTAGATAGTTTTTTTGAGAAAGGTGGTGATGCTGTCCGTTTGCCGCTGGATGTCCACCTGATTTCAGCAACTCCTGAAAACTATTTGGCGAAGATGGAGCAGCAAGGAGTATCCCGGCTTTGTCTGCAATATGAAAAGCTAAATGAAATACCTGCGGCTTTTTTTGAAAAGACATTTATTAGGGGAATTGCTGTTGAAACAGATACCGCTATTGAAAGTATTGATAAATCACTAATTGAGAAGTTGGATTTCATCATGCTCATGTGTACCCAGCCGGGCGTGAGCGGAGGTAAATTTGACATCAGAAATTTCAGCAGAATCAATTATCTCAAAAATCATTTCCCTAAGCTCAAAATCACCATTGATGGCGGGGTGAATAGCGAAATCGCTTTTATTCTCAAATTGCTGGGAGTAGATACTGTGGTTTCAGGTTCGTTTCTTTTGGATAAAATGGATTATGGCGTGAATATGCTCCATTTGCTTCATCCTGTGGCCACTGAAAATATTCACATCAGAGATTTCATGTTGCCTCTGGATCATTTGCCAATCTTTAAAAGCGGGCAGTTTGGTTTGAAAGATGCCATGAAAACTATTGATGATTATAAAACAGGTTTTGCGCTGGTAGTGGACGAAAATGGCAAGCTGAACGGAGTGATAACTAATGCAGACATTAGAAGAGCCGTGCTAAATGCTTTCGACCATTTCCATGATATAACGGCTAGTGATATTGTAAATAAAAATCCGATAACGATTAATGAAAATGTAAGCGTTAAAAAAATGTTGGAAACAATTGACTCACTTGGAATGGTAATTTTATTTTTACCCGTGGTTGGTAATGATGATACCCTCAAGGGTTTGCTGCCGCTGAATAATTTGGCAAGAGGCTGATTTTAAATTTAACCGGAAATTATGGTAATACACTTAAATAAAAACGTAAACGAAACAAAGGCTTTAGAACTAGCTGAGCAGGTGAAAAGCATTCATTTTTTCAATGGAGCAAATCATGTTTTAGTTACTTCTTCAAAGCTGAAAGAATTGCCGGCTTCATTGCAGGAATATACAGAAGCTTTCTTCCCAACTTCTTCCGATATTCAATTGGCAAGTAGAGAATATTTGAAAGAAAGAAGAACTGTAAAAATCGGAGGACAACATATCGGAGGCAATACCAATAATACAATTGTGATTACCGGACCTTGTTCTGTGGAATCAGAAGAGCAGATAGATATTTCAGCAAAACTTTGTGTGGAGCTGGGTGTAAAAGTATTGCGAGCCGGAGCTTTCAAGCCGCGCACATCGCCTTATACTTTTCAGGGATTGGGGTTGGAAGGCCTAAAATTACTCGCCAAAATGCGCGAGAAATATGGTTTGCAAATTATCACTGAAGTACGAGATAGCACTCATGTAGATGACATCATCGAATATGCGGATATCGTTCAAATAGGAGCGAAGTCTATGTATGATCATGGCATTTTGAAAAAATGTGGCAAAACACAAAAGACTGTATTGTTGAAAAGGGGCTTTGGTACTACGCTTCAGGAATTTGCACAAGCCGCAGAATTTATTTTATCTGGCGGCAATCCAAATGTGATTTTGTGTGAGCGGGGCATCAGAACGTTCGAAACTAAAACCAGATTTACGCTTGATTTGTGCGGAGTAGCATGGCTAAAAGAATACACTAATCTTCCCATTATTCTTGACCCGAGTCATGCAATCGGATATGCTTATGGTGTGGCAGATTTGGCGAGAGCCTGTGTGGCGATGGGAATAGACGGATTGCTTATAGAAACGCACCCCAATCCTAAAGTGGCATTGTCTGATGCCGACCAGCAATTAGATTTCAATCAATTCAGAGCATTGTATGCTTCGTTGCAAGCTGTTGCAAAATCTGTGGGAAGAACAATTATTTAATTATGCAAAACGACAATACAGACAAATATTTGCAACGCGGAGTATCGGCATCAAAAGAAGATGTGCACAAGGCTGTGGCGCATTTAGACAAAGGACTTTACCCAAAATCTTTCTGCAAAATTTTCCCTGATTACTTTACCAATGATGAGGCATTTTGTGTGGCACAAAGTTCAGACGGTTCAGGAACAAAATCGGTGCTGGCATATCTGTACTGGAAAGAAACGGGCGATTTATCGGTTTGGAAAAACATTGCACAGGATGCGATAGTGATGAACCTGGATGATTTGTTGTGTGTTGGCGCTACTAAGAATTTCCTGCTCAGCTCGGTGATTAACCGAAACAAAGCCAACATTCCGGGCGAAGTGATAGCCGCAATCATTGCCGGCTCACAGGAGTTTGTGGAAAGTATGAATGAATTGGGCATTACGATTCATTTCACCGGAGGAGAAACCGCTGATTTGGGCGATGCGGTGAGGACGGTTACAGTAGATGCTTCTATGGCTGTAAGATTCAACCGAAGCGATTTGATTCTGACACAAAACATAAAACCCGGACAAGTGATTGTGGGCTTGGCCTCATTCGGCAAAGCAACTTACGAGCAATCTTACAATTCAGGCATTTCGAGTAATGGGCTTACATCTGCGCGCCATGATTTGCTGTCGAAGTATTATGCGGAAAACTTCCCTGAAACTTTCGAGCCATCGTTAAATGATGCTGTGGTGTATTGTGGTTCAAAAAGGCTCACAGACAAACTGGATGATACACACGGAAACATCGGTCAGGCGCTGCTTTCGCCTACGCGCACTTTCGCTCCGGTGATTGCTGCTTTACAGAAAGAAATGAAAGGCAAAATAAAAGGAATGGTGAACAACACAGGAGGCGCATTTACCAAAGTGCTGCATTATGTGGATGGCGTGAAAATCATAAAAGATAATCTGATTGCTGTGCCGCCACTGTTTAATCTGATTCAGCAGGAATCGAAAACCGACTGGAAAGAAATGTATAAAGTGCTGAACTGCGGCACACGTTTGGAACTGTATGTGGAGGAGCAAGATGCTGATGCCATCATATCCATTGCTAAATCATTTGGCATTCATGCTCAGGTGATGGGCTATGTGGAGGCTGCCGAAAAAGCAGAAGTGGTGGTAAAGTCTGAAAAAGGAACTTTTAGTTATTGAGTGTTTAAAGTTGATACTTTTTTGTCTAGCTGTAAGCCCCTTAGCCGTATAGGCAAGCCATAAAAGCAGGTTGGGGAAAATTAATTTTCATAGAAAATTTGTGTCTGTACAACGTTTTGCGGGTTTAAGAAGTTGGCGATTTCGGAGCACTAAACTGTCTGCCAGCACTGAACTTGATTCGAAGCACAAATGTTCATTTAACCACTGAACCGCCAATTTCTTAAACCCGCTGTTATCAGCTGCCCTTCTTTCTGTCCGATGTTGTGTCCGTCAAAGTTTGCAGTGAATTTTTGCACGGTTTGGGTGCGTTGGCTTGCAAGCTCTTTTTATTTTTTTAGCGTTGCCCTATGTGTCGGCAAAAAAATAAAATGTGCTTGCAAATGCGTTGGCATTCGCTGCTATGTCATTTGAATTTATGGTAAACCTTTTCATACTTTTTTGAAAATTAAAATTGCTACGATTGTTCCAACAATTGAAACAACTGCAATCGCAATCGCAATTATTTTCAGCAACTTTATTTCTTTGTCTTGCTTGTCTTGGCGATTTGCAACCTCTTGAAACTTTTGTGTAGTTGAATTCTCAAACGCTTTTATTTTTTCTTCCAATGATTCTTTTGAGTTCTTCACATCAACTAAAATCTTTTCAGTGTTTGGTCTGATGTTGTCAACTGTATTGGTAATTGTATTTAATGAACTTTGTATTGCATTCAGTTGTCCTTGCACTGCCAACAAAGAGTTGTTAATGCTTGTAAGTTGAAAGTTGATTGCTTCTAACTTTTTAGGAATGTCATTGTTCTTGAGATACTCAACTAAATCAGAAATTCTTTTTCCGTATTCATTTATTGATTGCTTAACCTCGTCAAGTTCACCTAACAATTTTGTAATGCTTGAATAAACATTTACAAATTCCTTTTTCTCACTCTCACCAGGATTGATAAATACTGATTTGAGTTCTTTGATTAGTTGTTGATGTCTTTCTGGTATAGCTTTAGCTAAGTCGGCTGTCTCAACCGCTTTTTCAGCAAGTTTGATTGCTGGTGTCAATCTTGCAAGTTCCTTATGTAATTCACTAAGTGATTTTTCTAATTCAATTATTGACATAGTTTTCTAAAAATTTATTGTTGAAAGAAATTATTTTTTTGAGTTGATTATTTAAAACTGCTGCACCTAAAATTTCATTGAAAGCATCTTCAATTTCTGCACCTTGATAATGTTCTTTGACGCTTGCTATAAATCGTTCAATAAAGTTTATCAATTCATCCCCTTCTAAGTTTTGCAATTCCAATGCCTTTACGATTTCATCTTTTGCATCATCCAATAAACTGGGAGTTGTTTCTGAAAGGATAAACAAACTGAAACTTTTGAGAATCATAAATTCAGGAACTTCGGGGTAAGCTCTCAACATTTTTTGAGAAGAACCTCTAAGATGTTTGACATTTGTTCGGAACTCTCCTGACTCGTCTGTGTCTGTAAGGACAATGTATTTCCAAACTAATTCTTCAAAGTTCAGTTTGTTGAAATCATCTGGAAGGGATGCTAAAACTGTAATCCCTTTTTCAATTGCTTGGTTGTCTTTCCGGGAATACTTTGCGTTAAAGTAGTAGTAAATTTCTTCCTTGATAACTTGGTTCTGAATTGTTGGATTCTTTGGCAACTCAATTTTTTCACCTGTCAATGTTTCAATTTCTGATTGCGACATTTCACAAAGGTCAATCATATCATCAATAGCTTGCAATCTTTTCTTTGCAACTAAATCATAAACAAAATTTGTA
>CANHIG010000110.1 GCA_947461105.1 Bacteroidota bacterium | reverse complement strand
TTTGCCGATGGGATGTCCGAGTGCTTTCAGAAAGGTGTAACTCATCCCTCCGCCAATCAGTACGTTGTCTGCTTTGTCGAGCAGATTTTCAATAATTAAAATTTTGTCTGAAACCTTAGCTCCACCGATGATTGCAGTGAAGGGCTTTTCTGCTTTCAGGTAAACCCGCTGCGCATTAGCCACCTCCGCAGCCATCAGCATACCCAGGCATTTATTTTCGGCTGTAAAGTAATTGGCAACTATGGTAGTGGAAGCATGCGCTCGGTGCGCTGTGCCAAATGCATCATTCACATATATATCACCATGCTTTGCCAGCTTTTCTGCAAATGCCGCATCGCCTTTCTCTTCTTCTTTGTAGAAACGCAGATTCTCCAGCAACAACACCTCACCGGCAGCTAGTGATTTACTGAGACCAAAAGCTTCATCAGAGATGCAATCAGCAGCAAATGCCACCTTTTTGCCGAGTAGCAACTCCAAATCTGCAACTACATGCTTCAGGCTATACTTTTCATAATCTACAGTACCATCTTCTTTCAGTTTCTTTAATGGCCGACCTAGATGGCTCATCAGCACCACGGCACCTCCGGCAGACAATATTTTATTGATAGTAGGCAGAGATGCTCTAATACGTGTGCCATCTGTTACTTTGAAAGATTTGTCGAGCGGCACGTTGAAATCTACTCTAATCAATGCACTTTTGCCGCTGAAAGAGATATCATCCACTGTTTTAAACATAGCTTGAGTTTAGGTTTGAGCAAAAATAGTTTTTCAGCGGATTAAATAAACCTTTACTGTTTTCAGAAATGTGGAATACTCAGGAATAGCAATGCCGCAGAAGAAAAACTGAAAAATGGGAGAGGTTTATTATGAATTTTAAGTTGAATAATTATATTTGCGCTCCGTTTAAGGAAATGCCGCGTTCGTCTATCGGTTAGGACACGTCCCTTTCACGGATGAAAGAGGGGTTCGATTCCCCTACGCGGTACCAAAAACCACGCAAGTTGCGTGGTTTTTTTATGCCCGAAATCTTCTGTCTTTCCCTTAAATAGGTTTATAAATTTATTCTGAAAATTCAATTTTTTACACCCTGCTTTATGGTTTCCCTGATTCGGCTAGGGTTCTCGCTTCTATTACAAACTCAATATCTCTTAACTCAAATAAAAAAAGGGCTTCGGCCCTTTTTTTTAAATTTGTGCGTTTGCTCTTGCTATATATTTTTCAATATCTCTGCCTTCTTCAGCGGTAGGATATTTATCTTTGATTAGGGTGTATTTTTCTACAGCATCTTTAAATTTCTTTTGCGACTCCAGATACATACCTAATTTCAAAAGATAGTATGGTCTGAATTGCTCATTATCAGAAAAGTCAGCAGCTTTTTCATAGTATTTTTGAGCATCAGCAGTTTTGTTTTGTTCTGCATATGCATCGCCAATGGCATTTAACTTAGTAGCTCCCAGGATTGGATCTGATGTGCTGAATTTTTCAAGATAGGTTACCGCATCTGCATATTTTCCGTTGTAGAAATAGCATAGGCCTATATAATAGTTAGATAAGTTAGCCGCTTTAGTCCAGCTATATTTTTTTTGAATATCTAAAAATCCTTTATTCAGACCATTTCCGTTTAGTGCCAAATCAAATGAATCTTTTTGGAAAGCGATTTCCGCCATGTACATTTCTCTTTGTGCCTTGAGGTTTCTATCCGGAAGCCATTTTAAGGTGATGAAAAGAGCAGCAGCAATTACTACCAGCAAAGAACCTCCAGCTATAGCTACAGTCTGTTTGTTGTCTTCTACAAAATTTTCTATACGTTCGGTCAGGGTTACTAACACATTTTCTGTTTCAGCCATTTTTGTTTTTTGATTTAATTATTCGGTTAAAAAAGGGTATTGGTCATCAGTGTATATATCCTTATATAATTCACTGTCATCAGGGTAAGGAGAATTCTCTGCAAAGGTAACGCAAGCATCTATTTCTTCATCTACCTTAGCCTGTATAGCATCAATTTCTGCCTGAGTAGCATATTTCTTTGCCAAAATAGTATCAAGCGTAGTTTCAATAGGGTCTAACTTTTTATATGCTACTACTTCTTCTTTAGTTCTGTATTTCTGAGGGTCTGACATGGAGTGGCCTTTGTAGCGATAGGTGCAAATTTCTAAAAATGTAGGGCCTTCCCCTGATCTCGCTCTATCGGCAGCTTTCTCAATAGCTTCATGAACGGCTTCGCAAGACATTCCATCTACTGATGCCGAAGGCATATCGTAGGCCTGTCCGAGATTGGCTATTTTAGTAACATTTGAAGTCCTTTTAACGGATGTTCCCATGGCGTACCCGTTGTTTTCGCATACAAATATCACCGGAAGATTCCATATCATAGCCATATTGAATGTTTCATGAAGAATGCCCTGTCTGGCAGCGCCATCTCCAAAGAAACAGATTGTTACATTGTCATTTTCAAGGTACTGATCGGCAAAAGCTATCCCGGCTCCTAAACCGATTTGCGCGCCTACTATTCCATGCCCGCCAAAGAAATTGTGTTCTTTGGAGAAAAAGTGCATAGAGCCGCCCTTTCCTTTGGTACAGCCTGTTTCCTTACCGAAAAGTTCTGCCATAGCCGCATTGCTGGAGATTCCTTTTGCTATAGCCAGCGCGTGGTCTCTGTATGCGGTGATTACCCTATCCTTTGATTGCAGGGCGCTCATCATACCTGCTGCTACTGCTTCCTGTCCTATATAAAGATGGCAAAAGCCCCTTATTTTCTGCTGACCATAGAGCATACCTGCTCGCTCCTCAAATTTTCTGAGGCGAAGCATAAGTTCATACCAGTATAGGTAAGTTTCTTTGGTTATTTTAGCGGCCATAATTTTAAAGTCTGCAAATATAGTGTTTCTACGAAAATTAAAACTATCAAACTTTAAGAATCATCCAAACGGAGATTTTTTGTTCACCAGAAAGTTCAATGCTTTTGTGGGGCAAAATGGCGTAGGGAAAACCAATTTGCTGGATTTAATCTATTTTCTGTGTCTTACCAAAAGTTTTAATAACCTGACTGACCAGCAGCTTATCCTGAAGGATGAACCCTATCTCAGAGTGGAGGGATTATTTGAACAGGAAGAGGAATCGTATCATATTTTGGTGAAGCTGGCAGCGCAAAAGAGGAAAGAATTTCTGGTAAACGAAATAGCTTACAGCAAGATTTCGGATCATATCGGAAAAATTGCTTTAATAATTATTTCTCCGGAAGATGCGGAGCTGATACATGGGGCATCAGAAGTAAGAAGAAAGCTTATGGATTCGGTGCTCTCACAGTTTGATCACGAGTATCTGGTAGCATTGATTCAATATAATAAAGTGCTGGAGCAGCGCAATTCACTTTTGAAGCAAAGGGCAGATAACGGAGCTATAGATATTTCCACGCTGGATTATTATGATCATTTACTCAGTAAACATGGTTCCTATATCTATGCGCAGCGCGCTAAATTATTTACTGCTCTGAAACCCATTTTCCTCAAATACTATGAACAGCTTAGTGAAGGAGCTGAAATTGTGAAGTGGGAGTACGTTAGTCAGTTAAATAGTACTCCATGGAAGGAGCTTTTTGCAAGCCGGAGGCAAAAAGACTTTTTGTCTTTGAGAACTACAGGAGGGATTCATAGAGATGATTTAGATTTCTACATCAGAGAAGAGAAAATTAAAAAGTTTGGTTCACAAGGACAACAGAAGTCATTTCTATTTGCATTGAAACTGGCTTTGTATGAATATGTAGCATTGCAGAAAAAGATGAAGCCGATTTTACTAATTGATGATATTTTTGATAAATTGGACAAGCAAAGGACGCTGAGTTTATTCAAAATTTTGATGGATAAAAGGTTTGGGCAGGTATTTATTACTGATACAGACTCTTCGAGAATAGCTGAATCTTTTGTTGAAAACGAATCGTATTTAGAAATATTTCAGATAGAGCGTAAGAATATAATAAATGAGTAACAACCAAAATTCAATCGGCTCTATAATTCAGGAATGGATTAAAGAGAAGCATCTTGATGAAGCACTGCTGCTATCTAAGCTGGAGTTATCCTGGGAGGAATTGATGGGGAAGCTGATTGCCAAGCATACCAGAAACATCGAACTTAGAAAGGGTAAGCTCTATATTACCGTTTCCAACCCATCACTAAAACAGGAATTATTTTATTCCCGGGAAACTATTTTGAATAATTTGAATACATTTTTCGGAAAAAATGTAATTTCAGAAATTATTATTTACTAATTGTCCTGCATGAGAGTCGAAAAGTTTATTTTTTTAGTATTTTTTCTGGTATCGTTTCAATCAGTTTTTTCTCAAAAAGAGCTAGGTCGTCAGGAGGTTTGGCATTTTATGGTGCGCAATGCCACCAGGATAGATGATATTGGAAGACGTTTTAATTGTGATATCAAAGAAGTTAAAAAATTAAGCAAGCTATCGGGCAAGGTTGCTATGCCGGGCAAAGTGCTCTTTATTCCTGTGAAGCTAAGGCCTGTAACTTGGGATCCGTCAAATTTCAATCCAAATGAAATCGTTATTCCTCTTGAAGATGCCAGACCTAAAAAAGAATATGAGCTTGATTTTGATGTTATAGACCCACAGGTTTTAACTGATTTTATTTTAGTAGATGAGATGGCTCAAGACTCTATGCGTCTTGAAAAGCTCATAAAACATATCAGTAAGATTGACAAAAAAATTAAGCAACTTAATAGCTATGTTGATTCGCTCAAGAAAGCTGAATTTGCCTTTGATTATGAAGAGTCAGATATGAACTCTGTTCTAAAGAAAATGGAAATGGCCCGGCAGCGTTTTTATACCAAAAGGAAAGAGGGCATGGAGATTGATAGCTTAAATACTTTGAGAGGTCTACTCGGACAGGAGGTCAATAAAATTGATGAGCGAATAAATGACTATGATTTTTTAAGAGATAACCAGTATTATTTCGAAAAAAAGAAAGAACCAATCCTCTTTGCTGAAAGGCAACGGCTCCTTTCTAGGGGCGAGAAGATTAGGTCTGAAAATAAGCACCTTCAATCCCAAAAGAAACCTCAGGATGTATCAGTGCGACAACCGGAAAGAGAAGAGCCGATTGTAAACAAAGCAACCCAAGAAGAGCCTCCTCAACCTAAACAGGAGGCTACAGAGAAAAACCGAACTGAGCATGCTGCAACTCCGAAAAGCAGCGAGCCTCCGGTACAAGCTATTAACAGTGCTGATACCAAGCCGGATCCACCAAAATCCAAATCGAATTTACCTGAGCGCAAAGCAAATAATGAAGCTCCGGCAACCACCGCAGCTAAACAATCTGTAGCAGCCGTTTCTCAAAATCAAGCTCAGGTTAATTCCTTAGATGATGAGGAAGAATTTGATGAACAATATTCTGAACTTTATGGCGAACTAGACTCACTGGATGATGATATAGCATCTCCCAAAAATTTTGGATTAAACCCTAAAGAGGCGGAAAGAGAAAGCAGTAAAGCCAAGACAGTACCTTCAAGACCTGCTCAGCAGTATTCTCAGAATGCTGCTCAACCTAAGCCTGTTAGCAAAACTGAAACAAAAGTAACTCAGTCGCAAACTCAAACCGCTCAACAACCTAAATCTGAAACGAGTAAAGAAGCTAAACCTACTTCAACACAAACTGAGACAAAAGTAACACAGACCCAAACTCAAACTGCTCAACGGCCAAAAGATGGAGCGAACAAAGTAGCAGAAACTGTCTCAGAGACGACTGATAATACTTCTCTTACTGAAAAGGAAAATATAAAAGCGAGCAAAGAAGTTTCATTAAGTAAAGATAAGACTAGGTCTAAAGAGGCGCAATCGCAAATGGCATCAGAATCAAATGCTAAATCTAAATCAGGAGAAAATGAATCAGCAAATATAAGTCAATCCAATTCAGAAGCAGTTAATGTTGTAATAAAAGACAATAAGAGTAAGGTTGCTCAATCTAATTCATCGGTTAAACCAACCCAAGTTCAGCAATCTAATTCATCCGGTAATCAAGAAAATAAAAGTAAACAGCCTTCAAATGCTAAGATGTATTCTTACACTAAAGAGTCGGAGGAAACTCAATCAGATTTACAAACAAAGGAAGAACTAACCGGAAATGATGCTGAGGTAACACAAAATGCAAAGAGTAATAGGTCAAAAGGCAAATCTTCAAAAGGTGCGAAGCAAACTGATGATCAGGTCGAAGAATCAGAGCCACCATCAGGATTTGAAGAGCAGTTGACAGGAGCCGATAGTGTGGATTTTAAAAATAGCAGAGAACTATCTAATGTAGCTTCGATATCTGCCAATACAGAAAAGGCTGTGGTAAATGAAATTTCAGTAAGCGATGATTTAGCTGAGTCAAAATCTGATTTTAAATCAGTGAAAAAAGAAATGTCTGTAGATGATATTTTTAATAATGGCTTGGTTCAAATGTCTCCAAATGATGTTGAACTCGTAAAAATCCCTCAAGCAAAGGATGTTCCGCGATACATGATTCAGTCAGACTCTATCTCCAGAAAAAGGGCAGAAGAACTTTTCAAAAGATTTGAATCCATGATGAGATCTAAGGAGTATAAAAGAGCGCTCTCGCAACTCGAAAAAATAATTGAAATAGACCCAAATAACTGTGATTACTGGTCTTATCACGCAGATTTTCTTATTTCAGCCGGTAAAGAACTTGATGCCATGAGGGAATTGAATATTTCCATTAAAATCAATCCTGATAAACCTAAACAGCTGTTGAAAATAGGAAAGTTATATGACAGAACTAATGATTTTGACAGTGCTTTTGAATATTACACCTATGCTATTATGGCTGATGATAGTTATCAAGATGCCTATTATGAAAGAGCTGATTTGTCGTTAAGGCAAGACGATATAAAGACCGCTCTATCTGATTTTTCTAACATTATAGCCATTGACAAAAAAGCGTCAAAGGCCTATTTAGAAAGAGGAACATTAAGAATGTCGGAGAGGAATTTTCAGGGTGCGATAGAGGATTTGGATAAGTATATTGAAATCGAAGATCCCAAAGCTGATGTACTTTATAAAAGAGGAATTGCGAAAATATTTATGGGGAAAATTATTGATGGCTGCAGTGATTTTAAAACATCTCTCGATTTAGGATACACAGATGCTGAAAAAGCAATTAAGAAATACTGTGAATAGTTCTCTAGTATCCTTGAATTGAAAGGATTTTATCAGTAGCACCAATATTTTTTTTCACGTATTCCGCAGCAATCAATCCGATATGATTGGATGAATTATTATGATAAAGCTGTAGTATGATTTTGCCGATGTCATCTTTTGAACTGACCTCTTTTGCTGCACCACATGCTATTAAGTATATGGCTTCCAATGATTTCTTGTGATTAGGTCCGTATAGCAATGGTTTACCGAATGCGGCTGCTTCCAATACATTGTGAACGGACTTTCCAAATCCT
This sequence comes from Bacteroidota bacterium, assembly GCA_947461105.1. GTDB lineage: Bacteria > Bacteroidota > Bacteroidia > Chitinophagales > LD1 > CALAYL01. Next base: position 409 of record CANHIG010000110.1, on the reverse strand, counting down.
CCACCGATGTATGTGATGTCTGCATACTGATATATTGATGAAAGCAACCCTATGTTATCAACTATCAATATAGGCTTCTCTGTCTTTTGAGGTAATGCAGAAAAAATTTCATAGTTGCCCTCAAATCTCTTTTTGATCAGATGGAGAGATGCTTTATCTATATTGTGTGGGGCAATTATGATTTTAAAATTATTATTTGCTAGCGCTTCAACTGATTTGCTTATCAGGTCTTCATCTTCCGGCCATGTGCTTCCTGCTACTATTACTTTTTTACCTGTGACAAAACCTGCTATTTCGTCTATTCCAGAAGCATTTTGAGCAATTTGGTATACTCTGTCAAATCTTGTGTCTCCTGCAATTTCAGCGCTGATTCCTATGCTGTTTAATAGTATTTTAGAAACATCGTTTT
>CANHIG010000109.1 GCA_947461105.1 Bacteroidota bacterium | reverse complement strand
GCCTGGGGCGATAAATATCCTCCTTACGATTTGGATGATGTGATTCCGACAAAAATTGCGAAGCAGTTTGATCTTGATGTCTTTCATCCCGGAATAGTGATGGAAGGCGGCTCCGTTGAATTTAATGGCAAGGGAACTTTGCTGACTACTACCGCTTGTTTACTCAACAAAAACCGCAACCCTCACTTAAATCAAAAGCAGATTGAGGAATACCTTGCAAACTATTACGGAGTAAATCATATTCTTTGGCTTGGAGAAGGAATTGTGGGCGATGATACAGATGGTCACATTGATGACATCACTCGCTTTGTAAATCAAGATACTGTGGTGACTGTAGTTGAAGAAAACAAGAGCGATGAGAATTTTGAAATTCTTCAGGAAAATTTACATGAATTAAAGAAGATGAGATTAGAAAACGGGAAGCAAATCAATATTGTTGAACTGCCCATGCCAAAGCCTCTAATTTATGAAGAACAAAGACTTCCGGCATCTTATGCTAATTTTTATATCGCAAATAAATATGTAGTGGTTCCCACATTCCGTGACACAAAAAATGATGAAAAGGCTTTAATGATTCTTCAGGATTGTTTCCGAGATAGAAAAGTCGTAGGATTAGATTCTACTGATCTTATTTGGGGCTTGGGTAGTTTTCATTGCCTTTCCCAGCAGGAACCCCTCATTTAAGTTTAGCTTCTTCCATAAATAAAAAAGGACTCAAAATTGAGTCCTTTTTCGTTTGTATGCTTTCAACTCATTACTTATCTGAACCTGCTTTTAGACCTGGGTGCGGTGCCGGTGGATTGCTCTCGCCAGTTTCTCCATCCACTGCATATCTAAACTCAACTCTTCTGGCTTTTTTCAAATCTAAAGAAGTCGCATTTTTTGCTCTTGGAGCACCGTCATATTTTACGATAAATCTATCTCGAGAAATACCATATTTTTCTAACAAGTAGTCTACTACAGTCGCTGTTCTGTTGTATGCTAGTTGCTCATTGTATTTTCGGTCTATTTTAGATCCATCTTTTCCAGAGATAACAAGCTTAAAGTCCGGACACATTTGCAGACGCTCTGCTATGCTGTGCATTGTTCCTTCTGCACTTGGTTCCATATAGTACTTATCATCATCGAAGTAAATACTTGGCAACTCCATTTTGGTGCAATCATATCCGCCTTTATCTGCACCACCTGCATTAGCAGCAGCCTTTGCAGCTTCATCGCAACATGCCGGAGGCGGCACCTGAGCTACACCATACTGGTCAATAGGGTAACCCGGAGGAGAAAACGGCTCTTTGTCTTTTTTATCAGGAATGCCATCTTTATCATTATCAAGTGTAACACCCTTTACATCTACAGGATTTCCTTTAGGAGTTTTAAGCTCTTTATCCAATCTATCCGGCACCCCATCTTCGTCTGTATCTTTAAATAAATCTTCAGCAAGTTTATTTGGATCCATATCGCTGATTTTCTTATAGGCAAAATCAATTGGATTCAACCAATACAAAGGCTCAGTTTGCTTCTTAGTGCCAATATGAAATCCGAAATTTAAACTTGTGTATGAAATATTGTCTGTGTTTCTAGTAAATGATGCGTGCTCATCTTGCTCCCATCTGTATCCATCTAATAAATCATTTGATGTTAGCACCACTCTCTCCTCTAGTGATATAGACATAAATTTCACCGGTCTGAAACTGATTCCTCCGCCTACTGTGAAGCCTGGAATTAAATTCCAAAACTTAATACCTGTTACGTTATTATCCTGGTCTGCGTATGATTCATAAGTGCCATCAAGCTTCTTTTTCAATGATGCCAAAACCGAATTCTTCAAACTCTTTTTAGCATTCACATAAGGACTTAAATTGCCTTTCACCCAAATGTCCTTTTCTTCAGAAAAGTCGTACGCATTACCATCCTTGTCTAATGCATCGTATCTAGTCTGTGTAAAAGCAAATGTCATTCCGACAAAACCATAAAAATTCCACTTTGTACGCTCTCTGTGAAACAATAAGTTTCCAATATTAATCATAGCCTCTATATTACCCGAATGCGCCCATGTTCTGTAGTTGTAGATATAAGACCTGTTTAAATCGTAGCCTAGCTTGGTCCTACCTGGAGCTAGCCTCGGATTATCATAGAAATTTGGACCATGTAAATCAAGATACGCTGGCGCAGTTCCCAAGCCATTAGTATTTGGAGATGGGTTTAATGACCTATTAAATTTCAAGTTATTGTCAAATTCCCAGTTTCTTCCTGTCATCAAATAGAAATTGTACCCAGCACGTAATGAAAAAATATAACTCAATGATTTTCTCACGTTGATGCCAACGCCAAAGTTTTGCTCGGGATGACTGATATATGCATTGACATCTCCATCAATAAATGCTAATCCAAAATTAATCCCCAGCTCCCATTTGTCTTTAGGTTTTGCCGGATAGCGATACTTGTTTTCCAAATAAGCCTTCTGCTGCTCTTCCTTTTTCTTATTCCCCTTTTGGAAAGGTTGATCATCGGTATCATAGCGTGGCTGCAAAGGTTGACTTATCTTTTTTCTATCATAAAAGTTATAAGTCTTGGAATCCATATCAGAGTTGAAAAACTGAGTTTGATTCTGATTATCACCCTTTGCTGATTTTGATTTTTTTGTCTGCCCAAAAACCGTTTCAGGAGTGAGCAATATTATCACTAAGGCGAAAATTGCACATATTCTTACCATCATTATTCTTTATCTTAGGGTTGAAAGTAAGTAAATTTATTTATAAATCTTGACATAGCTTTAAAAAGTTGCATATTATTTGCTACATCACACATAATTGAAAGGCTTTTGTCAAATGCTTTTTTAGCTTTGCGGCTCAATTCAAAAAAATAAATGAAAATCAGGAACATTGCGATAATCGCGCACGTTGACCACGGTAAGACAACACTAGTAGACAAAATTCTTCATCATTGCTCACTTTTCAGAGAAAACCAGCAGACAGGAGAACTCATTTTGGATAATAATGACCTTGAAAGAGAAAGAGGTATTACCATCTTGGCAAAAAACGTTTCAGTAGAATACAAAGGTGTAAAAATTAACATTATTGATACTCCCGGCCACGCTGACTTCGGTGGCGAGGTAGAGCGAGTACTCAACATGGCCGATGGCGTATTGCTTTTAGTAGATGCCTTTGAAGGTGCTATGCCTCAGACCCGTTATGTATTGTCAAAAGCTATTGCGCTGAATAAAAAGCCAATTCTCGTTATTAATAAGGTAGATAAAGAAAACTGCCGCCCAGATGAAGTACACGAAAGTATTTTCGACCTGATGTTTCATCTTGGAGCAAATCAGGATCAGCTGGATTTCCCGACTGTATACGGAGCTGCTAAACAAGGATGGATGGGTTCGGACTGGAAAACAAAAACAGAAGATGTAGGTTATTTGCTCGATACCATCTTAAAGCACATTCCTGAACCACCGAAAGTAGAAGGAACGCCACAAATGCAGATCACCTCATTGGATTTCTCTTCATTCATTGGAAGAATTGCCATTGGTCGTGTAGCAAGAGGGAGTATATCAAACGGACAACAAATATCTTTGGTGAAACGTGATGGAAAAATTCAAAAATCAAGAATCAAAGAACTCTATGTCTTTTCAGGCTTGGGGAAAATGAAAGCAGAAAAAGTAGAGTGTGGAGATATTTGCGCAGTAGTAGGGGTAGATGGATTTGAAATTGGAGATACCATTGCCGATTTTGAAAATCCAGAAGGACTCAAGCCTATTTCTATTGATGAGCCAACAATGAGTATGATTTTTACGGTGAACAACTCGCCATTCTTTGGAAAAGAAGGAAAGTTTGTGACTTCACAGAAACTGAAAGAAAGATTAGAGAAGGAGTTAGAAAAAAATCTTGCACTCCGTGTTGAGCCTACCGATTCAGCAGATACGTTTAATGTATTCGGAAGAGGCATTCTGCACCTTTCTGTTTTGATTGAAACTATGAGAAGAGAAGGTTATGAGTTACAAATCGGAAATCCGCGAGTAATTACAAAAGTTATTGACGGCAAAAAATGCGAACCGATAGAAATCCTGACCATTGACGGCCCTGAAGATGTTATTGGAAAATGTATAGAACTCATCACACAGCGCAAAGGCTCCATGCTGGCAATGGCTCCGAAAGGAGATTTGATGCATGTGGAATTTGAAATCCCATCGCGCGGAATCATCGGACTCAGAACGCAAATTCTGAACCTTAGCGCAGGAGAAGCAATCATGGGACACCGTCTGAAAGGTTACGAGCCATGGAAAGGCGATATTCCAAACCGGATTTCAGGAGTTTTGATTTCTATGGAAAACGGCAAGTCTGTAACTTACGCTATGGATAAACTTTCTGACAGAGGAAAATTCTTCCTGGATTCAGGAGAAGATATTTACGAAGGACAGATTATAGGAGAACATATTCGCCCGACAGATCTGGTAGTAAACATTACAAAAGCAAAACAACTAACCAACTTCCGTGCATCCGGAACTGATGATAAATCCAATTTGGCACCTCCTATAAAAATGAGCATGGAAGAGGCTATGGAATACATTCAGGAAGATGAGTATGTTGAAATCACACCTAAAAGCATTCGTCTAAGAAAAGTTCTCTTGAGTGAAAACGATAGAAAGAGATCAGGTAAATAAATTCAGACTCTATTTTTTAAAAATGCCGCAAGCAATCCGCTTGCGGCATTTTTATGCATACAGAAAACTATCGGAAGCAGTCCTCACAAAGCTCGCCCTGCAGCAATTGATTATGTGATTTTTGCTTTCTGATATTTAGCAACTGAGTACAAAAGAATGCAGCAAAGAACAGAGATAATTTATAAAAATAAATACATTAGATTTACGATACAGAGTTTCGCCTATCCACCCAAATTAGAGAGATTGGCGCACCTTTAGTACGCTTATAAACGAGTTAACAATGAGAAGGAACGCACTACTGAATTAAGATTCGCCAGAGGCGATTGGTGATATACGCTAGCACGTTAGAAAGCCCTTTTAGAAAAACTTCCATCAAATTCATTTAAAAGTCATATTGGATAATTTTCTTGATGCTATACTTTTTTTTACTTTAGAATACAAAACCAAACCACCATGAAAAACAACAACCTCCTTTTTCTGGCTTTATTGATTTGCGGTCTTTTCACTTTTCAGCGCACTCAGGCGCAATGTCTAAGTTCCGGGCGATACTATGAAAAGCAATACACATCAAAGAACACCCAGAATATTTTATACGGCAATGCCATCAAATTTGACGGCACAGCAGTTGACCTGAAACTGAATTTCTATGAGCCTGTTGAGGACAGTGTTTTTGAATACCGTCCACTTATAGTATTTGCCTTTGGAGGCAGCTTTACCAGTGGCTTCAGAATTAGCCCTGATATTGTAAAACTATGCAATGAGTTTTCTCAACGGGGTTATGTATGTGCTTCGATTGACTATCGCTTAGGATTCGAAAATGGAAACGATAGTGACACCAATCAATTTAAAGCACTTATTAGAGGGGTACAGGATATGAAAGCTGCAGTGCGCTTTTTTTACAAAGACGCACATACCATTAATAAATATAGGATTGATACTTCAAAAATATTTATTGGTGGCGTTTCTGCCGGTGCTTTTATTGCGCTAAATTATGCTTATGGAAAATTAGATACACTTTCTTTCCCTGCACCGCAATTTGCCTTACAGGCATTGGTAGATTTGGGAGGCACTGAGGGCAATAGCGGAAACCCAGGATACTCCACCAAAGTGAGAGGGGTCATTGATTTATGCGGTGCTATTGCAGATACAGTTTGGATCATGCCAAATGACCCACCTTTATGTGGTGTGCATGGTACAAATGACAGCTTAGTAGCTTGTGAGTTTGATAGCGCACAGGCGGCCGGCACTGTCGAGTCTCGATTGTTTGGAGGCTGTGATATCAAAAAACGCCTAAGCCATTTAAATACTAGTAGTTGCATGTATATTTTTGAAGGAGCCGGTCATGCTCCTTTTATACTTCCTTGCATTCTCAACCCTCCATGCTCTTATTATATGGATACTACAATATGGGTAATCAGAGATTTCCTCTATCGCCAAATGTGTTTCACTCCGCTTGATATAGCAGAGGGTAAAGACGACATAATTGTGAATGTATTCCCAAATCCCTCAGAGGATAACATCACTTTTTCGACCAACTATAGTCAGGCTCTTGACCTGACTATTTATGGCATTGATGGTCGCCTGCTCCTTCAAAAACAATTAGAATCGAATCAAACTGTGCAGATTTCCAAAAACGAACTCCAGACAGGTTTATTCTTCTATACACTAAGTGATAAAACAACTTCCTATCGCAAGCGAACAGGCAAGTTTGTTTTCCAATAACACATAAATTGTAGTCGGGTTTTAAAGCCCGACTACAAAAAAACGCTTTACTATACCATCTATTTCTATAAATTCAATGCATGAAAAGCGAAAAAGAAATAAATATTTTCCTGGTTATCTTCTGCCTGTTGCTGTTGGTTTTTGTGGTTTTAGGTGCCAAAATGCTTGATCATCAGGAAGCTATGCAGCAAAAAACAGAGCAAAGAAGCAATTCTTAGTTACTGAAAGTTGCTAACAATTTGCTCATACAGCTTCGAGTTTTGCCGTCTTTATTTATTTTCGCCCAAATATCCCCCTAATGCCACGTGATACCTCTATCAAATCTATTCTGATTATTGGGTCAGGCCCTATTGTTATTGGTCAGGCTTGCGAGTTTGATTACTCCGGCTCACAAGCCGCCAGAAGTTTAAGAGAAGAAGGAATTGAAGTTACACTTCTTAATTCTAATCCAGCAACCATTATGACCGACAAAGTGGTTGCGGATTATGTGTATTTGCTACCTATTACAATAGATTCGGTAGTTAAGATTCTTGAAGAACAAAAGATTGATGCCGTGTTGCCAACTATGGGCGGACAAACAGCTTTAAACCTATGCATGGAAGCTTACGAAATGGGAATCTGGGAGCAATACGGAGTGAAAGTTATAGGAGCGGATTTTGAAGCCATTGAAAAAACCGAAAATCGTGAATTATTCAGGCAATGGATGCTTGAACTCGGAATCGCTGTTGCTCCGTCTATTACTGCCAATTCATTTCTGGAAGGAAAAGAAGCTGCTCAAAAAATCGGCTTCCCATTAGTGATTCGCCCGAGCTATACGCTTGGTGGAACAGGTGGATCTTTTGTTCACACTAAAGAGGAATTTGAAGAGAAACTACAACGAGGTCTCTCAGCTTCTCCTTCTCACGAAGTGCTTATTGAAAAAGCAGTACTGGGTTGGAAAGAGTTTGAGCTGGAAGTAATGAAAGACAAGCTCGGCAACTTTGTAGTGATTTGTACGGTGGAGAATTTCGACCCAATGGGAGTGCACACAGGGGATTCTATCACTGTGGCTCCGGCAATGACACTAAGCGATACAGCTTATCAAAAAATGCGTAACTATGCAAAAGAAATGATGCTGGGACTCGGCAACTTCGCTGGTGGTTGCAATGTTCAATTTGCGATTGATCCGGTTACGGAGGATATTATTTCGATAGAAATGAATCCGCGTGTGTCACGCTCTTCAGCTCTTGCTTCAAAAGCTACAGGTTATCCGATTGCTAAGATTGCTGCAAAGCTGGCAATTGGTTATAATCTGGATGAACTGAAAAATCAAATCACCAAAACTACTTCAGCATTTTTTGAGCCTTCATTAGATTACGTAATTGTAAAAATTCCGCGCTGGAATTTCGACAAATTTGCGGGTTGCGATGATACGCTTGGTTTGCAAATGAAGAGTGTGGGCGAGGTAATGGGAATAGGAAGAAGTTTTCAGGAAGCTTTGCAAAAGGCTTGTCAATCCTTAGAGAACAACCGAATTGGTTTAGGCGCTGATGGTAAAACATGGAACAGCACTAATGATATGCTTCAGGGAATCAAAGTGCCAAGTTGGGATAGACTCTTCCGCATTTATGATGCCATGAAACTTGGT
>CANHIG010000108.1 GCA_947461105.1 Bacteroidota bacterium | reverse complement strand
TTTGAATTTGTAGCCGAAGCCAATAAATACAACACCCCTGATAACCCCAATAAAATAAAACCCATTGTAGGTTGTGAATTTTATGTAGTAGAAAACCGACACAAAAGGCAATTTACAAAGGAAGATCGTGACAAGCGCTATCATCAGCTTTTACTGGCGAAAAACGCAGAGGGGTACAAAAATTTAGTGAAGCTCTGCTCACTAGGCTATATAGAAGGTCTGTATGGTAAATATCCAAGAATTGATAAGGAACTGATTCTGCAATATCATGAAGGGCTAATCGCTACTACTTGTTGCATCGGAGCGGAAGTGCCTCAAATGATTTTGAGCAAAGGTGAATTAGAAGCTGAAAAAACGTTTAAATGGTGGCTGGATTTATTTACCAGAGAAAATGGCGAACTGGATTATTACATAGAACTGCAACGTCATGAAATGCCGGAGCAAGAGAAGGTAAATTCTGTTTTGATGAAGTGGGCAGAAAAATACAATGTAAAGACCATTGCTACAAATGATTCGCACTATATAGACCAAAAGGATGCCAATGCTCATGACATTCTTCTTTGTATCAACACCGGAGAAAAACAAGTCACACCGGTAATCAAAGATTTCTCTGACGATGATGTTTCATCAAAAGGAAAACGGTTTGCCTTTTATAATGACCAGTTCTATTTCAAGAATACTCAAGAAATGACAAAGCTCTTTCATGATGTTCCGCAGGCAATAGACAACACACAGGAAATCCTTTCCAAAGTAGAGCATCTGAATTTGAAACGCGATATTATGTTGCCTTTCTACCAAATTCCTGAAGGATTTAGCACACAGGATGAATATCTGGAACATATCACATGGCTGGGCGCAAAAGAACGATACAAAGAGCTGACTCCTGAGATTGAAGACAGAATCAAATTCGAACTGTTTACTGTGAAGAATATGGGCTTTGCAGGTTATTTCCTCATTGTGGCAGACTTCATCAAGGCTGGCAGAGATATTGGAGTTTTTGTTGGTCCCGGGCGGGGTTCAGCGGCTGGTTCCGTAGTAGCCTATTGCATTCACATCACCAATATAGACCCTTTAAAATACAACTTACTTTTCGAGCGTTTTCTTAATCCTGACCGTAAATCAATGCCGGATATTGATACCGATTTTGATGATGAAGGCAGAGATAAGGTGATTGACTATGTAGTAAAAAAATATGGCAAAAATCAGGTTGCGCAAATCATTACTTATGGAACTATGGCAGCTAAAATGAGTATAAAAGATGTAGCGCGTGTTTTGGATTTGCCATTGCCCGAATCCAATGCATTAGCCAAATTAGTACCTGATAAGCCGGGCACAGAACTAAACAAAGTACTGTTCTTTAACCCTCTGGAAGGAAGCGGCTCCCTCAAAGAAAAAGAAGCTTATGGAGCGGATGACATCGCAAACATAAAAGCACTCAGGGAGATTTACAAAGGCACCGATATTCGCGCCACAGTACTTAAGGAAGCGGCATTGCTGGAAGGTTCTGTTCGAAGTACAGGACTTCATGCAGCAGGAATTATAATTGCGCCATCTGACCTCACAGAAATTTTGCCTGTAGCTACTTCTAAGGATACCAACCTATGGATTACTCAATTTGAGGGAAATATCATAGAAGATGCAGGTGTTATAAAAATGGACTTTTTGGGTCTTAAAACACTTACTATAATTAGAGATGCGCTCATTCTCATTGAACAAAATCATGGCATAAAATTAGACATTGATAATATTCCGCTTGATGATGAGAAAACCTACAAGCTGTATCAAAGAGGAGAAACCAATGCCACTTTTCAGTTTGAGTCTGCCGGAATGCAAAAATATTTGCGTGAACTGAAGCCCGATAGATTTGATGACCTCATTGCAATGAACGCCTTGTATCGTCCGGGTCCTATGGAATACATTCCTCAGTTTATCCGCAGAAAACATGGTCAGGAGAAGGTGACTTATGACCTTGAGGCTATGGAAGAATATCTTTCAGATACATACGGTGTGACTGTTTATCAGGAACAGGTGATGTTGCTATCTCAAAAGCTTGCAGGATTCACTAAAGGCGATGCCGATGTTTTGCGAAAAGCAATTGGAAAGAAACAGATTGACACCCTCAATAAGATGAAGGCTAAATTTGTTGATGGGGCAATGCAAAAGGGAAGTGAGAAGAAAACGCTGGAGAAAATATGGGCAGACTGGGAGGCATTTGCGCAATATGCGTTCAATAAATCGCACTCTACTTGCTATGCACTTGTTGCTTATCAGACGGCTTACCTAAAAGCCCATTACCCTTCTGAATACATGGCAGCCGTGCTTTCCAATAACCTGAGTAATCTGGATAAGATTACTTTCTACATGGAAGAGGCCAGAAGAATGGGAATTCCTGTGCTTGGTCCCGATGTGAATGAGAGCAACGTGAAATTTTCAGTGAATCAGAAAGGACAGATTCGCTATGCTTTATCTGCCATAAAAGGTGTTGGAGAGGCTGCTGTAGAGTCAATAATTGAGGAGCGCAAGCTAAACGGACCATTCAAATCTGTCTTCGAATTTGCAACAAGAGTAAACCTCCGAACCGTAAACAAAAAATCGTTGGAAAACCTCGCTTATGCCGGAGCTTTTGACTCTTTTGAAAAATACAACAGAGCGCAGTTCATCATGCCGGATCCAAAAGACGGATTGAATTTGGTAGAGAAAATTGTCCGCTATGGTAATTCCGAGCAATCAGCAAAAACGATGAATCAAAGCTCACTATTTGGTGATATGGGCAGCACCAAAAGTCTTGAACCTATTGTTTCGCCAATGGAAGAATGGCCACTGCTCGAAAAACTGAAAAAGGAGAAAGAAGTTATTGGTATTTATATCAGTGGTCATCCTTTGGACGACTACAAGCTGGAAATGACGAACTTTACAAACTGCACGCTCAATGATATTAAAGAAAAGAAAGACGTAGAGCTTAGGATTGGCGGTATTATTACTACATCGAACACCCGTATCTCCAAAACAGGTAACCAGTTCGTAGTATTTCATTTGGAGGATTTTGAAGGAAACTTTGAGTTTGCTTTGTTTGGCAAGGACTATATACAGTTCAAAAACTTTGCTGAAACACCGGGTGCTATGCTCTTTGTAGTAGGTAGATATCAGCCTCGATATAATCAACCTGATAACTATGAGTTCAAAATATCCAAAATAGAATTGCTTTCAGACATCAGAGAGAAGCTTGCAAAGAGTATTTCGATAAAGGTGAAATCTGAAAACCTTACAGACCGTGTAACTAATGAATTGGTGAATGTATTCAAGAAATTTCCTGGCAAGCTACCTATCAACTTTTTGATAACTAATGATATGGAAGAAATAGCATTGAATGTTTTTTCTCGAAAATACAGTATTAGCCCCGTGAATGAATTGTTTCATGCAATAGCAGAAATTGAAGAAGTCCAGGCTAAGTTGAATTAAGCCTTTTTCTTTAAAATTCTATTCCTTTACAAACTTCAATCGCTTTACTCCTTGCATTTTAAGGTCTAGTTCTATGATGTATGAACTGCTTGATAAATCAGCTACTGAAACAGCATTCCCTTTTGCAACAGAACCTGTTTTGATGATTCTGCCATAGTTGTCCAAAATTTTGTAAGTGCAATCGTTTATGCCTGAAAACTGAATGACACTATGAGTCGGATTGGGGTAAAGGGCAATTTCATTATCATTGAAAGTATAGATACCAGTGGCATCTACTGCCTTCAAATTCGCATCTCTGTTAATAGTTGATACATCATTCAAAATCCAGTTGAATGGATCAATACCCATTCCAATTACAGAATCGTTTACAGAAAACTGAAACTGCTCTAAACTTTTGCTGTTGAAAATCCTCACAGTTGTGTCCGACAAAGTAGCTCTTCTGATTCTCAAATCAAGATGGGTTTTAAAAAGCGGAGTTACTGCTTTTGTTGTTGATTGAGTAAGTTCCACCACAAATTTTGCTTGATCATTATTCCATTTTGCAACATAATACGGATAGCCTTCACCAAATAACCATTGGTCAAAAAATTGAGTAAAATCAATACCGGTAGTATTTTCTAAAACCCCTTTAAAATCTAAAGCTGTCGCTACAGATTTACTGAACTGTGATTGATAATTTCTTAATGCCAGAAAAAACAAAGAATCATTATTTACCTCATAGCGGATAGAATGAATAATTGCTGAGCCCTTATCATAAGTAAGTCTTGAATCAAAAATGCGCGTTGTATTTGTGGAATCTAAAACCCACACTGAACCATCAGGTTTTGACATTACGCTGTTGTGTACATCAAGCATTAATTTTGTAGCGGAAGCAGCTCCGTGAAAATTTTCTTCTACCAAATATTCTGAATAGGCAGCAAATCCTTCATTCACAAAAATATCTTTCCAGGTAGCGCAGGTGACATGGTCGCCAAACCATTGATGTGCCAATTCGTGCGCCACAATTCCGAAATCAAGAATACCCAATGTAGTCATAGTTTGATGTTCCATACCTCCGCTAAATGGAGCCATAGCATGACCGTATTTCTCATGAGCAAAAGGATAAAGCCCAAATAATTCCGAAAACTTTTCCAACATCAATCCTGTGCTATCAATCACTCCTTTGAAAAAAGCAAGTGTTTGCGGATTATCATAGATATAGTTCTGTATCAAAATAGAATCGGTCATCCCCGCAGGATGCGCATAGGTATTGTACTCCACATACTTTGCTACTGACACTGAAATCAAATAGTAATCAATCATCGTTCGCGATTTCCATTCGTAGCGAGACTTTCCATTTCCGAGATTTACTATCTTTTCTAAAACGCCATTAGATGCCGCTTTGTTGGTAGAGTCAGTTGTTATAAACACCCATGATGAGTCTATTTTATCTGCAAGTGACTGCTTGCAAGGCCACCACTCATAAGCAGCAAAAGGCTGACTTAAAGACCAAGTAGCCTGATTGCCCCAACGACCCGATGTGCCGTTGCTGAATCCATCACCGATTGCTGCATTGCCGGAAGTGGGCGGAGTGCCATGATAGTATATGGTCACGTCTATATTATTGCCTTGTGAAATGGAATTAGGTAAAACAGTCTTTCGTTCTTGATAATATGAGCTAAGCTGAAGTACGCTGCCCTGACTCACTATCGAATCAATTACGAGTCCTGCATAAAGCTCAAAAGCAAAAGTATCCAGCTGACCTTGCAACACAGTAGCTACTGTGCGCACATTACCGCTGATCGTTTTGTTGGTGCGTTCCACATTCAAGTTCAAATGATGAAACTTTACATCATACTGAGCCTCCAATTGCTGATGCGAAGCCGATGAAAGCAGAGGCAAGCCACTTTTTACATCCTGATGATATTTACAAATTGCTTGTCCTGCAAATAATGAGCTGCATGAAGCAGCAAAAAGTAAACTGGTAATTAATTGCATATTGGATTTTTGAGGTCGCAATATGATTAATTTTCAATAAAAATTGAGGCTTAAAGTGCTAAAGTAAAATCTATTCGTCTTTCTGCAAGACTTGCATTCTTGATTTTAACCCGAATCGGGTCGCCCATTCTGTATTGCTTATGCGTTTTGGTGCCTTCCAGCAAAAGTCCCTGTTCGTCAAATAAGAAGTTTTCAGTTCCCAATTCATCTACAGGAAGCATGCCTTCACATTTATTTTCCATCAGTTCTATGAACAGTCCCCTGCCAATCACACCGCTGATGATGCCATCATACTCCTGCCCTATTTTATCCAGCAAGAACTCTACTTGTTTGTATTTAGTAGCCTCACGTTCCGCTTCCATGGCTTTGCGTTCCATTTGTGAGCTGATTCGACAGGCATTTTCGATTTCTTCTTTATTTGGCAAAATCTTCACTCCATTCAGCGCATCGAAAAGTAGCCTGTGTACCATCACATCGGGATATCGCCTGATGGGCGAAGTAAAATGCGTGTAGTACTCCATCGCCAAACCATAATGACCTATATTTTTGGTAGTATACTCTGCTTTTGCCATACAGCGAATAGCAAGCGACTCCAGCAGATTCTGCTCTGTTTTTCCCTGCACTTTGAGCAGAAGCGCATTCAACGCACCCGCCACCTCCTTTTCATCCTTAAACTTTACATTGTAGCCAAATCGCTTGGCGATATGCGAAAACTGCTCCAGCTTGGCTTGGTCAGGTTTGGCATGAACACGATATACGAATGAAGAAGGCGTTTTATTTACCTGAATTTTCGAGCCGAACTTTGCAACAGATTCATTAGCTAAAAGCATAAAGTCCTCAATCAGCAAATGGGCATCTTTGCGCACTTTGGTATATACACCTAATGGCTTACCGTTTTCATCAAGCTTAAATCTCACCTCTGGTTTTTCAAAAGATATAGCCCCGTTTTTGGCTCTCTTTGCACGAAGCTTCTTCGCTATTTTGTTTAATAACGACAATTCCTGAGCGTTATCGCCCTCTCCTTTTTCCAGAATTTCCTGCGCTTGTTCATAGCTGTATCTGCGCTTAGAATGAATCATGCTCTTGCCGAAACTCACATGCAGCAACTCAGCCGACTCAGGATGAAATTCAAAAATCACTGAAAAAGTCAGCTTATCTTCATCGGGGCGTAGCGAGCAAAGGAAATTAGAAAGTCGCTCGGGCAACATAGGGCAAACTCTGTCCGGCAAATAAACCGAAGTAGCTCTGCGTTCACCTTCCAAATCGAGCACACTGCCTTTTTTGATGTAATAACTCACATCTGCAATATGAACTCCAATCTCCAGATGTCCGTTTTCTAATGTCTGTACCGAAATAGCATCATCAAAGTCTTTTGCATCTTCGGGGTCTATGGTAAAAGTGAGCACCTTTCTAAAATCTAATCGTTTGTCTATTTCCGACTGAGGAATGGCATCAGGTATAGCGTTGAGTTCGCGGTAAACTTCTTCAGGAAAATCTGTATGAAATCCGTTTTGAATCAAAATCCGCTTCATCTCCAAATCGGAAGCGCGGGTGTCATCTATATGCTCTATCACCTCTGCATCTGCCAATCCCGGCACATGAGTCCAGTTCAGAATTCTGGCAATTACCTTATCGCCTTCTTTAAAATGTTCTGCTTTTGCGTTATCCAACTTGAACACTCGACCAATCTTAGCTTCTAAAGGTTTGAAATAAAATCCGCTTTTGTTTTTATAGATAGCGCCCTCAAAACTCTCCTGCGAGCGTTTCACAATTTCTATGATAGCACCTTCTGGTCTGGAGCCTCTGCCGTCTCTGAGCCTTACATCAACTATATCACCCTGTAGTGCACCATGAGTAAATCGCTGCTGCACAAACACATCCTTTTCCGAGCCATGTACAATGATAAAGGCATCTCCGGTTTTGGTGATGTCGGCCATACCGCGCACTACTTTTCCCGAACCTGCATTTGTTGCGATAGCACCCGGCAGTCTGCGCGGCACTACCTCTATTTTACCTTTCTGATGTACTACTATTTTTCCTTCCAGTTCCAGTTTATTCATGGCTTTCACTATTTCAGCCTGGCTGAAAATAGGCAGCGCAATAGAAAAGACATCTTTGATGTTGGGTTCTTCACCTAGTCTTCTTATAATTCCAAAGATTTCTTCAGAGGGGCGGGCGATTTGCTTTTTCTTGCTTTTTTTGGGAGCAGACTTTATAAAGTCCGTTTTTCTTCGTTTTGACATAATATATATTGTAAAGGTAATAACTCTTGCTTTAATGGTTATGTAATTATTCACAATTGCCCGCTCCCATACCCTCGGCCTTAGCGAAGGCATCTTTATCACATAAAGATTGCTTCGCAGAGCCTCACAAACTCGGAGGAGAAAAACAACCCCGTCAGGCTTAGCCGACTATGGCACTGAAACCCTGACTGAGTTTATATTTAGATTCCAACAATATACCCTAAAAACATTTTGTTTGGAATCAAAAAAAGATATATTTGCGCTCCCAATTTTGGGAATAGTGTATCGTTATCCCTTTCGGGTTTGATACATTTTAACTACAAAACTACATACTGAATGGCGCGTAAAAACGACAAAATTCA
>CANHIG010000107.1 GCA_947461105.1 Bacteroidota bacterium | reverse complement strand
TATGTCTTGAATTAGCTGAACAGGGCTTGGGTTATGCTGTCCCAAACCCAATAGTTGGCGCTGTGTTAGTTTATAACAATCGGATTATCGGCAAAGGGTTACATGAGTATTATGGAGGACCACATGCCGAAGTGAATTGTATTCATTCGGTTTCAGCAGCGGATAATCATCTTGTATCTAATAGTACACTTTATGTAAGTCTTGAGCCATGTAACCATTTTGGCAAAACACCTCCATGTACGCATCTCATCATTGAAAATAAAATAAAGAAGGTCGTAATTGGTTGTCAGGATCCCTTTGATAAAGTCAAGGGGTCAGGTATACAGCGGCTGAAGGAAAATGAAGTTGAAGTGGTATACGGTGTTTTAGAAGCCGAGTGTGAATTTGCAAACAGAAGGTTTCTCACTTTTCATGTAAAGAAGCGCCCTTATGTAATATTGAAGTGGGCGCAAAGCAAAGAAGGTTTTATGGCTCCTGATAATGGAACACAAGTTTGGTTAACAGGGGATGCAGCAAAAGCTAAAGTACATGAATGGCGAAGTCAGGAAGCTGCTATACTTGTTGGTTACAATACCGCAAAAATTGACAATCCTAAACTTACGAACAGATCAGGAAAAGGAAAAAATCCGCTTCGGATTGTGATTGACAAAGAACGCTCTCTTTCATCAAGTCTTCATCTATTGAGTGATGATTTCCCCACGGTTATTTTTAATGAGATTGGTAATGAGACAAAAGGCAATAAAGTATTTGTGAAGCTAAATTTTGAACTTTCTCTTCCTGAGCAAATATTGAGTTATTTGTATCAAATGGAAATCCAGTCAGTTATTATTGAAGGAGGAGCAAATACACTCAATATGTTTATTGATTCGAATCTTTGGGATGAAGCACGAGTTTTTGAAACTGCAAAAGAAATTGAGCGCGGTTTTGGTGTAAACCCATTGAGTAGAGATGTTTTTACAGAGGAAATAATTGGCAGAGATACTCTTAAAACCTATTTCAAAAGATAGTCTATGTTCAATATATCACTGGCTATCATTTGTGCAGCATTACTTGTGATTATTTTCAAATTTTTTGAAAGATATCATATAAATACTTTCCCTGCAATCATAGTCAATTATGCTACATGTACTTTTATTGCATATTTCTTTGTTGACAATTTTTCATTTCAGAAAATACTGAGCACCTCATGGATTGGCTTTGCTTTTATGCTTGGTGCTATTTTCATTTCTATTTTTTTCCTTACCAGCCAGACTGCAAAATATTTCGGAGCCAGTACAGCAGCTGTTTCCATGAAGCTCGGTTTAATATTTCCGATTATTTTTTCTGCAATTATTTATCACGAATCTTTTTCAAATGCTAAAATAATTGGTGTTGCTTTTGCATTGATAGCAGTGGTTCTGAGTTCATGGAAACATAATGACAGAACCTATGCACATAACAGGCTGGTACTATTTCTGCCTGCAATAGTTTTTTTAGGAAGCGGAGCATGTGACAGCATAGTTCAGTTTATGCAGAAAACCTATGTGAAAGATACTGAAAGTCCTGTCTTCACTTTTGCTCTTTTTCTTGCTGCCCTCGCGGCAGGGTTTTCTGTGCTTACAATGTCATTTTTTCGTAAAAAATCAGGAATTCGATTTAGAGAAATTATCGGTGGCATTGCTTTGGGAGTCCCCAATTATTTTTCTATTCATTTCCTTCTTAAAGCCTTAAATCAAGGTGATTTCAATAGTTCTGCTATTTTCCCAGTGGTTAATATTGGCACTGTTGCTACCGCTACTATCTTTTCGTTATTCTACTTCAAAGAGAAATTGAGTTTAGTAAACTGGATTGGGTTAGCATTTGCGATAATTGGCATTATATTTATGTTTCAGTGAAATGAAAATTCAGCATACCATAGCGATTGTTTGTTTTTTAGTGTTGCATTTGCATCCTGCATTTGCTCAGGATAGCTTGCTTAAAATGGACTATTCAAATGGACAAGTTGTTTTTCCGGTTAGTGCTGAGTCTGCTCGATTGTATTTGAAAGGCAAGTATAAGGAGCAACTAAAATCTTCTGATTTAATACTGGATTATGAACGCAAGAGTATTGGCGCTTGTCATTTTAATTTTTTTCAAACATTTGGCGGAATAAAAATCCACGATGCTGAAATTAAAATCAGTATGGATAAATCGGGAAAAGTAATAGTGGTCTCTGATAATTTGAATAAGCAGGGTATAGATGCACAGACTCAAATCAGTAAGAGCATTCCTAAAGTTGTGATTGAATCAGCATTGAAGGTTTGGAAAGAAGAGGATGTATTAATATGGAAAAATAATAGTCTTACACTAGCTAAGAAATTATGGGCAAATACAAAAAATGGGATTGGTCACGAGTTGATTTTTGACGAAAATGGTTTATACCGAGATAGGGTGATTTCATGTTTTTTTGCTCAGGATTCATCTGTCACCGCTTTGGTTTTCGACCCTGATCCGCTGACTAATGCCGCTGTGGTGTATGGTGGTAATTTCAGGGATTTTAATGATGGCGATAGTGCATTAGTTATTAATGCTCAAAGAAAACAGCGAAGCTTTAATGCAAATTTCAACGGTTCTGTATTTGAGCTGAAAAACAACTTCATTGAATTGCAGGATTTGGATGGTGATGGTACAGCCATCGTTACTTCACCTACCAATAGTTTTAACTTTACCCGAAATCAGTCAGGCTTTGAAGATGCGAATACATTCTATCATTTATCCACCCTGCAAAAACATATTGAATTTTCAGGTTTTTTATCATCATCTTCTAAAGTAAATGTAGATCCTCACGGAGGTAGTTTTGATAATTCATATTTTACTGTTCCGGCAAGTCTGTATTTCGGAACAGGAGGTGTGGACGATGCGGAAGATGCAGATGTAATCGTTCATGAATATACCCACTTTATATCCTACAATGCAGCTCCGGGATCCAATACAGGTGCTGAGCGCAATGCTATTGATGAGGGCACCAGTGATTATATTGCAGCTTCTTATTCAAAAGCAATAAATAGTTTCAATTGGCAATGGGTTTATAATTGGGACGGTCACAATGAATTTTGGAATGGGAGAGTGGTGAGTACTTCAAAAATTTATCCGGCAAATAAAGTAGGTAATCTGTATAAGGATGGAGAAATGTGGTCTTCTACTTTGATGGAAATTTATGATGAGCTAGGTCGAGCAACTACCGATAGTTTAGTATTTGAAACCATGTACCAGTTTGTTCCGAATATGACTTTTGAAATGGCGGCAAATGCACTACTCAAAGCAGATACGCTACTTTTTAATGGAAGATATTTCTGTACGATTTATAAACATCTTTTGTATCGTGGATTTTTAACTTTCAGGCAAAACAATTGTGGAATTAGTTCCATCATTGAAGTGGAAAATAAGCCGGTTGAAATGATTTATACGCCATACGGATTTGTGATTAGAGATATGACAAGCAGCATAAAAGTAAACTCTATTAATCTGTATGATGTTCAAGGAAAATTAGTAAGAAATATTGATGGTGAAATCTTTTCAGAGAAATATGAAATTTCATCAGGTATTTATATCGTTGAAGTACACACCAATCAGGGAGAGTATTCCTTAAAGTGGGCGAACTATTAAATAGTTGGCTCTTATTCCAATCACTTTCACTTTTGTATTTTTTTCAATGAACAGACCATCTGCATTAGCATCAAAAATATTGTGTCCAATTTTTATTTTACCTTGAGGTCTCAGGTCTGTTTCTGTAGTAGCATTATGTCCAACCAATTCATCTAAATCGGCACCTTTCACGCTGAATCCCTCATTGGCATTAAGCTCAGGCTTCACACTAGCCCAATTAAATACCGGAGAGTCAAGAATATTTTTACCAAACAGCAATAGCAAAACAACCGGAGAGGCAATAGCAAGCGACACTATAAAAAGAGCCATTGGAAAAGAGCCTTTTGGCACAAATGTAAAGTCAAATACTAAATTTCGGACCATGGCTAATGCAAGACCGCTGACAATAAATACAATCCCCGTAATCCCGGTTACACCAAATCCAGGGATAATAAAAATCTCAAGTAGTATGAGTATTAGGCCAATTATGAAAATTGCAATCTCCCAGTTTGCTGCTAATCCTTCTAAGTATAGTGGCGCAAAGTAAAGCACCGCTGCCAATGCGCTGATGAGAATCGGTAGAAATGTGCCCGGTGCTTTGAATTCCATAAATATCCCGCCAAAAACAATGAGCAGTAGAAATCCGGAAATTGCCGGTTTGAGTAAAAAGAGAATTAATGCATCAATCGCGGAAACGCTGTGATTTTGTATGCTGTAGTTACTTCCCAGTTTTTTGAGTATTTCATTTTCGCCAGAAACTTTCGAATTGCAATACCCTACCTTTATAGCCTCATCAGTGGAAAGTGTAATTATTTTCCCTTCTTGTTTCACTCCTTCGATACTCATTTTTTCATCAGCCATTCCTTCTGCAATCAGAGGGTTTCTGCCCGTTTCCTCAGCAGTAGCGCGCATCTTTTTTCGCATGTAGGATTGATATTTTTCGGGCATCAGCTCACCGGATTGATTTACAACACTTGCTGCGCCAATGGTGCTGCCGGATGCCATATAGATGCTGTCGCATGCTATAGAAATCAACGCACCGGCTGAGGCTGCATTGTTTTTGATGAAAACTAAAGTGGGTATTTTTGATTTTAAAAGTAGCGTTCTGATTTTATCAGCATCATCCACAGCACCTCCATAGGTATCGAGATTGAGTAAGATGAATGAAGCTTTTGCTTTTTCAGCACCTGCCAATGCTTTCTCGGTGAGCTTGCTCATAGACGGCCCGATTTCCTGATCTATTACAAAGCGATACACTATTTGTTGGGAATTGGCCTTGAAATTGTTTATTATAATAAACATAAAGACCAAAGTTGCTGTGCAAATGTTTCTCAATAAACTCATATCAGAGATGGTTCTGGTTATTTTTGGAAAAAGATATTTCATGCTAAAGTACACAGTTTTATCATTAGGCCTTTTATTTTGTATTGGTTCGTTTGCTCAGAATCCAGATAAATTTAAAGAAATAACAATTTTTCCGGGCCAAACGCTTTACTCAGTTGCAAGAGATTATAAAATTGATGTTAAACTCCTCAAGAAATATAACTCGAAGTATGCTCCGGATTTTAAACTTAAAATAGGCGATGT
Source organism: Bacteroidota bacterium (assembly GCA_947461105.1). GTDB lineage: Bacteria > Bacteroidota > Bacteroidia > Chitinophagales > LD1 > CALAYL01. Next base: position 2,855 of record CANHIG010000107.1, on the reverse strand, counting down.
GCTTAAACTGCCTGTTTTCATGTCTGATAAAGATAAGTCGGAAACAATTGTGAAGCCAATCGAAATAAAAGATACCACAACTACAGTAGTGGAGACTTCAAAAGAAGCGGTATCTCCATCCGCTACTTTGGAAAATAAAATCCATGTTGTAGCAAAGAAAGAAACGCTTTACAGTATTGCAAAGGCATACAATACCAATGTAATAGAATTGAAAAAGTTGAACAATCTTCCTGAAGATTTATCTATCAAAATTGGACAGAAACTCATTGTGGGCAAAGAGGAAGTAGCATCGAAGGAAAATAGCAAAGCAGAAGCTAAGAGTAATTCACCTCAAAAAAATACAGCTGCATCGAGTAACGCAACGTCAGAAAAACAACAAGCGGCTACTTTGAAAAATGAGCTGAAAAAAGCGGATGATAAAAAGGTGGAGAAATTCATGAATGAGAACTTAGTGTTAGAGGAGTCTTTTGGAAATACCGTAAATAAGAACACCAAAAAAACGTTGCGCGGTATTGGAAAATTTTCAAATGAAAGCGAACTCACCAGTGCTTCTTTTGCATACTACGACAATGCTTCTATGGGTGAAATCATTAAGGTTTCCAATCTTATGAGTAAGCGAATTGTCTATATGAAAGTAGTAGGGCCAATACCTGCAAAGTTGAAAGAAGAGGAGATTGTGTTAGTTGTATCCAATGAAGCGGCTAAAGTTTTAGGCACTACTGAAGCAAAATTTTTAGTGGAAGTAATCAGCTATTGATTTTCCAATACCGCAACCAACTCGCTTAATATAATTGCTGTAGCTCCCCATATTGGTTTTTTCCGGTACACATATGCCGGAACAGAGAATTCAATATCTTCCGATAGTTTTATTTTTGTTGGAGCTACGTTTTCTGATGAAAGGAAAAAGGAAAGAGGGATTTCCATTATTTGATTGACCTCATCATCTTGTTTTTTAAAGCTAATCTCGCTATTTGCAATTCCGACAAATGGATAAACAGAGAAATTGCTCGGAGGAATATAAACATGAGAGAGACTTCCAACCAACTCAACTAAATCGGGCGAAACTCCAATCTCTTCAAATGTTTCTCTTAGTGCCGTTTGTTTTAAATCTTCTCCAATTTCCTGTTTCCCTCCCGGAAAGCTGATTTGTCCTGAATGCACTCCTTTGTAAGTCATGCGCTCCGTAAAAACTAAGTGCCATTCTTCATTTTGTTTATAGAAAAGAATAAGTACTGCTGCTACTTTGGGGTTGAATTTTTCAATTTCTGATGGCGAATATTTTGCTCGGTAAGCTGGTGCCATTTTTAATTGTGCCTCTTCTCCGGGAAGTGGTTTTTTAAAGAGCATTTCAAAGTCTGATGATTTCCAATTTTTCACTATTAGAGTATTTTGTTCCTATTTCTTAACTTCGCCTTCCAAAAAATATATAATATTACAATATTATGCAAAACAGATTTGTAGTTACAGGGAATATTCAGGAAACGCAGCAAGTGCTTTTGGCTTATGAATTATTGGAAAATGAATTCAAAATAAACCTGTTTATATTTGATAAGAAATTGCTTACGCCAGATCAGGCAGAAGTGTTGCAAAATAAATGGATAGAAGGAGAGGACTTTGCTTTTCCGGAAGGAACTCAACTGATCAATCCTGATATTAACGAAGACAGCATACTTCCTGAGCATATAAAAAGTGAGAAGACCGGAGAAATTAGACATTTCCAAAATGAATGGGCAGTTCAATTACTTACAAATAAACTTTGGGAAGTCTATTTAAATAAATTGGAGGAATTGAAATCCAAAGCGGAATCACTGAACACCTATAGCCGAGAACTTTTCGAGGATACTAAATCTTTTTGGGAGCAGGTTCTTGAAAATAAAAAGGAACAAAATATTACCCAGGCGCGTTTGGATAAGATTAAGGATGATGTGAATGCAATTTTTGAAATGCTGAAAACATTCCGAAAATCTGAATCTGAAGAGTTTGATAAAGCCTCAAAAGCAGCACTCGATCATATTAAGAATAAGCTTGAGGACATTAAGAAAAAAGTAGAGGCAAAAGCAAACTTCAAAGCATTGGCTGATGAAATAAAGCAGATACAGTATAATTTCCGTCAGCAGAGTTTTTCTAAATCACATGAAGCTGCTGTGCGTAAAGCTTTCGATGATACGTTTCATTTTCTGAATGAAGCACGTAAATCATATTTCAGCAATAAGAATGAAGGCAGAGTTGCAGGTTTGCAGGAAGTAATCAAAAAAATGGAAGCAGGACTTGCCAGAGATAAAAGTGATTTTGATTATTTCACAGCGAAAATTGAAAGACCGAAAATTCAATCTTTAGAATTGCAATTGCTTAAAGTGCGTTTGCGTCAAATAAAAGACACCATAGACTCCAAGGAAGAAAAGTTGAACGATATTTATAAAACAATGGAAAGCTTGATGAAGTTAACTGTAAAAGAAAGTACTTTTGATGGTGCTGAGTTAGTGGCATCGGTTCATAATGATAGATTGGAAAGTATAGCTGATAAAACAGCAGAGGGGCCTTCTGAAGAAGCTGAAACGGAATAAAAGTTTTAAAAGGCTTACATAAAAACGCCAGCGAGTAAATATACTTGCTGGCGTTTTTGTTGGTGTTGTCAGTACTTTATTTCGCTAATTGCATTTGGACATTGAGTAAGAGCTTTACTTCATCACTCAACACTATGCCACCTGCTTTAGTCACACCATCCTAGTGTTCTCCTTTTCTTAAGCTTTCATAAACATTTACAAATCTGCCATTTTGTCTTACATTTACGAGCCCAAAGAAAATAGATGAGCCACTCATTATATAGTAATGAAGTTTCTTTTGAACTTGAAACG
>CANHIG010000106.1 GCA_947461105.1 Bacteroidota bacterium | reverse complement strand
TCATTCCGAACAAAGTGAGGAATCTCACAATTGACGATATTTCTCAATCATAGGAATGATTATCGAAATGACGTTCCGCTATGTATTTACTGATTGAGAATATACGCAAACACCAATGGCGCAACTATAGTAGCATCCGACTCTATGATAAACTTTGGCGTATGAATATCCAGTTTGCCCCAGGTGATTTTTTCGTTTGGTACTGCACCAGAGTATGAACCATAAGAAGTGGTAGAATCAGAAATCTGGCAGAAATATGACCAGAACGGCACATCATGCCACTCCAAATCCTGATACATCATAGGCACCACGCAAATCGGGAAATCGCCTGCAATGCCACCACCAATCTGGAAAAAACCAACCCCTTTTCCTTCAGAATTTTTTCTGTACCAGTCCGCTAGCCAAACCATGTATTCAATACCTGATTTCATGGTGGTAGCCTTCATTTCATTTTTGATTATGTATGAAGCAAAGATATTGCCCATAGTAGAATCTTCCCAACCCGGCACAACAATTGGAATGTTCTTCTGCGCAGCAGCAAGCATCCAGGAGTTTTTAGGGTCTATTTCATAATACTGCTCCAAATCGCCTGACAGCAACATTTTGTACATAAACTCATGCGGGAAATATCGCTCGCCTTTATCATCGGCATCTTTCCAGATTTTATGAATATGCTTTTGCAATCTTCTGAAAGCTTCCTCTTCAGGAATACAAGTATCTGTTACACGATTGAAATGGTTTTCGAGCAAATCCCACTCGTCCTGTGGTGAAAGGTCGCGATAGTTGGGCACTCGCTTATAATGCGAATGCGCAACGAGATTCATAATATCTTCCTCCAGATTAGCTCCGGTACAAGAGATGATTTGTACTTTATCCTGACGAATCATTTCCGCCAGTGAAATGCCTAACTCCGCAGTAGACATAGCACCTGCAAGGGTTATCATCATTTTGCCACCTTCTGCCAGATGGGTTTCATATCCTTTGGATGCATCAATCAATGCTGCTGCGTTGAAATGCAGGTAATTTTTTTCTATAAAACTTCTAACGGGTCCTTTGCTCATAATTTTTTAGTTGTGGGGCGAAAGTAAAATTATTTTGAATAATAGCGCTATCGTTATAGCTATTGAGTTGAAAATAGGCAAGCTGTTTTTTGTGTAAATTTTGGACTAAAACTTTTGAAATAAAAAAAGGCTACCTCAAACAGAGACAGCCTTTTATGGATATTTTTTGGTTCAGGGCTTATGCAGCCTTAAACTTTTTGTATTCTTCGATAAGTTTCGGAACCACTTCAAATGCATCCCCTACTATACCATAGTCAGCAGCTTTGAAGAAAGGTGCTTCAGGGTCAGTATTGATTACTACTATCACTTTAGATTGGTTCACACCAGCCAAATGCTGAATAGCTCCGGAAATACCAACTGCGATGTACAAGTTAGGTTTTACAGTAAATCCTGTTTGACCTACGTGCTCATGGTGAGGTCTCCAGTCAACATCAGATACGGCACGAGAGCAAGCTGTAGCTGCACCCATTTCTTTAGCCAGTTCTTCAATCATTCCCCAGTTTTCAGGACCTTTCAATCCACGACCTGCTGATACTACTAAGTCGGCTTCAGTCAAAGGCACAGAGCCTGTAAGTTTATCTACTGATTTTACTACTGTTCCGAAATCTGCATCGCTCACGGCAGGAGAGAAGGCTTCTACTGAAGCTGTTCCTGAACCTTTCACTGGAGAAAGCGAATTAGGGCTTACTGCCAAAACTTTCTTATCTGTTGATGTTTCTAAATATGCTTTTGCTTTTCCTGAGTAAACATTTTTACCCGCAGTCAGTTTGGTTCCTTCTATTATAGGCAATTCACCTGCTCCGGCTATATAACCAGCTTTCAAACGAACAGCTACTCTCGGTGCTAATAATTTTCCACTAGGGTTGAATGACAACACAACTATAGATGCACCAAAACTGTTTGCGGCTTCGCTCACAGCTTTTGCATAAGCTTTAGAATCGAAGTTTGCAAAACGGGCATCGTTTGCATGATACACTTTAGTAATTCCATAAGCGCCTAATGAGGCTAATTCTTCGTTTGATGCTGCTCCCAGAACTACAGCAACTGCTTCTGTTCCTGCTAATTCAGCGGTTTTTGCTGCATAATACGCAGCCTCGAAAGAGGCTTTTTTTATCTTTCCTTCTGCTACTTCTGCAAATGCTAATACTGACATAATTTATATTTTAATGAATTTAGTTTAAAAGATTAAATCACTTTGGCTTCTTCGTGTAATAGTCTTACCAGTTCACCTACGTTATCTGCCTGAACATATTTGCACTCTTTCGCTTTGCTTGGCAATTCAAATGAAGCTACTTTAGTTAATGCACCGGATGAAGTTGGGACAACTACAGTTAACGGTTTAGTTCTTGCGCTCATGATTCCCTTCATGTTTGGTATTCTTGCTTGTGCCAAATCTTTAGTAGCACCTACCACTGCCGGAAGCGTGATTTCTACCGTTTCAGTTCCTCCTTCAATATCGCGTGTTACATTAGCTTTGTTACCTTCCACAGTCAATACAGATGCTAAACTCACTGCATTCCAATCTAAAAACTCAGCTACCATTCCACCTACCTGAAAGCTATTGAAATCAATCGTTTCCTTTCCGGTTATGATAAGGTCAAAACCTCCTGTTTTAGCATAGCTTGCAATTTCTTCAGCCACCTGATAAGCATCAGCAGCATCAAAATCCACACGTACTGCGCTGTCTGCTCCGATAGCCAATGCTTTACGGATAATTTGCTCGTTTTCTGCAAGCCCTACGTTTATTACTACTACTTCTCCACCTTGTTGCTCTTTAAGCTCTATAGCCTTTGTTAAGGCATACCACTCATCAGTTGGGTTCATAATGAATTGTACATTGTCTGTACTAAATTTGCTGTTGTTGTCAGTAAATGCAATTTTGGATGTAGTATCCGGCACTTTGCTGATTGGAACTAAAATTTTCATTTGTATATAGTTTTATATTTTTAAAGCGGCACGAAATTAGGTAATAACTTTAGATTACCAAACGTTCGTTTGGTAAGATTGTTCACAATAGCATGAAAAAAGAAGAAAGAATAAATAAATTAATGGAAATGAAGGCGTTATATCCTAATGACCCATTCCCGACTTATGCGCTGGCTTTGGAAAGTATAGCCTCTGATATGCCCGAAGTGGCTTTAGATTTGCTGCTTGATGTTAAAAGTAAATTCCCGGATTATCTTGCCACATATTATCAGCTTGGATTGGTTTATCAAAAGCTGCTTAACCCTGCGGAAGCAGCACAAACATACAGGGAAGGAATAAAACTAGCAGCCGAACAACTCGATGCTAAAACCCTGAATGAATTGCAGGAGGCTTTATTGATGCTGGAAGACTAAGTGCAATCTGATTATGCCTGAGCAGGAGGACCAAAACCCATTGGATATTGAAATGCCTCTTTATCATCTATAGCTCCGAACTGTTGCTCGTATTTGCTGATATTTTCACTAAGAGCAGCAACCAATCTTTTAGCATGTTGCGGACTGAGTACGATTCTCGATTTTACTTTTGCTTTTGGAATGCCTGGCATCATGCGTATAAAGTCTACTATAAATTCCTGATTGCTGTGTGCAATGATGGCAAAGTTGGAGTAAATACCTTCTGCAATATCTTCAGGCAATTCTATATTAATCTGATTTTGCTGATTAGGGTCTTGATTGTTTTGATCCATGATTTATTTATTGCGTGAATATAGTTTTTCAGATTTTCTTAATCAAAGTTTTGTAGAAAGATATCATTTCCATGTAGTCATTAATACCGATTTTTTCGTTTACGCCATGTACAGAGTGAAGCTGGTCTTTGCACATTCTCACTGGCAGGCAGCGAATCAGCGATTCAGAAATATCGGTAAAATGTTTGGAGTCTGTAGCGCCTATCATCAGGAAAGGTGAAACAATGGCATCCGTGAAAACATCGGCACATACTTCCTGCACTGCTTTAAAACCATAAGAATTAGTAGCGGTAACTGGCGATGCCTCTGCAGTATTGTTCATTTCTTCAATTACGATGCGTTCGTCAGCTATTACTTCTTTTACCTTAGTCAAAACTTCTTTTGCGCTGTTGCCGGGAAGCAGTCTGAAATTGACAATAGCAGAAGCTTCTGAAGGAATAAGATTTTCTTTTACTCCTGCATTCAGCAGTGTGGTGGCGTGAGTAGTCCGGGTAATAGCATTACCTTCGCTACCCGCTTTTTCATAAGCAGAAAGTATGAGTGGTTTGAACAACCATTCATAGTAAATAATATTCGAGCGGGCATTTTCATTTCAGGACCTACATAGTCTATAAAATCGCCCAATACTGATGAGATTTGTTGCGGAAAATCATACTTATCTAAATTGTATAATGCCTTTGTCAAAATTTTTGGAGCGGTTTCTTTATCGGGCTTGCTGGAGTGTCCGCCTTTCATTTTAGCAGTAAACTTTAGTGTCATATACCCCTTATCAGCTGTACCAATCAGAATAACAGGCTTCTCAATGAATGGCACCATGCCCGATGTACACATCCCGCCTTCATCCAGATTAAATTTTGTTTTGATGCCTTTCTCTGTAAAAAACTTTGCAGCTCCCGAAGCTCCGTTCTTTCCGCCCACTTCTTCATCATGGCCGAATAGAAAATAAATATCGCTTTCAGGTTGAAAGCCAGAAGCCAGAAGTTCTTCTGCCGACTCCAGCAATGCAATAGCACTGCCCTTATCATCAAACGTTCCTCTGCATCAAATAAAGCCATCTGCAGATGCACCTTCCCATGGATTGTGCAGCCATTCTTTTTCGTTCACAGATTCCACCGGCACCACATCCAAATGCGCATAGAGGATAACAGGTTTTGTAGTATTTGATTTCTCTTTCCAATGATAGATTAGCGAAAATGAATTTATAACAGTTTTCTCTAGTTTGGTATTTACCTGCGGAAACATGGAATCTATAAGTTTGTGCATAGCCAGAAATGATGACGTGTCCAAAAGATTTGGATTGTCAAAAGAAACGGTTTTTATCTGCACCGCTTTTTGTAAGTGCGCTATCGCACTCGGGTCAACTTCAAGCTGCAAAGGTGCGTTCCCCTTGCTTATTTTTTTTGATTTGGCGGAATAGGTGTTGTAAAGTAAAATGCCCGATAATACAACAAAAGCAAATAGTATGAAGATGAGAGTTTTTCTCATAATAGAAGTTTCAGGTTAATCTTAAAAAATGAAAGTACATTTTAAAGAAACATTCTTCATACATTTTTATTTGTGTAACCGTTAAGGGTAAAAAAATATTTGAATTTCATCAGATTTAATACGAATTTTTAACCAGGCTTAATTTTAGTTTGGTCTTTAGTATTAATTTTTTGGAATGAGTTAATAGTTCTAATCCATATTAGTTTTTGTCCATCTTCTGAATTGCTATAACCTGGTTGAAGAATGAAAGATTGAACAAGAGGGAATTGTACTTTTAATTCTTTAAAGACCTGTTCGCATAAATTTTTATGAGCAGATAAACTGTCCAATTTGGCTTGTAATTTCTCAATATCATTTTGTGAAATAATATCGCCTCCGTATGTAAGGGTAATCGTTTTATTTTCGGCATCAATATTTTTTTTCAACAGAAAGTCGTTTGAAATAACAGCTGCAATTTCAATAAAGCTGTTTGCCCTCTGTAAAAAGCGATTTTGCTGAACCATATTCTAAACAAAGTAAATACTTGGAAGAACTGTAACTAAAACCAACGCATAAACAATTCGTTTTGCTTTTGTTTCCTCTTTTTAAAGCGGTAGTTTTTTTTAAAGGATATTTGAGTAATCGGGTAGTAATTAGGGTCGCTAAGGCAATAAAAACGTTATTGATTAAAAAAGATAAAATGCGCCAAAAAAAATTAGGTTCCAACGTTGCAATACCGTATCCTGCTGTGCAAAGAGGTGCCATTAAGGCAGAAGCAATTGCAACACAAGGAATAACATTACCCTTTAGTTTGCTTGATGTTGTTAAAATTCCTGCCAATCCGCCTAAAAGCACAATAAGCATATCATAAATATTAGGTGATGTTCTGGCAAGAATTTCTGAATGCACTTCATTTATGGGCGAAACCAAAAAGAAAATGCTAGAAGTTGTTAATCTGGAAGCAATTAAAACTAATCGGAATTTAAAGGAAACTTATCCTCTGCCTGCCAAAAGGTATAGCACTGCCATCCTTATTGCCACTCCGTTTTCTACCTGCTGAAGCACCAGAGATTGTTTAGAATCCGCAACATCAGAGTTTAGCTCCACACCTCTGTTTATAGGGCCGGGATGCATGATGGTAATATCTTTGCTGATGCTATCGAGCAGTTCTTTGTTGATGCCGTAATAAAGCGAATACTCGCGCAGCGAAGGAATAAATTTGATGTCCATTCGCTCGAGTTGTATGCGAAGCACATTGGCTACATCACACCATTCCAATGCCTTGCGGAGGTTAGGTTCGTAGGTTACTCCCAATTCTTCAATATACTTCGGTATCAGAGTAGGAGGACCTGTTACTTTCACTTTCGCACCCATTTTGAGCAACAGCGGAATGTCAGAACCCGCTACACGGCTGTGTTTTATATCGCCAATGATTAAGTAGTTTAATCCTTTGAGTGTGCCAAATTTTTCAAGCACCGAAAAGGCATCGAGCAAGCCTTGTGTGGGATGTTCATGTGTACCGTCTCCGGCATTAATGATGTTGGCGTTGATGTGTTTCGCCAGAAATGCAGGAGCTCCGCTCGATGAGTGGCGCATCACAATCATATCTACCTTCATCGCCAGAATGTTGTTCACGGTGTCGAGCAGTGTTTCACCTTTCTTTACAGATGAGCCGCTTGCAGAAAAATTTATAGTGTCAGCAGAAAGTCTTTTCTCTGCCAGTTCAAATGAAATTCTTGTTCTGGTTGAGTCTTCAAAAAATAAGTTGGCTATGGTAATGTCACGTAGAGAAGGAACTTTTTTGATGGGGCGTTGAAGTACGTCCTTGAAATTTTTTGCAGTATCGAAAATGAGCTCTAAGTCAGATTTTTGCAGATGTTTTATGCCGATAAGGTGTTTTTGGCTTAAAGCACTCATTTATTGTTTTTTATTCGTTTATAATCCAAACCTTGTCTTTGCCTTCTGTTTCTTTCCATTCTACTTTTACTTTCTCGGTAGTAATGGAATCAATTTCTTTGCCTATGTAATTAGCTTCTATTGGAAGATTGCGGTGCATTCTTCTGTCAATCAAAACTAAAAGTTCCACTGCGGTTGGTCTGCCAAAATCCAGAATGGCATCCAGTGCCGATCTGATGGTGCGTCCTGTGTAGAGCACATCGTCCACTAAAACTACATTGCTGTTTTCTATTGAAAAATCAATTGCGGTTTCATTTGCGGTAAGTGGCTTGCCTTTTTGTCGAAAATCATCTCTGTAGAAAGTGATATCCAGCTTTCCGAATTTGAATTTGGAATCGGGTTGTATCTCGTGAAGTCTTTTTACTATGCGTTCTGCAAGCTGTGTGCCTCTGGGCTGAACACCAATGATGGCAGTATTTTCAAAGTTACTGTAATGTTCTATTAATTGATGGCAAAGGCGGTCTATAGTGAGGGAAAACTGAAGGCTGTCAATCAATACTCTTTTCTGCATTTGCCTGAAGGTTGAGCAAATATAATAAAAGGATAGAGAAAAACGACCTTACCCCAACCCTCTCCTTGGGAGAGGGAGAAAATATGTCATAAAGTATTGCAGTTCCACCTTTGGGGGTTAGGGGGTTTGCGTTTCCTATTTCCACCAAAGCAACAGCCCTGTTTCAAAAGCGAGAAAAAGCAATACCATCAGCAGACAATATTTCCAAAGTGCAGTTCCTCTGCCTACTTCTTTTGCTATGGCAGCTGATTCCATTCCTGAAACATTAATCACAGAAAGGTTGGGGTTCTGTGCCTTCATTTGTTCGGCATCGGAGAAGTCAAGGTCTGATTCCGAGCGGTTATAGTTCATGGCTACTATCTTTGCCGAATCTTTAGTTTCAGCTTTTACTTCATAAAAACCGGCAGAGGATATGTTGTCTTTCGGATAAAGCAACACTTTATTCCCGATGGAAACTTGCTCAGGAATAAATTCAATACCATTTCCTGAAAGTTTAAGCACCGCATCTTTTTTCATAGTGCTTAACGGAATTTCTACAGGATTTTTACTGCCGATTACAGCATCTGTTGTGGCAATGCTGCTGCTCTGCAC
>CANHIG010000105.1 GCA_947461105.1 Bacteroidota bacterium | reverse complement strand
CAATCGGTTACAAACTGCTTCAGCGCAGAAGAAACCATTGCGCCACGCCAAACAATCGCTTGCCTGTCATCTACCAAAAGCCCTATTGAAAGCACTTTTATGCCTTCCACTTCCAGCGGCACTATATAATGTTTGTCTTTAATCAAACGCACTTCAGGTCTTTTACCTCTGATACCAAGCATGGTTGGAATAGAAGGCCCGTGAATATCTGCATCAATGATGCCTACTTTCGCACCCTGTTTCGCTAGTGCCAAAGCCAAATTTACAGTTACAGTTGATTTGCCTACTCCCCCTTTTCCGGAAGCAACGCAAATAATATTTTTTACGCTCGGTAGAATATTGATGTTAGGATTGCGCTGTGAAGTGACATTGGCATCCATAGTAATGCTAATTTCAGCATCATCACCCGCTAATTCCTTTACTGCATTTTCGCAATCTTTTCTGATTTTTTCTTTCAGCGGACAAGCGGGAGTTGTGAGCGTTACTTTAAATGAGATTTTATTCCCATCAATCTGAATTTCAGAAATCATACCCAATGTGACCAAATCCTTTTTCAGATCAGGGTCTATCACATTGCGCAGCGCGTTTAAAACTTGTTCTTGGGTCACTTACTTTATTTTGGTCAAATATAAACACAGCGCGCAAAATCAAGCTACTTTATGAAATGTTTTATGGGTAATTATAATTTCCCTTCATCCGCAAAACTGAAGTAAGCATTGTCTCCTACAATAATGTGATCTAAAAGTATAATATCCATAAGCTTTGCAACCTCATGAAGCTGCTTGGTAATGCGCTCATCTGCGGGAGAAGGCGTTAGTTTTCCCGATGGATGATTATGAGCCACAAAAATACCACTGGCCAGTTTCTCAATAGCAATCTTCAAAATCAACCTGATATCTACAACAGTTCCTGAAACACCACCCTGACTCAAAATTTGATGATGAATGATTTTATTGGCTCTGTTTACATACATCACCAGAAAAGCTTCATAGGGTAAATCTGCCAAATGCTGCAAGGCAAAATTATAGCCATCTCGCGAGGATTTAATTGGTGTTTTTTCGGCCACATCACTGGATTGCCTTCTTCTCCCAAGCTCCATAGCCGCAATGATAGAAATGGCCTTCGCCTCGCCTATACCGTTGAATTTTTGCAAATCATTTACAGAAAGTTTACCCAGTTCATTCAGATTGTTATCTACTGAATCCAGAATTCTTTTGGCTAAATCCACAGCAGACTCTCTGCTATTTCCCGAGGCAATAAGGATTGCAATCAGCTCTGCATTAGTCAGGCTGGCTTTCCCTTTCATCAACAGTTTCTCGCGAGGCCGGTCTTCTTCTGCCCACGATTTAATGTTCATAGGTTTTTCTGAATACATATAGCTTTCTTATTGTCTAAAAATAAATTTATTTTGTAGAGAATCACAAATCAAGCAATATGAACTACTGGCTTATAAAATCTGAACCCGGAACTTATTCCATTGACGATTTGAAAAAGGAGAAAAAAACGATGTGGAACGGTGTGCGTAACTACACCGCACGAAACAATATGCGTGACATGAAGAAAGGAGACATTTGTTTGTTTTATCATTCTGTTACTGACCCTTCAATTGTTGGGCTTTCAAAAGTGGTAAAAGAATCTTATCAAGACCCCACTACAGAGGAAACAGCATGGGTAGTGGTAGATGTGGCATTTGAAGAGAAATTCAAAACACCAATTTCACTGAACGAAGTGAAGTTGCATCCGAAACTGGAAAACATGCAATTGCTGAAACAGTCGCGACTTTCGGTGCAAAAAGTGACTAAGGAAGAATATGATTTTATTTTGAAACTGGCAAAAGAATTAGCTAAATGAGTTATATAGAAGAATTGAGATGGAGAGGAATGCTGCACGACATCATGCCCGGAACTGATGAGTTGTTAGCCAAAGGAAAAGTAAGTGGCTATATAGGTTTCGACCCTACGGCTGACTCATTGCACATAGGCAGCTTGGCGCAGATTATGACACTAATTCATTTTCAAGTTGCAGGACACAAACCTATTGCATTGGTGGGCGGAGCAACTGGTATTGTAGGTGACCCGAGTGGACGTTCTGATGAACGAAACATGCTGAGTGAAGATGTTTTACAACACAACTTAGCGGGCATTCGCAAACAATTAGAACAATTTTTAAACTTCGATTGCGGAGAGAATTCTGCAGAAATCGTGAACAATTACGATTGGTTCAAACAGTTTTCGTTTTTAGATTTTATTAGTGATGCCGGAAAGTATATTACTGTAAACTATATGCTGGCAAAGGATTCCGTGAAGATGCGCCTGGAAAGCGGCATGTCATTCACCGAATTTTGTTACCAACTTATTCAAGGCTACGACTTTTATTACTTATGGAAAAACAAAGGTGTGTTGCTGCAAATGGGAGGTTCTGACCAATGGGGAAACATTGTGACTGGAACAGAATTAATTCGCAGAAAAGATGGTGGAGAAGCCTTTGCACTTACTACGCAACTTATCAGAAAAGCAGACGGCACAAAGTTTGGAAAGTCAATGGGCGGAAATATTTGGCTGGATGCTAATAAAACTTCCCCATACAAATTTTATCAATATTGGTTGAACGCAAGTGATGAAGATGCAAAGAATTTTATCAAAATTTTTACACTGAAAACAAAAGAAGAGATTGATACCCTGATTGCAGAACATGAGGCAGAACCACATCTAAGAAAACTGCAAAAAGCATTAGCTGATGATATTACTGTGCGAGTTCATTCAAAGGAAGATTTACAAAAGGCTATTGACGCTTCAAATATCTTGTTTGGCCAATCAACTACTGAGCAGCTAAACGCCTTAACCGAGCAGGATATTTTAGATATTTTCGAAGGAGTACCAATGTTTGAAACCTCGAAAGAAGTCATTGAAAACAGCGATATAGTTTCACTTCTTGCCGAACACACACAAATATTTCCATCGAAAGGGGAAGCACGAAAAAATATAGAAGCAAATGCTGTGAGCATAAATAAAGAGAAAGTAGCATTGGCAACAAAAATTGTAAGCAATCAATTACTGCGCGGAAAATTCCTGATAGCGCAAAAAGGAAAGAAAAATTACTTCTTAATTAAAGCAGTATGAAAACAAAGACTATAGGATTGTTGGCAGCTATTGCGGTAATGATTTGCATGATGAGCTCCTGCGCTAAAACACCTGCAGCCTGTTTTCAGGTCTTGTCTCAATCTGATAGTATCAGAGTGGGAGAGGTTGTAACATTTGATGCTTCCTGCTCCATAGACTCAAAACAATATAACTGGACTTTAGGAGACAACATCATTGATTATGGGCAGAAGGTTTCGGTGGCATTTGACTCTGCGAAAGTATATAGCATAGAGCTACTTGTAATCAATGGAAACAAAACCTCAAATGCACAACAGGAAATAACTGTTTATCCTTAATCAGTGAGCCTGCCATTAAGTACTGAAAGAAGCACTTTTCTTTTCAACGCCAATTCTTCATACTCTGCCTGTGGCTCAGAGTCATAGGTAATTGCGCTCCCTGATTTTATGACAATGGCTTTTGATTCTTCATCATAGAAAATTGTTCTGATTAAAACATTGAAATCGAAATCGCCATCTGTATCGAAGTAGCCAATCGTTCCCGAGAATAATCCGCGTGATTTTTGTTCTATTTGTTGTATTTTCTTTATCACTTCAAATTTAGGTGCACCAGTCATACTTCCCATCGGAAAGGCATTACGCATTGCAGCAATTGCATTGGCTTCATGCTGAAGTTCGCATGAAACAGTAGAAATCATTTGATGTACCGTTTTGAAGGTATGAATGCCGAAAAGTTCTTCCACTTTAATGCTTCCCGGAATAGCGTATGGTGTCAAATCATTACGTACCAAATCCACAATCATTACATTTTCTGCTCGCTCTTTTTCACTATGCAGCAATTCCTGCTTCAGCTGCTCATCTTCCTTGTCATCAGAGCCTCTTCGCATAGTTCCTTTTATAGGCTGACTGATTAATTTCTTGCCTCGTTTGCATAAAAACCGTTCAGGACTTGCACACACAACATAGTGTTCACGATACTTCAAAAAAGATGAAAATGGTGCAGCGGAAGATTCCATCAACTTTATAAAAGCACAAACTGGATTTATTGTTACATTCTCAGCAGTAACTTCTGTACAGTAATTGATTTCATAGAAATCCCCATTTTCAATACATTGCCGCAACTCATTTACATTATTGATGTATTCCGCATGGGGTGTTTGCTCCCTAAATAAAATTTGATTCGCAACGACACTCTTTTCAATTTCCTGATTATTTATTTGCTCCATCATCTCAAAAGCTTCAGCATAGTTTCTATTGATGGTAAGTGTATTTCCCTTCAATGAAAATCTGTAACGAGATCGAAAGAAAAAGCATTTTGGAAAACTACTTGCATCATGATGCTGAACGGGCAATTTGAAAATTTCATTTTTGCATTCATAATCAAAAAAACCTACAATAATCTCCTTTGATGCCGTTTGAAATGCAGCAAACGACTCAAAATAATTTTCGGATGGTGTCACAGACTCTATAGCATCAACAAACAACTCCCATTCGTATTTGGAATACTTATCGTTTTGATAATTATTTGAATCAAGTACCAAAAAAATTGGAAAGCGATTAGCCCAAACTAATACCTTATGCTTGAATGCTGCAATGTCATCAAGCGTGATAGTCGTTTGCAGCATTATGGTTAAATGGTTTTACTGAGAGAATTATTTCACCAAAAGCTTTTCGCGCTCTGGTCCTGTAGAAAGCAAAGAAACTGGCGCACCAACAAAATCTTCGATATATTTTAAATAACTTGTAACTTCAGTAGGTAGAGTTTCAAATTTTGAATGTGGCGACAAATCAGTATTCCAACCTTTGAAAGATTTATAAATAGGATTCACTTCTGTTCTTGTAATATCAAAAGGCACTTCTGTTGTTTCTGCGCCATCCACATTATATGCCACGCACATATCTATTTCCTCAAATTCATTCAAAACATCGGCCTTAGTAATTGCCAACTGGGTAACGCCATTGAGAATGGCAGCATATTTCAATGCCACTAAATCTATCCATCCTGTACGTCTAGGTCTTCCGGTAGTTGCGCCAAATTCACCTCCTATTTTGCGGATTTTTTCTCCCAAGTCATTATCTAATTCTGATGGAAACGGACCACTACCTACTCTGGTGCAATAAGCTTTCGCAATGCCAATCACCTCTCTGATTTTTGTGGGAGCCACTCCAAGGCCATTACAAGCGCCTGATGAAATGGTATTTGAAGAAGTAACGAAAGGATATGTTCCAAAATCAATATCAAGCATTGTTCCTTGAGCCCCTTCTGCCAATACTTTCTTTCCGGCTCTCAATCCATCATTCAAATAATATTCCGAATCAATTAGTTTAAATCCTTTAATCGTTTCAATACTGTTCATCCACTCCGCTTCCGCTGCTGCAATATCAAATTCAAAATCATACTGCTTGAGCATGTGAAGATGCTTTTCTTTCAGTGCATTATATTGCTCTTTGAAATCCGGGCTCAAAATATCTCCGATACGCAAACCGTTTCTTCCGGTTTTATCCATGTAGGTAGGTGATATCCCTCTGAGTGTAGAGCCAATTTTTGATTTGCCTTTTGCATGTTCAGATGCAGCATCCAAAACTTTATGTGTAGGCAAAATCAAATGCGCTTTCTTAGAAATCAGCAAATACTTTTTTACATCAATTCCTTTAGCTGTAAGCTTTGTGATTTCTGCAATAAGCGTGTTCGGGTCTATCACCACTCCATTTCCAATCACATTCATGATTCCTTCCTGCATAATGCCACTCGGAATGGTATGCAAAACTGTTTTCTCTCCACCAATAACGAGAGTATGCCCTGCATTTGGACCTCCCTGAAAACGAGCAATAATATCATATTTAGGAGCAAGAAAATCTACAATTTTCCCTTTGCCTTCATCGCCCCATTGCATTCCTAACAAAACATCTACGTACATGGATTATTCTATTTTTCTGATTTAATAATTTGAAATTTCTATTTTGATTTTGTCATACAATTACCACAAATTCCATAGCAATTGAGCGAGTGATGTGTAATTCTGAAATTAAGTAATTCCCCTACCATCGTTTTAATCTGTTGGATTCGCGGGTCGCAAAATTCTACTACTTTTTTGCACTCTACACAAATCACATGATCATGTTGTTTGTAGCCATAAGATTTTTCGTATTGTGCATGATTGCGTCCAAACTGATGCTTTTTAATCAAATCACAGGTCACCAGTAAATCCAGTGTATTGTACACAGTTGCGCGACTTACATTCACTTTTTTCTGAATCAAATCTATGTAAAGTTGCTCCGCTTCGAAATGGTCAGTCCGATGATATATTTCATCTAATATTGACATTCGCTCGGAAGTTCTGCGTAGCCCACGCTGCTCCAGATATGCAGAGAAAATCTTTTTTACGGAATCGAAAGTATCGTTTAAAATCACGTTCAAATATACATATTTGAAAGCATTGTCGGGGCTATATATCCACCAAATGTGGAAATATATTAAAGAATCAAAATAGATGCTATTGCTTGTAGTTTGCCTGATAAAACTTCAGGTAGGCATCTACTTGTCTGGTAGTGATTAGTGTAGAGTAATTTAGCATTGAAATGGCGAAAACATGCACCTTGGTAGGCTCTATCTCCAAAGAAATCTTGGTATCTGCCTCCAGTCTTTTTGCCAGCAACATCGCCTCATCCTTATTCTTAAATTGTCTGATTACTATCAGCTTGGTTGCGCTGTTGATTATCACTCCTTTGTTGGCAAGTGTTGCATTAGGGGCATAAACGCTTTCATATTCCTCCAGCATAGGATAGGACAATTGACTATATGCCGCAGGGTCCGTAAAATACAACACAATATAATGTGGTGCATTATTGCTGATTCCATATAAATCATCGTCTGCCTCGTTAGCCAAATTATTTACAGGTAAAGAAACACCCGGAGTTTCGGGCTGTGAAGGAGTTGGCGTAGCAGGTTGTTGTGGCTTGCTTTCAGCCACAGGTTTTGGCTGTGCTTTTGGCTGCTCTGTTGCCACAGCTTTAGTATCCTTCGGTTGCGCTTTAGGCTCTTCCTTAGGTTTATTCTCCGCTATTGGCTTCGTTTCTTCTTTTGGTTTTGACACCTCCGTAGGCTTCGCTTCTTTTGGCATATCCTCTTTTACCACAGGTTTAGGTTCTGCAGGTTTATTTTCCGCTATTACTTTTGGCTCCTCCTTAGGCTTCTCTTCCGCTGGTATACTTATAACTGGAGCCACAGGAGCAGAGGATGGAGTAGGCGTGACAATGGGCTGTGAAGCAGAATCTACAGGAGCTACAACCTCCTTGCTCAAATCCTTCATCGGTAAATTTGACTTATTAAGGTTTTCCAATAACTCTTTCGCTTTGGTTTGTTCCGGAGTGCCACTATGCTTAGCAATCACCTTGTTTAACGCCTGTACATATTCATCAAGCATGTTTTGCTTAGCCAAAATCATGGCAGACAACAAATCAAACTTCGGTTTCAATGGATTAATTTTGAATTCACTGTCTGCAAGCCTGCACCTTTCAGCCGCAGATTCATACTGACCTTTTGAATATGCTTCAAATGTTTGCTGATAGAATTTATCCAATGCCTTCTCTCCGTCTTTCATACGATCGAAATACTTAGGATCTTTAATGAAACTTGCAATTTTGCTTGAAGGAAACTCCTCAAGAATTTTCGCGCGCCACTGTTCAGCTTTTGAACTGTTATTGGTTTTAGTAGCAAGCAGATAAAGCTGATAATATGCTTCAAGATTGTATTTGCCATTTGGGAAACGCTTCAACATTTCTTCAAAGGTCTGGGTAGCTTTTTTGTTGTTTTTCAAATCATCTTTATACACCGTACCTGCTATATAAAATGCCTCAATGATTCTATCATTTGAAGCCGTTACTTTTTCTTTTGTAAGCGGAATATTCGCCAGATACTTATCTACATCATTGTCGCCTGATGATTGACTGGCCTGATCTGCGCTTTTAGTTGAATCACTTTCAGCAGTAGCATCAGAATTGGCAGTTTTATCTTTTCTGCGCCAGTTTGGTTCCAGCTTCCTTCTACCCCATCGTTTAATAAAATCGCTATAACCGGCAGCCCTAAGTTGCGGATTATAAAAATACCACATATCGCCAGACGATGATGTTATAGGAGCTGCAGCACTATTTTTTTCGGCATTTGCTGAGGCCTGATAGGCTTTTTCTCTTT
>CANHIG010000104.1 GCA_947461105.1 Bacteroidota bacterium | reverse complement strand
ATAGAGCATGCAAAGCAAAACAGCAACGATGTAGTTATTATAGATACGGCAGGACGTTTAGCGGTAGATGATGAGATGATGAACGAAATCTCATTACTCAAGGAGAAAACAAACCCTACTGAGATTCTTTTTGTGGTAGATTCCATGACAGGTCAGGATGCTGTAAATACAGCAAAAGCATTCAATGATCGACTGGATTTCAACGGAGTAGTACTTACCAAGCTGGATGGTGATACCCGAGGCGGAGCAGCCCTTACTATAGCATACACGGTGGGCAAACCCATAAAATTTGTGTCTTTAGGGGAAAAGCCTGAAGCTCTCGATGTTTTTCATCCCGACAGGATGGCGCAGCGTATCCTGGGAATGGGAGATATTGTGTCTTTTGTGGAAAAAGCTCAGGCGCAATATGATGAGAAAAAAGCAAAAGAGATTGAGGCTAAGATTCGCAAAAACCAGTTTAATTTCAATGATTTTCTTTATCAACTTGGGCAAATAAAAAAGATGGGAAACATGAAAGACTTGTTGGGCATGATTCCTGGAGTGGGAAAGGCTGTGAAAGATATAGACATCAGCAATGATTCCTTTAAAAAGATAGAAGCCATCATATTTTCTATGACCCCCAAAGAACGCGACAATCCCGATTTGCTGGATGGCAAACGAAGACAGCGATTGGCTAAAGGTTCAGGGAACAGCATTCAGGAGGTAAATGCCTTTATCAAGCAGTTTGACGAAATGAAAAAGATGATGAAATCCATGCAAAAACTATCTGACTCAGGCAGACCTATTAAAGGCATTCCGGGCAGATAAGAAGATTTTTTACAGATATTTCAAAAATAATCTTAGATTTGCGCTTCGTTTTTAAAAATCATTAAATAACCCAAACCTTAAATTCTTTTAAGACATGGCAACAAAAATCAGACTTCAACGTCACGGTCGCGGAAAAAGACCATTTTACACAATCGTAATTGCAGACTCTAGAGCTCGTAGAGACGGTAAATATATCGAAAGAATTGGCGATTATAATCCACTTACATCACCGGCAGTAATCAACCTTGATGTTGAGAAAGCAGTTAATTGGATTATGAAAGGTGCTGAACCAACAGCTACCGTTAATGCAATTCTTAAATACAAAGGTGTTCTTCATCGTAAGCATCTTTTGAGAGGAGTTGCTAAAAACGCTCTAACTCAGGAAGCTGCCGACCAAAAATGGTCTGCATGGCAAGATGAACACAAAAATGCGGTACTAGACCACCAAAAGAAAATACACAAATCTAAAGAAGACAGAATCGCTAAAATGCTTCAAGATGAGGCTAAGATAAACAAGGAAAGAGAAGAAAAGCGTAAAGCGGCTCTTGCTGCTGCTGAAAGCGCTGCTGTAGTTAAAGAAACTCCGGCTGAGACTGCTGCTGTAGAAGCTCCAGTTGAAACGGCTGCACCTGAAACTCAAGAAACTGAATCAGCACCGGCTGAGTAAATCTCATAATCATGACGGAAAAAAAATATATTTCTGTCGGTAAAATATCAAAGCCTCATGGAATACATGGGGCTTTAATATTTGTGATGGATAAAGATATAAGCGATGAAAGCTCTTTGCCTAATCATTTTCTAATTCTAAATAAAGGAATTTACGAGCCACTTTTCGTGCAAAGCTTCAGCTGTTCTGATGCTATATCGGGGCAGATTACTTTTGAGGGAATTAGTAATCGTTCAGATGCGGAGCGACTCAATAACAAAGAGCTTTTCCTGAGTGAGGAAGAGGAAAAAAAGTTTTTTGAAGAAGATGACGATGAGGAAAATTTCATAGGCTTTACAGTTATAGTTGCCGATAAAGCAATTGGAACAATTAAGGATATTGAAATTATGCCTATGCAAGAGTTATTTGTGGTAGCAATAGGAGAAAAAGAGGTCTATATCCCATTTGTAGATGACTTTATCACAGCTATTGACTATGATGCTCAAACTATTACATTTGATCTACCTGATGGCCTGCTCGAACTTTAAAAACAAGAAATGAGAATTGATATAGTCAGCGTAGTACCGGATTTAATGCAAAGCCCACTCTCCCACTCTATTTTAAAAAGAGCGCAGGATAAAGGTATTTTGGAAGTCCACTTAATAAATCTCAGAGATTTTTCGAGCAAAACCTATAAGCAAGTTGATGATTACCCCTATGGCGGAGGAGCGGGAATGGTTATGATGTGTGAGCCACTCAGCAAATGTATCGAACACTTGAAAGAACAGAGAAGCTATGATGAGATAATTTATATGACTCCTGACGGAGACCAGCTAAAACAAAAGACAGCAAACACTCTTAGCCTAAAAACCAACCTGCTTATTATCTGTGGACACTACAAAGGAATAGATGAAAGGATACGTGAGAAATACGTGACCATGGAAATATCTATTGGAGATTATGTATTGTCTGGGGGTGAACTGGCGGCAGCTGTTTTGGTAGATACCATCGGGCGGCTGATTCCCGGAGTGCTCAGTGATGAAACCTCTGCACTCACCGATTCATTTCAGGATGAATTGCTATCTCCGCCTATTTATACCCGCCCCGAAGATTTTCAAGGCATGAAAGTGCCAGAAGTCTTACTCTCGGGAAATGATAAAAAAATTCAGGACTGGAGATATGAACAATCTCTAGAAAGAACAAAAAAAAGAAGACCTGATTTGCTCGATAATAATTTGGAATAAAAAAAATAAATGTATATTTACCACTCTTAAAAAGTAATAAAAACTATGAATCCTACAATACAACTAGTTAACAAGACACTTGCTCAAGAATTGAAGCACCCATCATTTGGTCCCGGAGATAACATTTCAGTTTCTTACAAAATATCTGAAGGAAACAAGGAGCGTATCCAGGAGTTCAGAGGAGATGTAATTCAGGTAAACGGTCAGGGAGTTACTAAAACTTTTACTGTTCGTAAATTATCAAATGGCGTTGGTGTAGAAAGAGTTTTTCCTTTGTTCTCACCTTTTGTTGATGAAATCGTAGTAAACAAAGTAGGTAGAGTAAGAAGAGCTAAACTATACTACCAAAGAGAAAGAACAGGTAAAGCTTCTCGTATTTCTGAAAAGAAAAGAGTGGTTGCTACAGTTTAATAAACTTCAAAATCATTATAAAAAAGCGGTCTTTCAGACCGCTTTTTTTATGACATGCCAATTGGTTATAGTATGCGCTCAATAAAAGCTCGCGCTCCTGCCTTAAATACTCTGATTCTCCCAATGATTCCTTCAGTATTTTTGAATATGGTATTATGCTCGTCAAAAATTTCTTCCTTGGGTCGCTCTTTAGAATAATAATAAACTGAAATTGATTTGCGGCTTTCGTTTTGGGGGAGTCGAAGCGGTTTCGGATGCCCGTGAAAAGAAATTTCATTAGTTTCAAAAATAAGACACCTATTAAAGGAAGGCATAAATGACTCAATCAAAGATTTTTTATTACCAGAAAAATCCCAGAATTCAATATAGCCTCCATATTCCTTTTTCCACTCCTTATTCATGTAAATCAACACATTTAACCTTCGGTGATATTGGGTATGAGGATGAATGTTATAATCTACATGGACATTTAGAAATGCGTCATTTACAGATTGATGCAATCCTGCCCCGAAAAGACTTTTATCTGCAATTAATGGCTCATTAATTCCACTTAATTTCTCAAGCCACTCAATAAATCCATTTGAATTTAACTCTTCGAAAAATTTTGACCAAAGAGGAAGCTGACTAAAATCTGAAAGTTCAAATTTGTTCATTTGGTTCATATAGGTAATTCCTCTCCAATTGCCTTGATTAATGGAAGGATATGATTGATATATAAGTTCCGCTGCATCTTTTTTGAAAAAATCATCAATAACAATAAACCGAAAAGGCTTTTGCTGAACATAATTCTGCTTTAAAGACGCTAATTCAAAATCAAGTCGTTCTGTATCAATAAAATTCAAAACAAAATTTTAAAGGGTGAAATTGCTTTTTTTAAACGCCAGTTTGTTCATCCACAAAACTACCATTAAAAAAATCAGACCATAGGTTGCTACCACATACAAATACGTATGAGCAAATTTAAAATACTGCGGGCAATGCTTTTGTATCAAAACAAAACATGTCAATCGAAAAACATTGACTGCATAAATCAACAGCAATCCTAAAGAAATAAACCATAGCCTCGATTTATTATTGTTTCCATAAGAAAAAATAAGACCTGAAAATATCACCATTGCAGGAATTCCGGCACACAAATCAGCTATAAAAATACCTCTTGAACCCTCAATGATAACAACTCTGCCTTCATTAAAATACTTATATCCTAATACCTCAATCACAAAAGAAACTGAGGATGCTAAAGAAAAACACATAAGTTCATAAAACCTTGCCCAGTAGCCATAAAGAAATTGCGGATTATGCTCTCCGTTATATTTAAGAATTCGCCAAACCAGATAAAGCACTGCTACTTTAAAGACAAATAGCATTGGCACTTTCAATGACTCATTTATTTCAATCTTCTTCATTCTGTTTTGCATAAAAAAATCCGCAAATGGTTCGACACTCAATTGCGGATTTAAAACTAAGTTTATATGAAATTATTTCTGTCCTTTTTCTTTATCCATTTTGTAAAGCTTTCTCACACCATATCCCACTCCTATTAATGCTAACATGCCCACGCCTCCATCTATTGGTGTAGCAGGTGGAGCAGGACCTCCAGGACCAGGTCCTTGTGCAAACAAATCCATGTGCTGCAACATTAAAAATATGGTTATTCCAATTGATAACAATCTGTAAATAGTGACTCTCTCCATTATCTGTTCCCTTAATTAATTACGAATAAAAGGTTTTTATTGAATATATAAAAGCTATTAGCTATTTATTTACTCCACTTTATTTACTAAAACTGTATTAAAAATAGGATTTGGTTGTAGGCTTTTTCTACAACCAAATCCATCTATACTGTAACTATTCCTTCACCAATTTCTTCACCACATTTCCTTTGGCACTTATAAGCCTTACCTGATACACTGCCGATGCCAGATTTGATATATCTATTACTGAATAAGATTGCATGGTCGTTTTCTCTAATACCTTGCCATTTATATCTATAATCTCTATCGTCACCTCTTCGGCTATATCGGTTTCAATGTTCACCACTCCCTTTGCCGGATTTGGATACATGCTGAAGTCTATACTTTGGATTTTGCTCTCCTCTTTTACTATATTCAGTTTTTTGTATCCAAAATGCAGCTCAAAGCGCTGTGCCTGATCTTCTTCTTTGGCGGTGAAATTGTAGTTGCCTGATTTGATATCATGCCAGCTGTCTAATGCTTTATCTTCCAAATAGATGTTTGTGTTTGCTTCCAAAGTATTCATACCTTCAAAACTTAGTGTGTATGTTCCGCTCACTCCCGCATAGAAACCAACCGGTATTTTGGTTGCCTCTGTTGCCTTCGGCATAGTGTTGATTGCCAAATCTGCATCTATGGTTGAGCTGTATATGGCATGACGCTCAGCGGCTCCCATCATCTTCAAGGCATCTTCCTGCGATTGAAAGTTTGCTTCAGCTTCTTCTCTGAACAATATAGTGGTATTATCCTCCAACTCTGTTTCATTGTTTTTTGCCGTGATTTCCAAATGCGGTCCCTGACTTATTCTGTAGTATGGAGCTGTCGAGTTTCTCGTTCTGTCTGTGCCTCTGATTAGGAATGGTGTTCCCGCATTATCAGGGTCACTTCTGCGTACCATATAGCTACCAAATGGCGGTATCGTCACTCCGCCTGCTGATGGCAGATTGGTTACCTGATAAGTGCCTGCATTCGGACCGTTGGTTTGCCATACATAGATATATGGGTCATAACCACTTTGTGTTGTTTTAATATTCATATATGCCATATACGGATTACCCACTATATGCCAACCTGAACGGATAAGTGTTCCTTGTTTGGTGGTATTTGACCAACTGCTGTTTGTAAGATTTCGGGTGTAATTGCTATTGGTATTGAGCGTTCCGGTCAGAGTAATTTTACCTGCTCCACCTCTCTTTACGGAATAGCCTCTGCCATTTTCTGCATTGCCCAAAGACTGATTATACCATACCTGAAGTCCACAGGCAGGAGCTGTTGGTGAGCTTTCATCATACTTCATAAAGGTACCATAAGTCCCTCCGGTACTTCGGGTTTCATCGCAAGTGCTGTATTGCAGATAGCCATCTGTCAGGTTAGCGCCAAACTGACTCACAGGGGTTTGATTTAATGGCGAACTCATCTGATGACGATTATATAGCGATGCCGCTGTTGCTGCATAGCTGCGCTCTGCTTTTACCGTTCCTGTTATCGTTCCTGAGAAGCCTACGCTGAAATTATCCAATATGGCGCTATGGGTATTGCTGAAACTTCGGAATGTTAATCGTGCTGTATTCGCATCTATATTGCCAGCTTCCAATTCCAGAGCAGTGATGATTTCTGTTACAGCTGTTGCAGATACTGCTGCTGCTCCGCTGGCTTTATTTACTCTCAGAATATTAAACTGCGTTCTGCCGCTGATGGTTTGGTTGCGTGTGCCTAATAATTTCACATTGCCTTCGCCAAGTGTGCTGCTGAAACCTGAGGTAGCTCCTATCCAATCAAAACATACATTAAGCGATAATCCAGGGTCTATTTCGATAGTGGCATCTTTCTGAACCGTGATAGTGCCCACATTGGCATCTATACCTGAAATAAGTGGGAAAATACCACCATAAGAGGTCGTTGGTACTATAGCATCTGTGCCACATGTTGGCACATCGCCATTACTCCAGTTTGTAATCGCATGCCAATCATTGCTTATACCAAGCCAGGTATTCGGACAGGCATTTCTTGTGATTCTTGCTGAACCTATTCTACCTGCCGGAATTGAAGTGCAATTAGCATCACTAAGAGCAGTAACTGTATAAGTAGTTGTAAGCCGGTTGTTAACCGTTCTGATGTATGGATTTGTAGTTACCCCTGTTGCCGTAAAGCTATCGCTAAAAGTAATATTCCATGGTGCAGTTCCTGTAAGCGCTACTCTCAGGTTAGATGGGATTCCACTACATAAAGTAGCGGAACCTGAAATTGATGAGGTGGGTCTGGCATGAATATAAAATATTTCATAAACCGGTACACTCCATCCGCAGCATTCATCACGAACTCTATATCTCACGCTGTATTTTCCAACTGCATAAGAAGAAATATTGAAATTTACCAAATTAGCAGTAGTTACGGTAGCAAGTGGTGCAGTGGCATCATCATTTGTGAATATAATCCACTCATACTCCTTGATTGTACCGCCTGTCCAATTTGTAGCTGTACAGTTTATGGTAGTTTGCGAACCTGAACAATAATCAGGTATAGCCGAAAGCGTAGGTGCTGTTCTAGCATCGCCAGAAGTTCTTAGGAAAGAATTGAAATTGAGAGGTGATGTAAGTGAATAGGTTGTATTAGCTGCTGTGGTATATACTTTGATACTATTTGAGGATAAACCATAGCTTGCTGTTACATCCGATTTATCAAATACCAAACTTAAGCCTGATGGCAACACCCACGTTCCTGATGCCTTAGTAAGCGTTAGCTCACTGTTTCTACATGGCTTGTAGTTATTATACAATACTTCCACCAATGGCGTAGTAGGTACCGATGTGCCATTGGAAGATACGCCATTTGTAACGATAGCCGCATTCACACCATTAGCACCATCTCTGCCTCTGCCGCCTGCTCCGCCATTACCTCCTGCTCCGCCATTACCTCCTCGTGTTGCAGTTCCCGCAAAACAAGTATTGTTGGTTAATCCGGTAACTCTGCCAACATTCAATCCAGTATTAGGAGCCGCTTGACCGGCTATGCCTGAACCACCTGTAGCAACAGTTCCCGGAACTATAGCATTCACATCTGAGATATTACCGCCTGTTGAATTGTATTGCCATACAGCAAAAGAGCCACCACCACCAAAACCTCCATTGCCACCACCACCGCCACTACCTCCAGCTCCACCTTGCCCGCCATCTTTAGCACCACAAGCAACGCAAGCTGAAGCGCCTCCCTGATTACCTCCGCCACCGCTTCCCGAGCCTCCACCTCCACCTCCACCTCCACTAGCAGCCTGAGAACCAGCTACATAAAACGATGCATTTGCAAGAGGAGCTGTAGGTCTATCAGCTACTAACCAAGCTTTCCCGTTTGACCCATTTCCCCCAGCATTGCCATCAGGACCGCTTTGCCCGGCACCACATAATGCAACAGTTACTGTTCCTGTTTGTGGTCCTGCAATGCCAGATCCTCCTCCAAGTCCTGTAATTCCAGGGTCTGTACCTGCTGTTCCAGCATTTCCTGCTAATCCTCGATTTGATGTTCCATTGGCTGATTTTCCAGTTCCTCCAGCTCCTCCAGGAGTACCACCCGCGCCACCGTTTGCTGCAAATCCGCTACCTGCTGCACCAGCAGATCCTGCTCCACT
>CANHIG010000103.1 GCA_947461105.1 Bacteroidota bacterium | reverse complement strand
TTGCTGTTGAGGTTGGTTTCATATTTTGGTTTTAGTGGTAGGATAGGAAAGGCGTATTTGGTTTTCTTTCCATACTTAAAGTTATTGGAATATTTCTCTGCTCAAAACAGTAAATCAGCTAAGTTTTTTTTAGGTTTTTAAACAACTTATGTAATTTCTGCGTTTAACTTTGCGCATTATTAAAAATTAAAACAAAAAATATGGCAGTATTAGTAGGTAAAAAAGCGCCTTCATTTAAGGCTACAGCAGTAGTAAACGGAGAAGAATTTGTAGAGAATTTTTCTTTAGACCAATACCTTGGTAAAAAATATGTAATCCTGTTTTTCTATCCAAAAGATTTCACTTTTGTATGCCCGACTGAGTTGCATGCATTTCAGGCGAAATTAGCTGAATTTGAAAGCAGAGATACAGCAGTTGTTGCAGTATCAACCGATACAGAACAATCGCACTGGGGCTGGTTGCAACTTCCAAAAGACAAAGGAGGTATTCAGGGAATTACTTATCCTATAGTTGCAGATACTAACAAAACAATCTCTGCAAATTATGATGTATTGAATGGTGAATATTTTTATGACGATAACAATCAAATGCAAGCAACAGCTGAGCTTGTAGCATACAGAGGTCTTTTCCTAATCAACAAAGAAGGTGTTGTAATGCATCAGTTGGTAAATCATTTGCCATTAGGAAGAAACATAGATGAAGCTTTGAGAATGGTGGATTCATTGATTTTCCTGGAGACTAAAGGTGAGGTTTGCCCTGCAAACTGGACTAAAGAAAAGGATGGTTTGAAAGCTACTCATGATGGTGTTGCAAACTATCTTGCGAAACATTAATATAATTTCGATTATCAAGTATAGAAGGGCTGCTTATGCAGCCCTTTTTTATTGAGCATATATTGTAACTTTACAAAATAGATTACTCCATAATTTGTAACTGATGAGAATATTTACGCTTTGTACTTTGCTATTGATTGCTTTCACGAGTTCTAATGCTCAAAATGTTTTAAGCAATGCCGACACCAATTGCATAACAATCATGACATGGAATGTGAAGCTTTTACCGAGCATAGCCACTTTTCTCCATCATTATCCAATAAAGCGAGCCAAGCTGATTCCGGAGAAACTCATCGCTGAAAATCCTGATGTAATATCTTTTCAGGAAGCATTTGACGGAACGTCTATTCGCATCATTCGCAAAAAGCTTAAGAAGTTTTATCCTTATGTGGCAGGATTGAAAAATAAAGTTGGACTCACTTTTAAGAAAGCAGGAGGTGTGATTATGTTTAGCAAATATCCGATACGGGAAATTGAAAGTATTGCATATAATAATAGTATCGGAATTGATAAAATAGCGCATAAAGGAGCTCTGCTGGTGGAAGTGGAACATCCGGTGAAAAAATTCCAATTGCTCGGCACACACATGCAGGCAGGAGGAGGCAAAGATTTGAAGCAAGCTCAGTATGTGCAGGCAGGGGAATTGCTCAAAAGGCACGAGCAAAGTGGCGTTCCGCAGTTTGCATGCGGAGATTTTAATACCAAGAAGGTGGATACTTTGCTGTATCCGAAGTTACTTTCTTCTCTAAATGCTCAGGATGGAGAAATAAATACAGACCTGAAAGCTACCAGCGATCATTTGCTCAATGATATGGATACATACGACCCCAACAGACGCCATATTATTGATTATGTATTATTAAAAGAAAATGGCGTACAACCCAAGCAAGTAATCAGGAGTGTAAAGCAAATAAGCGAAAGATGGAGCAAGGAACATCAGGATTTATCAGATCATAATACTGTTATTCTGAAATGTTATTTTTAAAAGGATGAATTTATTTTCAAGTGATAAGATGTTCAATAGCACGATAAATGTTTTTCAAAGCTGTATTTTTGTTGGGCTGCTTTTATTTGCAACATCATCAGTTTTGGCACAGCAAAGAGGCAAATCGCAAAATAAACTAATGATTCAATTTGAAAATTATGTGGGAAATGATTTGATTAAGATGGATACAGCCCACTATAAAAATGAACTTGGACAATCTTTTACTGTTACTAATTTCAAATATTACATCAGTAATATTCGGCTAATAGAGAGCGATGGTAAATCATACATCAGCAATGAATATTTCCTGATTAATGAGGACGATAATGAAACCAAATTAATTGAGCTGAAAAATATTCCCGAAGGCGAATACACAGCTATAAGTTTTATGATTGGAGTAGATAGTTTACACAATTGCAGTGGCGCACAGTCTGGCGCTTTAGATCCTGCTGGCGGTATGTTCTGGGTCTGGAACACGGGGTATATTTTTATGAAACTTGAAGGCAAATCTCCAGCATCTCAATCACCGGGACAAATGTTTGAATATCATATTGGTGGGTTTAAATCACCTGCTAATTGTATACGAATAGTTTCTCTGCCCTTTGAAAATAAACTGATTTTTTCAAATAATAAGGCAGCCCTCACTATAAAATCTGATGTGCTTGAAATACTTAAAACGCCTGTAAATATTGATTTTTCAGACCTGTCTTCTGTTACTGATTTTCACAATGCTACTAAAGTGGCAGACAACTATTCAGACATGTTCAGCATATTATCCTTCAAACCCACCAAGTAAATGCGCTATATCTTTTTACTTTTTCTTTTTGGAATATTGTCAGCAGCATTTATTATCGATGACACCTATTTCAAAATTTCCAAGAAAGATGTAATGCTTAAAATACCTAAAGGCTTTCCGAAACCCTTTTATCGCTTTGAGAAGAATAAAATTACTCCTGAGGGATTCATATTGGGAAGGCAATTATTTTACGACCCTATATTATCAAAGGATAGCACTGTGAGCTGTGCAACCTGCCATCAGAGGTTTGCGGCCTTTGCACATATAGACCATGCCCTGAGTCATGGAATCGATGGCGCAATCGGTACTCGAAATGTGAGCGCACTGCAAAATCTGATTTGGAAAGACACCTACATGTGGGATGGCGGTATTAATCATTTGGAGGTTCAGCCTATCAATCCAATAACAAGTCAGGTGGAAATGAGTGAATCGTTGGAGCATAATATTTCCAAGCTGCGAAGTAATAAAGATTATGTGTTGCTTTTCAAAAATGCTTTTGGAGATACTGTAATTAATTCGCAAAGAATGCTGAAGGCATTGGCACAGTTTACAGGCTTGATGATTTCCTCTAATGCTCGTTATGATAAATACATGAGTGGAAAAGATACTTTTTCATCGGCTGAAAAAAACGGACTTAAACTTTTCAGAGAGAAGTGTGCTGATTGCCACAAAGAGCCGCTATTTACAGACAATTCATATCGAAATAACGGACTGAAACCTGATTCATCGCTTATGGATAAAGGTCGTGGGAAAATTACGGGAAGCGGAAAAGACGACTATGCTTTCAAAGTGCCAAGTCTTAGAAATGTGGCGCTTACGCATCCCTATATGCACGATGGCAGATTTAAAAAATTATCGGAGGTTCTAAATCATTATGCAAATTCAGAAAAATATTTTGCAGGTGCAGATTCAGCTCTTTATAAAATCGGTCAGTTGAATGACATGGAACGTAAAGATATTGTTGCGTTTTTGCTCACGCTTACCGATAAAGAGTTTGTGTTTGACAGACGATTTGCAGATCCAAATGTTCAGGTATCAAAGTGATAAAAAAAACTTTGCTATTAATTTCTAACCAGAATTACTATCCCTTTCCGCAAAATATTTGCGCCATCGGCAGCGGTGAATTTTATGAGATACGCATAGCCACCTTGTTGTACTATTTTGCCTTTATCTGTTCCATCCCAGCCTACACTTGGTTCGGTGCTTTCAAAAATCTTACCACCATAGCGATTGAAAATGGTCATGCTATAGTCTGATGGATCGCCAAAGAAAATGGTTGGTTTGAAAATATTGTTTACTCCATTTGGAACAAAGGCATTTGGAATGTATATGATAGGACGATGATACAGGCACACTCGATTTGAAGTAGCTTTCAAAATGCTATCATAAGGCACATCCGGTAATTGCAAACTATACTCTACTTCTATGTAGTAACAGAATTCTCCTTTCTCACTCAAAAACTGATAGAGAGAGTCTCTAAAGGTAAAAGCATTTGGACCGAAGGAGCCAATCATTTGCCAGCCGGATCCATAATCTCTGTAAAGATTGTAATGCAGGATATTTGCACCGTAAAGTTGGTAATCAGTCCAGTCTAATTTTATTTCATAATAGTCGGTGAGTTCAGCAATCAGATTTACAGAGCGGCCTTTTTCTGAAGCCTTCATTACCTGACAACTGTCGTATGCGTTCATGATATAGCACACATAAGATTCTGCGCCATTGGAGGAACTGTCGATGAAAGCATAATTGAGTATAAAAGGGGGTATTATTTTTATGTTTTTCACTGTCTCGAAACCGTTGCAGTCGTAGCTTTTTGTCACCTCATGTACCAGCAATTCGGCTTTATCATCTGTTACCCAATTCAAATCAATGGTATTATCAGGATTTACTGAAATGCGCGTGAAATGAACATAATCAGCAGGTTGCACAATGGATGGTCGGTAGCAGATATAATTCGAGTACGCAACGATATTGGTATCTGCTGCGCTAACGGCAGCAACTGTGAGGCATAGTGAATCATTATCATTGAAATCAAGATAGCCGAAAGTTGTAGTATTGCTATCTACTGCACCTGCAAAATTATATCCCGCCAGGTTTCTGTTTACATAAACTCTGTATTCCAATACACCACCCGGTAAATTCGCATACTTATTCCATTTCAGTCTTACCTCTCTTACACATCGTGAAACCGAAGCTTGAAGGAAGATCGTATTGTGTGGCGATGTATTGTATGCTGATGGTTGATTACCTACACAGCTATCGCCAACCGATACCGTATAGCCGATTGAGAGCTGAGATGGGTCTTGAAGAAAATCCTGATAAGAATTGTTGAAACGTCCGTAAACAGTATCTATCGGCACCACACCACCACCAGGTAAATAGGCATAAACTATATAATACTTTGCCTGTGGTGATTGACTGGGTGCCCAATTGAAAGTAACCGAGTTGTCAGGATTCACAGTAGCACTTATTATTTCCGGCACCTTCGGATTCGATTCGTTTTGGATAGTATCGCTTTGTAGCGTTGTGCCACCCGGACAGTTGAAATCTGTCTCCATGTAGTAATACCAATTAGGATTAGAACCCAATGCGCCTGTATGGGTGTATGAAGTTTGTGATTGTGTATTGATTGCAGTTAAAAGCGAGTATGGTCCGGTTTTATTATTTGATGCATATATCTTATAACCAACAAAAGGACCACAGGCATTGGCTACATTTTGCCACTCGATAGTAATATTGCTGCCTACAAAATCATTAACCACACAGGTAAGTCTTGGTGCTGCAATATTCTGAGCCTGATTTGCAGAAAAAATAGTGGCAAACAAAATCAATAATGCAATTCTGCTTTTCAGTAAGAATGCAGCAGTAAATATTTTTATGATGATGCTATAAATTTTCATAATCAGCCGACAGATACACGATACATTTTTTCAAAATCTAAATACCTTTTTGCTAAGTCTTGGATGCGTTCTGCAGAAATATTTTGAATTGCTGCCAAATAGGTGTTGATGCTCTCAGGCTTTCTGTCAAAAAGTATCAATCCTTTCAATACATCCGAATATCGCAATGCCCCATCTACACTTCTAAGTATTCTTCCGCTCATATAGTTTTTCACAGTCTGCAATTCTTCATCATCTACAAGTTCTGTTTGTAAACGCTGCATCTCTTTCTTTATTTCCTTAAATGTGTCATCTCTGTGTTGTTTACCCACTTCTGCGCCCACTTCAAAAATAGTTCCTTGCTTATAAGCTGAAAGCGATGAATAAATTCCGTAGGTATATCCTTTGTCTTCGCGAATATTCGACATCAGTCGTGAGCCAAAATAGCCGCCAAAGAGTGTGTTTAAAACAGTAAGTTCATCAAAATCAGGGTCATTTTTTAGAATAGAAGCATTGCCCACCATCACGCTGCTTTGCACTGCATCAGCAATAGGTAAATAGGATTCCATATTATGTTCTTTCTCTCTTAGATGATTAATAGCAGGCGCAGGTTGTCTCACCCAGTCGTTTGTGCCAAGAATGCGATTGAGTTCTTTAATCACATGAGTGTCATATTTGCCTGAGAGAATGATGAAGCAATTAGCCGCATTGTAATATTTATGGAAAAAACCACTGACATCAGTTTGCGCAATGGCTGAAAAATTATGTTCTTCAGTAAGTCTTCCGTAGGGATGTTTATTGCCCCACATTGAGGATAAAAACATTCTGTTTGCCAGATAATCATTTTTTGCAAGGCTTTGTAAATGTTGCTCCTTGCGGTTTTCAAGCTGTATACTCAGTTCTTTTTCAGGAAAAGAAGGTTCAGTCAGCAGTTCTTTCACCAACGGCAAAACGTGAACCAGATTTTTTGTAAGCGAATAAAGCTGAAACCCAGCATTGGAAAAGTAAATCTGCTCTTCGAGGTTGCAGCCGTAGTAATCCAGAAAGTCATTAATCTGATGCGCTGTCTTAGATTTAGTACCCTCCTTCATCATCTTACAAGCAAAGTCGGCTATCAGATTTTTTTCTTCATACCATTTTCCGGCTTCAAAAACAAAATCCACTTTCAATATCTCATGAGCACTTTGTATAGCATATACTTTCAGTCCGTTGTCAAGTTTAAATTCTTCAACAGCAGGAAGTGCAACTTTCGATTGTATATTGGAATCAGGTGCTATGGCTCTGTTCAGGCTGCTCATGCTTTTGGTTTGTCTTCATTTTTCAAATAGAAAATAGTGCTACATTTTGTTGCATCAAAAACAGAAAGTGCTGACTGCTTTGCAAAATCTACTGTAACAGCATTCATTTTATTCACCTCTTCAAATGCATCTTCCGCCTTTCCGGTCAGCTCGAAGAAGGCTAGATTAAATGCCCGGTTCATGAGATTTGTTTCTGAAAATCGCCAGTAGGTTTCGAATTTATTTTTCAGTTTTTCGAGCATGACATCATCTATCTCCGGAATTAGTTTTTCAAGATTTTGCTGAATGGCAGCATCTAACTCTTCGATTTTCACATTGTCCATCAGCTTTCCTTCCACTACAAAAAGCCCTTCATCCAATGTTTCAGAAAGATAGCAACTCACACTGCTCAGCCATCTTTTCTCTTTCACTAAATCCAGAAATAGAATTGCCGTTTCGCTGGTGGCAACAGCATCACGCAATAAATCCAGCGCATAATATTCTTTACTTTGTCTGTTGCCCATTTTATAGGCTTTGTATATCGAGTTTGATGGAACATCAGCCTTCACTGTTTCATATCTGGCTGCTGTTTGTGCATCTTCTTGAACAATACTTCTTTGATAGTCGTTCCCTTTGGGAATATCAGCAAACCACTTGCTCACTTTTGCAGCCGCATCTTCTTTTGAAATGCCACCAGAAATAGAAAGCACCGCATTATTGGGTAAGTAAAAAGATTTGAAAAAAGCCTTTACATCCTTCATGGTGGCATGCTCCACATGGCTCAGTTCCAAACCAATTGTAGGCCAGCGATAAGGATGTTTTTGATAAGCCAGTGCAGAGAGTTTGTGCCACACATCGCCATAAGGTTTATTGATGTAGTGTTCTTTAAATTCCTCACAAACCACACGCTTTTGGGTTTCCAGACTTTCATTATCAAATGCAAGCGAAAGCATTCTGTCGCTCTCGAGCCATAGTGCTGTATCTATGTTGCAAGCCGGCAAAATTTCATAATAGTTGGTGAGGTCGGAAGTGGTAAAAGCATTGCTTTCGCCCGCTGCAAACTCCAGTGGAGCATCAAACTCTTCAATATTCACAGAGCCTTCAAACATAAAATGCTCAAATAGATGCGCAAAACCCGTTTTGTCCGGTTGCTCGTCTCTGGAGCCCACGTTATACAATACATTCACCACCACCAGCGGAGTGCTGAAATCTTCCTCTACTATTACTCTCAGGCCATTTTCTAAAGTGAACTTGTGCAGCATGCTCATAGGTTGCTAAAATAGCAAAAGAACTGAGTGAAAATGAAGATGTTTTTTTCTTGGGCTTTACCCCGATTTGCAAACTTTTTCAGGATGTTACTGTTTATATTTAAGTTAAAATCATTCTTATGGCACGACCAATTTCTGAAATCATTGAGCTACTTCGAAAAACAGGCGCTGACATAGATACAAGCAGCGATTATCAATGGGGACACATGGGTGCATGCAACTGCGGTCATCTGGCTCAGAACATTACCATGAAAACCAAGGCTGAAATTCACAGCAGTGCCATGCAAGGTATTGGAGATTGGAATGATCAGCTCAATGATTTTTGTCCCGGATCGGGCTTGCCTTTTGAGCAGATTGTTCAGGAAATGCTGGCTATTGGGTTTTCAGTTAAAGATTTGATGTGCCTTGAATACCTTAATGATAAAAAAGTGCTTCAGCTTTTGCCGGAGGGTGTTTATCTGGCAAAAAATAAGCGGGAAGATGTGGTTATGTATCTCAATATCTGGGCTGATATGCTGGAGGAGGAAATGAATCAAACTA
>CANHIG010000102.1 GCA_947461105.1 Bacteroidota bacterium | reverse complement strand
TTGCTATGCTAGAGCGCTGCAAAAGTCTATTGGTTGCATTAGTAATATTTGAAATGCCGCTTTGTATTTCTAAACCCTTGAAAAACAATTAGTAATAAGAGGAGGTTCGTTAATTGTAATTTAAAAAAGCCATTAATACTTTTTGCTTCTAAAAAGGTCAGTGCTCTACTGTTATCGTCTTTTTTGATGTAAAAAGCAAAACCGAGCAATTTACACAAAAGTAAAGCTGACATAACTTTAAAGTTCTTTTAGAATAATAGCATTGAATTATAATTATTCAGCCTTTTGAAATCTGCTATTAACCGATCTGTTTGGATAGCTATTGCCGTATTCGCAACCTATTTGTGCATGTATGCTTATCGCAAACCACTCTCCGCAGCAACATATGAAGGGCTAAAATTATGGGGGTATAACTATAAAGTAATAATTGTAGTTACTCAGATGTTAGGTTATCTCACTTCAAAATTTTTAGGCATTAAAATTATCTCGGAGCTGAATAGTAGCAGAAGAATTATGTTACTACTGGGACTGATTAGTTTATCTCTTCTATCTCTTTTGCTTTTTGCTGTTACCCCTTATCCCTATAATTTTATATGGGTGTTTTTTAATGGTTTGCCACTGGGGTTAATTTGGGGTATAGTTTTTTCTTTTGTAGAAGGAAGAAAGCAAACAGATTTTCTTGCTACCTTTTTGAGCATAAGTTTTATAATCAGTTCAGGATTTGTAAAATCAATTGGTCGTTACTTGATTGAAAACTTTGGTATAACAGATTTCTGGATGCCATTTTCAGTAGGTGTAATATTTATACCAATCCTGCTTCTTTCTTCATGGATGCTAAGTAAAATAGCTCCTCCGGACGAAGATGATAAGTTCATACGCACCGAACGCATTCCGCTGGACAGAGCCGGTCGCAAGAGACTATTCAATTTATTTGCCATTGGTTTTGGAGCCATATTAGCTGCAAACATGGTAATGACAATTGGAAGAGACATAAAGGATAATTTTTTGGTTGAAATTTTCCAAAGCATTAAGATTGATGGCAATGTGAGTATTTACTCGGAGACAGAGACAATAGTTGGTATTTCGGTACTCATATTGCTTTCGTTCATGGTGCTCATAAAAAATAACATCAAGGCTTTTTTTACAATTCATGTTGTTATGGTGATTAGTTTTCTTGGTATCATAATCTCTACATGGCTCTATTCTTCGGGAATTATTAATCCGTTTGTCTGGGTTGTTACTCAGGGAATAAGTCTTTACAGTGGTTATATTATTTTTCAGAGCTTATACTTCGAAAGATTTATAGCCTCATTCAAGGTAAGAGGCAATGTGGGCTTTCTGATTTATGTTTCAGATTTTATTGGTTATCTGGGCAGCTGTTTCATTTTGATTGGAAAGGAATTATTCGGATTTAAAGCAAATTGGGAGCAATTTTTCATTTATCTGAATTATTTTGTGGGAATGAGCGGAATTGTAGCTGTGTTGATATCATGGTGGTATTTTTCAAAACGAATTAATGACTCAAAAGAAAGTTATGCAGCAGTTTGATTTGATAGTAATCGGAGGTGGAATACTGGGAACATTCCACGCTTTTCATGCACTTAACAAAGGATTGAAAGTTGCGCTTATTGAGCGAAATAATCGACCTCAATCTGCTACAGTGCGCAATTTTGGTCAGGTTGTGCCCTCAGGGATGGATTTGAAATGGCAGACATACGGCAGAAAAAGTCTGGAAATTTATAAAGAGCTCCAAGATAAATTTGACATTAAAACGGTCAATAACGGCAGTATATATATAGCTTCTAACGAGGAAGAGTTCACTCTTATTGAGGAATTAAATGCAATAAATAAATCAAATGATTATGAATCGTATTTACTCACCAAAGAGCAATGTCTTCAGAAATATCCTTCATTGAACGATAGCTACTGTAAAGCAGCGCTTTTCTTTCCTCAGGAAATTTCGGCAGACCCTCGCTATATGATACATGCTGTTCATGATTTGATGAAGCAAGATGAGAAATTTGATTACATCTCAAACACTCTTATTAAAGAAATTGATAGCTCAGGGTTTGGTTGCAAAATCACTGATCATCTTGGCAATATGTATCAGTCTGATAAAGTGATTTTATGCTGTGGCAGCGAGTTTGAAACCCTTTATCCTGAATTGTTTTTGAACAGCGATTTGGAGTTAGTAAAACTTCAAATGCTTCGTTTAAAAAGTCAGTCATCAGTACACATTCCCGGCAATATTCTTACCGGACTTACAATAAGACGATATGAAAGTTTTCAGGACTGCCCTTCTTATCTGAGTATCAAAGCAAAAGAAGATCAGAGCGCCTATTGGAAAAAGTGGGGCGTACATATTCTTTTCAAGCAGGAAGCAGATGGCACAATTATTTTAGGCGACTCACATGAATATTCAGATGTAAAAAATAAAGACAATATTGACTATTTAATTCGCGAAGAAGTGAATAGCTACTTTATCGAGGAAGGAAGGAAAATTATGAATCTTGATACCTGGGAAGTTGAAACAAGCTGGCTGGGAATATATTCTCAATGCAAGGAAAATGACTTGTATCAGTACACTATTGACGGGAAAGTACATATTGTAACAGGAATAGGAGGCAAAGGGATGACCGGAAGTGCGGGGTATTCATTAGAACACATAAACAAAATATATGGCGGAAATTAAACTTGTAGTTTTTGATATGGCAGGAACCACTGTGGATGAAAACAATGTGGTATATAAAACATTACAAACTGCTATTACAGAAAAAGTCCATGATGTTTCCTTGGAAAAAGTGCTGGAGCTTGGCGCAGGAAAAGAAAAAAAGCAAGCTATTATTGATATTTTGAGAGAAATAGCACCAGAAACGCCTGTTGCTTTGATTGATGAAACTTACCATCATTTTATAAAACTTCTTGATACTGCATACAGTAAACTAGATGTGAAACCTCAAAATTATACAATCGAAATTTTGAGATGGCTCAGAGATAGAAATATCAGAACGGCACTAAATACAGGTTATAGCCGTCCTGTTGCCGAAAATCTTATAGTAAAACTTGGTTGGATAGAGGGTGTAGACTTTGATTTGCTCGTAACAGCTTCTGATGTTTCAAAGGCAAGACCGGAACCGGATATGATTTTTTTAGCTAAACAAAAGCTTGGCATTGAGGCAGATAATCAGATTGTGAAAGTGGGGGATTCTATCATAGATATCGAAGAGGGGAAAAATGCCAACTGCGGATTAACGATAGGTATAACTTCGGGAGCGCATAGTCTGGAGCAATTACTTACCGCAAAGCCTGATTTTGTAATTGATGGATTGGAAGTATTGAAAGAAATTTTGAAGTAGATTCTGCTTTTTTATGTTCTGTCACCTCTTTTATGGTGCTTAAAATCATTGGCAGGATCGTCTATATTTTTTCAAAGTCCTTCTCATCTTTGAAGTTTCTACATACGAGCCAGCTTAATAAAGCTATGATTAACAATCCTACGATGACTATAGCTTTATAATTCATAATTATTGGTTTTTGATTATTCAATAAGATTTTGAAATTGCTTCGCTGAATTTCTGCAAGCGCGGTAAAAGTTGATGCCATAGTTGCCGCTCGGTTGAAACGTATTCAGTCCATAGTGTAGCCTCTGCACCAATTATCTTTTTATTTTGTTCCGTATTCAGGAGCTTCGATTCAGGTTTAAATTTTGCTACTTTCTTTGCTGAGGTATATGTCATCCACCAAGCAGCTTTTTTGTCTTTTGCGGACTGAGGATAATCAAAATAGCAATAGAAGCGAGATGCCATAACTGCTTCGTTTCCTCTTTTTGCAGCTTTTATTCCTGCACCCTTACCTCGCCAGCTCATAATAATCAGGCTGTCATTTACGCTACCTCTTATAGCTTCGCCCCATGCTATGCATCTTCGCCCTTTTGCTGCAAGGTAATCTTCTATTTGTCGCATGAAATAATGTTGTAGTACTTCATAGTTTTTGATGTTTTTTTCTTTCATCAGTTTTTTGCAAAGCTCATTTTCACGCCATTGTTTTTTGGGCACCTCATCGCCTCCGATATGAATAAATTTTGAAGGGAAGAGTTCGCAAACTTCATCCATCACATCTCTCAGAAACAAAAAAGTAGAATCTGAAGGCAAATAAATATCATTGAAAATGCCCCATCGATTTGGCACTTCAATTTGTTGACCGGTGCAGCCCAACCACGGATAAGCTGCAATAGCTGCACTTGAATGTCCGGGAATATCTATTTCGGGAATAATTGTAATATCTCTCGCTTTAGCATAAGCAACAAGCTCTTTTATCTCAGCTTGCTTATAAAAACCACCGTAAATGCTATCGTTTTTTTCTTTTCGCCATGCTCCAATTGTTGTAAGTCTCGGGTATTTCTTTATTTCAATTCGCCAGCCCTGATCATCAGTCAGATGCCAGTGGAAATAGTTGATATTATATTTTGATAGCGTATCAATGTATTGTTTTACTACTTCTTTGCTAAAAAAATGTCTGCTTACATCCAGATGCATACCACGATAGCTGAACTTGGTTTCATTTTGCTGAGCAAATGAATAAAAGGAAATCCATATGAAAAGTGTGGTCGTAATTATACTTCTATGAAATATCATGGATGCAATTTCTGCATTTTAATGTAAAAAGCTAAGCAGCCTTTTTCCTCCATCCATCGTGGGGAGCATGCAGTATAGCATTTATAATCTGAGGCAGATCGTTGTCGAATTTTATTTTAACTGGTTTATCATAATCCATCCAGTTTTTTATTTCAACTGAATCAAGCTCTGTTGCAGTTTTCACACCCATTGCGGCCAATTCGCGAGCATTACTCAGTTGCTCAGTTTGCTTCTTGATTGGAATCACAAAAAGTTTTTTGCCAAGGTAAAGTGCTTCACATACAGTTTGGAAACCTGCTGCCGTGATTACATTTTTGCAACGCTTGATGTCATTTACAAAATTTTCATTGTCCAATGGTTTTATACTGCAATTGCCAACCTCATAAGCTATATCGGAAGTTTTTGAATAGATGATGAATTGCTGTGATCCAAAAATCGGCTTGTTAAAACAGTTTATCAGTTCCTCATCTGTAAATGAATTGAGATAGACCAGTGTGTAATCTTCCTCAATCGGTGAAAGGTTTCTGATTTCACTGCGAATAACCGGGTAGTAAATAAAATCATCAAACTTCTGGAAGTGCATACCTATTTTGTTTTTTGCAGGACACATCACATGGGCAAAGAATTTAGTTGTATTTGTACCTACTGACTTAGGGAATTTTTTTGAAGTCACCGAGTACATATTCCCAATACCTACAGCTTTTACGCCAAATAGTTTAGCGCCCCATAGTGTTATTGGTTCAAAATCAGAAATGATTAAGTCGTAATCGCGAAAAGGCACGCTCATCAGTGCATAGGCAAAGGAGGCAAAGCTTGCCTTGCCAATAGATTTTAGTACTGAAATTTTACCTTTTTTCCCATAGTAAAAACTGAAAGCTTTGTATTGATAGTTTACCTCAAATGGTAAACTCATTTTTGATTTGCCACCGCTGATCAGTATATCGAGTTGAGTGACTTCCGGGTGGTCTTGCAGTAATTTGTATATTTCTGTAGAGCGGCTGATGTGGCCGTTTCCTGTAGCCTGAATGCCAAATAAGATTTTCATACTGTTGTTTTTTGGTGATGAAATCGAGGCGTAACAGAGGTCGGGAACTTTATTATTCCCCTAGAATTTTTACTTGAGGACTTACTATGATGTTTTATTATCAAGCAATTTGTTTTTCTTGTAAAGCAATATTGCGCTCGGTAGATTCTACATGCTTATCAAAAGCAAGTTGAAGGTCAATGATATCCTGCGAAAACGGCTGAATTACAAATTCATCTTCAGTAATTATTCCATAATTGTTCAAGTCTTTGAAATGAATGAGTTGCCAGCAATCTGTATACTCAAGTGCGGTAAGGTTTTCAATCCAGTCCCCGGAATTGAGATAGGTGACAGATCCTTTTTGTCCAATATAATTGCGCATTACAGGTTCATGAATGTGACCACAGACTACGTGTGAGTAGCCATTCTCTATAGCAATTTCCGCGGCTGTACGCTCAAAATCACTGATATGCTTAATAGCGGCCTTCACGCTATCTTTTACCTTTTTTGATAGCGAGATTTTCTCTTTACCCATTTTGGTAAGTAACATATTCATGAAGCGGTTGATGAGGATTAGCAGGTCATAGCCTATGCCGCCAATTTTTGCAAGCCATTTGGAGTGGCGCATCGTAACATCAAAAATATCGCCATGGAAAAACCAGTGTTTATTACCATCTATTTCTATTACAAGTTTATCCTCAAGGTGAAAGTTGTCCAGTGTAAAGCCGCTAAACTTTCGGAGTAGTTCATCGTGATTGCCAGTTAGATAATATACTTTTGTGCCATTCATCATCATCTTAATGACTCGCTGAATTACGCGCCAGTGTGAGTCAGGAAAGTAAAATCTGGATAGTTGCCAAATGTCAATAAAATCACCATTGATAATGAGTATTTCCGGGTCAATATTCTTTAAATAAGTATTGAGTTCTTTTGCGTGGCAGCCGTATGTTCCCAGATGAACATCAGAAATGACAGCTACTTTAATTTTTCTTTTTTCCATTTTGGAGTTGTTATGCAAATTT
This sequence comes from Bacteroidota bacterium, assembly GCA_947461105.1. Taxonomy (GTDB): domain Bacteria; phylum Bacteroidota; class Bacteroidia; order Chitinophagales; family LD1; genus CALAYL01. The sequence goes on along the minus strand of CANHIG010000102.1, from coordinate 1,902 downwards.
CTTTATAGCGTGTGAATTTGTTGTGTTGGAATAATTAATCTTAAATCAATGTTGCATTTACAAATTGTAAATAAGCCCGAAACATTGTTCACGATTTCAGATTATCAACATTTGGAGATAGCATACCGGATATTTTGGTTACAATAAAATAACATGGGTAAGCTGAATGAGAGCTTTGTCGCAACTGTGTTTTTATGCAAATTTGATTCATGGAAAAAATGTCGCCTGAGCATATAGCCGATGAGATAATGAACGCATATCTGGATAGAGGAAAAGAAATTTATTTCGGGGAAAGCATTACTCAAATAGAGCATGCCTGTCAGGCAGCAGCATTTGCAATCAATGACGGACAAGATTCAGAAATCATACTTGCAGCATTTTTGCATGACTATGGTCATCTTATTGACAATACACCGGAAAATCAGATGGATACATTCGGGGTTAAAAATCATGAAGCCATTGGTGCTCAAAAATTAGTGGAATTTGGATTTTCAGAGAGCGTAATCATTCTCGTTAATTCTCATGTTGAAGCTAAACGCTACCTATGCTTCGCGAATAAACGCTATTTCGAAAACTTGTCTGAAGCAAGCAAACGAACACTTGAGTTTCAAGGTGGACCAATGTCACAACAAGAAGCGAAACTGTTTGAGGGAAACCCTTTGAAAAACCTCATTATCAAAATGCGCACTTGGGATGAAGCCGCAAAGCAAGAAAATATTCCATTGCCGGATTTAAATAGTTTCAGAAGATTGATTGTTGCTCATTTGAACAGATAACGCCTTATGGCATTTAATGTAATATGAAGTGCGGGAACTAATGCAAATTTGCAGAGAGGAAGGGATTCGAACCCCCGGTACGTTGCCGTACACACGCTTTCCAAGCGTGCTCCTTAAACCACTCGGACACCTCTCTGTATAAATGCTGCTTTTTAAGAACGAGTTGCGAATATAATATTTATCTCCCAAAAACCTTTAGGGCATTTTCTGAGGTAATACGCGAAACTTCGCCAATTCCGGTTTTCATGATATGCGCCAGTTCGTCTGCCACAAAACGGATATAAGCCGACTCGTTTCTCTTGCCGCGATGAGGAACCGGAGTAAGATACGGAGAGTCGGTTTCTAAGACTATATCTTCCAGACCAATTTGCGGAAGAGCTTCTTTCAATCCGCTGTTCTTATAAGTAGCTACTCCTCCAATTCCGATATATAAACCGAGCTTGATAATTTCTCTTGCTTCCTCCACCGAGCCGCTGAAGCAATGGAAGATGCCTTTTACTTTTCCCTTAAATGGTTTCAGCAATTCAATACAATCATAAGTGGATTTGCGACTGTGAATCACAATCGGCAAATCTTTACTGATAGCTTTTTCTGTTTGCATCACAAAGGCTTCTTTCTGTTGTTCTTTGAAAGTCACATCCCAATGATAGTCCAATCCGATTTCACCGACTGCCACCCAGTAATCAGCACTATCAATCAGTTTGAAGGCTGCATCAATTTCTGCTTTCCAGTTTTCTTTGATACTGCAAGGATGCACCCCCATCATTGGTCGAAAAAATGATTTGTCTGATTCATAAAGATTGATGAGCCTTTGGTGCGTTTCGGTATCAATTGCCGGCAGATAAACAGCTTCTATGTGATTGCGTTTTGCTTTTTCTTTTACTGCTTCAATATCTTCATCAAAGTCAGGCAAATACAAATGGGCATGTGTGTCAAAAAAAATCATAATGCTTTAAATTCAAAACCGAGTGCAGAAAAATGTTCCAAAACTTTCGGCAGTGCAAATCTAATTTTTTCTGCTGCTTTCAGGCTATCATGAAACACCACAATAGAGCCAAAATCTGCATGTTCCAACACATTTTGCAATACTGTTTCTTTTGAAATATTCAAATCATAATCCATGCTT
>CANHIG010000101.1 GCA_947461105.1 Bacteroidota bacterium | reverse complement strand
TGAGAATGGGAGCAGAAGGAATCAAAATAAAATTGTCAGGCAGAATTGGTGGAGCAGAGATGGCTCGTTCAGAAGAGTATAAGCAAGGAAGAACTCCATTGCATACTTGGAGAGCAGATATCGACTACTGCATAACTGAAGCTTTGACAGTTTATGGAAAACTTGGAATTAAAGTTTGGATTTGCAGAGGAGAAATTCTGAGCAAGAGAGATTTAGTTAGCACATCAGCTTTAGATCAAGGTGATTTGACAGGAGGTACTTCCGCAGGGAAAGAAGGTCCTCGTCAACCAAGAAGAGAAGGAGCAAGAAGACCGAAGAAAGGATAATTTTTTTAAGCAAGTAAAATATTTAGGGACATGTTATTACCTAAAAGAACGAAATTCAGAAAACCTCAGAAAGGTAGAAACAAGAACACTGCAACACGTGGTTTTGAAATTGCATTTGGAACATTTGGTCTCAAGACTTTAGAGTATAGCCAAATTACCAATAAGCAAATCGAATCTGCCCGTATCGCGGTTACCCGTTTCATGAAAAGAGAGGGAAATGTTTGGATCAGAATTTTCCCGGACAAAGCCATCACACGTAAGCCACTTGAGGTAAGGATGGGTAAAGGAAAAGGAAATCCGGAAGGATGGTGTGCTTTGGTGAAGCCAGGTCATATTCTTTTTGAATGTGATGGTGTATCAAGAGAAGTAGCTGAAGAGGCTATGAGACTTGCCGCACAAAAATTACCTGTAAAAACAAAATTTGTAGTTCGCAGAGATGCAGTAGAATTCACAGCATAATTTAAAAGACAATGGCAGCAAAAAATAAATTAAACAGCGATTTATCTAACTTGGATAAAGATGCGTTGACAGAAAGAATCAAGTCTGAAAAATTGAGTTTAACTAAAACAGTTTTCGCTCATTCTATTACTCCTCTTGACAATCCAATGTCAATCAGAGTTCAAAGAAGAAGTGTTGCAAGACTGCTTACAGAACTTAATTCTAAAAAAGACAAAGCTTAAATAAAACGAATAAAGAAATTCAGCAATGGAAAGAAATTTAAGAAAAGAGCGTGTTGGTATGGTGGTGAGTGATAAGATGGATAAGTCTATCACTGTATCTGAGGTTACAAAGATCAAGCACCCTATCTATGGTAAGTTTATGAAACGCACCAAAAAATATGTAGCTCATGACGAGAAAAATGACGCAAAAGCAGGTGATACTGTTCGTATCATGGAAACTCGTCCGTTGAGCAAAACAAAAACATGGCGTTTGGTAGAGGTGGTAGAAAGAGCAAAATAATTTAGATAAGCTTTTAAATAAAAAAAGATGTTACAGCAAGAATCAAGAGCTAATGTTGCAGATAATAGTGGTGCTCGTGAAGTATTAGTTATTCGTGTATTGGGCGGTACTGCCAGAAGATACGCAAGCATTGGCGATAAAGTAGTGGTTTCTGTAAAGAAAGCATTGCCAACAGGAGGTGTAAAAAAAGGAATCGTATCTAAGGCTGTAGTGGTAAGAACTACAAAGGCAATTAGAAGAAAAGATGGATCTTATATCCGTTTTGATGATAACGCTGTAGTGTTGCTTAACAATCAAGATGAGCCAAGAGGTACTCGTATCTTTGGACCAGTAGCACGTGAACTTCGTGACAAACAATTCATGAAAATTATTTCACTTGCTCCTGAAGTATTATAATAACAAAAATTAATTCTGACCTAATATGAAACTAAGTGTAAAAAAAGGTGACAATGTCATTGTAATCACCGGAGAAGATAAAGGAAAAACAGGTATTATCCGTGAGGTAATCAAAGATAAGCAAAGAGTGGTTGTAGAAGGTGTACGTGTACAAAGCCGTCACACTAAACCTAATGCTCAGAATCCGCAGGGCGCTATTGTAAAGCAAGAAGGAAGCGTTCACGTTTCTAATGTTGCTTTAGTAGTAGATGGCAAACCAACGAGAGTGGGTAGAAAAGAAGAGAACGGTAAAAAAGTTCGCTATGCTAAATCAAACGGCAAGGCGATAGACTAATCAAATTCCAACTTTGTACCAAAACAAAAAATCCCGCTTTTGCGGGATTTTTTGTTTTGCAGTAATTACAAGTAGAATTTATAGTTATTATCGGTCAAATATTTTTCACTTGCTCTGTAGTTGGGAATTATTCGCTCCACTACTTTCCAGAACCTATCAGAATGGTTGGGGTGAATCAAATGCGCCAGTTCGTGTACCAATACATAATCAATCACATCTTGTGTTGCAAACATCAGTCTGAGAGAAATATTAATATTCCCTCTTGTAGAGCAACTGCCCCAATTGCTGGTGTTATACTTTAATTTTACAGAATTGATTTCCTTGTTGAAATGTCTTTTGTTTAGGGTGTGAATGCGTTCCTCAATAATAGGCGTAAAATATTTGGTAAGACATTTTGCTACCAGATAGCTGTTTGTGCTTGCTTGCGCTTCAGGGGATAAGCCTTTAGCTAGAGCAATAGCAATATTATTAGTGAAGAGCTTGGCAGTGCTCTTAGGCTGCTCATGAAAAAAAACACTGATGTAAAAATCATGTTGGCCAACAGACAATACTTCACCGTTTACATATTTACGCTGAGGTAGGTGGTCTAGAAGATCGGGTTTCTCTCCCAATTTGTTTTTTGACCATTGTATAAAATGGTCAATATTCTTCCTTTGTTCTTCTTTGGGCTGTCTTGCACTTATGTGCATCGTAATCCCGTTCGAATTGACCTTTACGCGGTTATTAAACCTTTCTTCAAATATTATTTTCACAGGAACAGTAAGGTCATTCACACTAATTTCAAAAGTCTCTACTCTTGATTTTTCCTGATTTGCTTCAGGCTTTGTTGGAATAAAATTATCAAATAGGGAGAGCAGCATTAAGCGCATGTATTTTTGACAAAAATGAATGCTTTAATCGCTAATCTCAAATTGAATTTTCAACAATTGTTGTAAACCACTACCAATCAATAGATTTCCGAGATGTACGCAAAATCATTTACATCATGATATTTGATGCTCATTTTATCGCATTCCACTTTCCATTTGCTAACACGCCATTTCTTATTTGACGAATCAAAAACCAGTTTTTTGAACTTAAAATAGGATGGCAATAAAGAAATCGAAATATTTTTATTGCCTGATAATACGATTTCATCCACCTCTATTTTAGTTGGTGCTATGTATTTTTTCAAGGGTTTATCCAGGATTAGTATTTTTTTATTTCCAGCAAAAACAATAGTGCCAAATGGCATTTCAATCATCTTTTTTGTAGTGAGCAATTTATCCAGTGAGGTGTTTTTCTCTACGCCCAATGCCCACCAGTGGTGTTTAATATGAAAGAGCATCTGGCTTCTGTTTGCTAATACTGAAGAATCTATTCTGGAGTACACTTTGTTTTTATTAATAACACTTATTGCTGTATGTTTTGGCACATGGTATACAATAAAAAGTTTTTCGTTTTTATTTTCAATAATTCTAGCGGCTCTAACTGTTACCAGGCAAAGGCAAACAATCAAAGTCGCAATTGCATACTTTGCTTTAGGGTTATAGTAATAGAGAAGTATACCTGCAAAAACGATATACATGAGATACATTTCTGCCTGGCTAATATGAATAGCTTCTATCAATGAATAGGGTGCTTTTTCTATCCAGAGAATAAATGCATTAAGCCAGTTTAAAAGTAAATTGAGTGCATAGCCAAAGCCATTACTAAGCCAAAGTAGTTTGGCTATAATGAAAAGTATCATTCCAAGATAAATGATGATGTTGCTAATTGGAATTACTACTAGGTTTGAAATCAAGAAGAAAATCGGGAACTGATGAAAATAGTATAGGCCAATAGGAAATGTAGCTATTTGTGCTGCTATAGACATAGAAGTGAGCGACCAAAAGAAGTTCAGTATTTTATTTTGAACGGCTATCTGCTTGTAGATAATCGGGTATAAGGACACTATACCCAAGACTGCCAAAAAGGATAATTTGAAGCCAACCTCTGTGATGAAATATGGATTTGCCAATAATAAAATCAAACAGGTGACAGCTAGAATATTATACATATTGGTATCTCTGTCAAAAGTTTTGGCAATGGTGAAAAGAGAAAACATGGTAACTGCTCGTAAAACTGATGGCGCAAGTCCGGTAATTATACCGTAGCCAATAAGTAATATTACTATCAGTAATGTTCGGATGATTTTGAGTTTTTTATTGCGTTCCATTCTTTTGAGTAAAAGTTGTAATGCCAGGAAAATGACGCCTACATGCAGTCCGCTCACACTCATCACATGTAATGCACCACTGCTGGCATAGGCTTGTATTATATCCTGACTCATTTCATCTCTGTATCCGAGCAGAATGGCACTTGCTACAGAAAGGTCATCTTTTTGGATGATGTGTTGTTCTAAAATATGGATGAAGTAGTTTCGCCAATTATAGATAGTGGAGAGTATAATATTACCTTGATTTCTTTTTATGATTTTATAGTTTGATGGGGGTAAGTATATTCTGTAATAGTTGTTTTTAAAATGTTGAAATTGCGCATAGTCAAACTCATAAGGATTTTTCGGAGCATCCAATAATTCCGGTTTACCCGCTATCAGTAAGTAATCTCCATATTTTAAGGATGAGGCTATTGAATCCTTTGGCATCATCATCAATATATTTCCTGATATTTTTTTGCCATTCTCATCAGTTAGGAAATTGCCTTGCGCTACTATAGTTTTAGCCTTCCTCATGGGAGGCGTATTTATTGCTACCTGAAAAACGCCCTCTCTTTTTTTCTTATGCAGAAAATGATTAGGTTGAATTATTTCTGTGTTAAATACGAGCATAATCACTCCGAGTGAAAACATAGCTATGGCAATAGACCCTCCTGACAATAATCTGAATTTGTAATAACGTGAGGGATTATTTGTGGAATAGTGAATAGCAATGCAAATTAATGATATGGTGAGTAGGGTAGAAGCTGCCATCATTATGGGCTGAAAGGAAGTTAAAACATTTATAGGTTGGTTAAAAAAATGAATGTAACTTATAGCAGCCATGGTGCCAGCCATATAAGGCATGAGCAGCCTAAGGGCTGGCAGGTCATTCCAAAACGAACGGAGTTTATCCATGTTTTGAATTTATAATATACGCATAAAAAAACCGCAAAATTTTGCGGTTTTTTTATGCGTCAGTAATTTTTCTATACGGTCATTATTTCCTTTTCTTTCACTTCCAGATGTTTCTCTACACTTGCTGTAAAGTGGTTAAGTGTATTTTGAATTTCCTCTTCTGTTTCTTTGGCTTCATCTTCAGCAAGACCATCTTTAAGCATCTTTTTTACTTTCTCATTAGCGTCTCTTCTTGCATTGCGCAAAGAAACTCTGCAATGTTCTGCTTCTGTTTTAGTTTGCTTCACCAATTCTTTTCTTCTTTCTTCGGTGAGTGGTGGAATATTCAGTCGAATAATTTTTCCGTCATTTTGTGGCGTTAAACCTATGTTGGCCATAAGTATGGCTCTTTCAATCGGCTGTAATAATGAGGTATCCCAAGGCTGAATAGTAATGCTTCTGGCATCAGGAGTTGTTACATTCGCTAATTGATTGAGTGGGGTCATGGCTCCGTATGCATCAGCACTAATGCCGTCTAGCATTGAAGGAGAGGCTTTGCCGGCTCTGATTTTTGAAAGCTCATATTCAAAATGGTCAATAGCCTTTTGCATTTGTTCTTTCAAATCTTTTAAAAGTCCTTTTACATCAATATCACTCATATTATTTATGCTTTTGTGCGCACTAAAATAAAAAATTGAATCAATAATGATTTATGAAGTTTTTAAAAGGAAGTCAAGTTCTTTTTTTAGTAACTATAATACGCTCTACATTCCTGTACCGCCACCGTTCTGACTAGCAGGCCTCTGATCATCTACCAAATATCTTCTGATAAACATCACATCTACATTCCAGTCTTCGCCATTAGCACCTTCAGTATCACCTTTAAAATACCAAGTCCCTCCGTTATCATAGCAGCGTGCACGTGTGCTTTCTGAATTAGAATTACTTGTTGGGTAAAAGCCCGCAAGCACAGCTACATAGTCTGTAGTGCTTACTCCAAGAGATCTGTTAGGATTATCACAACCTGTACAATTATATCTTCTGATAAAGATTGGTTTATCAGCAGCAGCAGGCGCATCTCCTTTGTAAAGCTCTCCGTTTGAGTTGGCCACTACCAATTTCCAGCCACTGCCATTGACAGTGCCATCCAAATAAGCATTTCCTCCATAGGATTGAATACGCCCGTTTACTCTAGCGTTTACAATTGCTGCACCGCCTATATTTAGATTACTACCTGTATTTGGTGTACCCCACGGATATAGATAACAGTTTATTCCATCATTTCTCAATACTACATTTGAGGTGCCATCGGTCTGTCCACCCTGATATAAAAAACTTAGTTTTCCATAAGATGCAAAAGCCCCTGCTTTTAGGTCTGTATATCCTGTAGCGGTAGAGCTCCAGCCTCTTGTGCTAAACCAGTTATCGTTATCTAATCCAAAATGTGCGCCCCAAACTCCTTCACGGTGAAATGAAATTGCAGCAGTTCCTGTTCCTGCATTGGAGATTTCAAGTTGAGTGGAATTGTCAACTCCCATATCTGTTCCTGTTAGTTTCAAACGCATATCACCCGCCACATCTACCTTGCGGTATCCAGCCAGAATACTCACTCCGATTTGAGTGCCATTATCGTGAATTATTGAATTGCAAATTTCTGTAGTGAGAGAAAATTTTGTGACATAATTTACAACTGCGGCAGCGCAGAAAGAACTCAATCCTGGGGGACCTGTTGCACCAGTTGCTCCGGTGCTTCCTGTATTTCCGGTAGCGCCTGTAGCGCCTGTGCTCCCTGTATCGCCAGTAATTCCGGTTGCTCCGGTGCTTCCTGTAGAGCCAGTTGATCCTGTAGAGCCCGTATCACCAGTTGCCCCGGTATTTCCTGTTGAGCCTGTATTCCCTGTCGCGCCTGTGTCTCCTGTGCTGCCTGTTACACCAGTTGCTCCGGTACTTCCTATAGCACCAGTATTTCCGGTTGCACCTGTAGCACCTGTTCCTCCTATGTCACCAGTAGCGCCTGTTGTTCCTTGCAAACCTTGGTTTCCGACATTTCCTGTTGGCCCAGTAGGTCCTACTGCCCCGGTGTTGCATAAATTCTGCCAACCGGATTCATAGTAAAAAAAGCAAGGTACATCAGTATCATAAACCATCAACCCTCTCGCAGGAGCGCTAATTGCTAATCTCTGAGCTGTTGTCATTCTTGGAATTAAAATACCTTTATCGGATGCGCTCATTTCTAAAATGGCAGAAGGATCGGGTGAGGTAGTTCCAATCCCCACATTGCTTTGCGCATTAATTAAATTGCAAAAGAGTATTGATGCAATCACAAGAAGCATTGTTTTTCGCATAATCTATCGTTTTATGTGTGCTCAATATATAAATTTTCTACCATTTTTAACACTCAAGTAAAAAATTGGTTGGACATTATATCTCTATTCTCATGATTACTTTATGTTTTAACATTTATAAATACATGAAAATAAAAGTGACTTATTCATTCAAAAGCTACGGAATAGTGTCTAAATTCACTTTGTATTTTTGGAGGTATTTAGATTGCCACCAAAAAATGGTTTAGAAAACCAATCTACTGAGCGTTGTAATAAATCTGAATCAACTGCATGTGTCCATCGGAACCTGAACATCCCATATCAGAGTTTTGGCTTGTCTCTGCCGCACCATTAACTGCAGTAAAAACTAATGGTCTTGAAATTTTTGTCGTTCCACCACAATTAGCTGTATCGTCATTAATGATGGTCACAACAACCTTTGCATTATATACATTATTGAGTGTGTATGTATTGTTTAACGTCCCACTTTCGTTATACGCTCTAACGAGAAGTGTATTTCCGGATATAACTACTCTTACGGTTCCTTCTGAAGTTGACCATGCAGTTCCGTCTGTGAGTGAGTAGCCCGAAGTAGCAGTATAGTTACCGCCTGACGAAGAGCGTAGCACCCCATTAGGGTCTAAAAATAATGGTCTGTTTACTATTCCATTTAAGCTGTTTACTTTTACCTCTCCGGCTGAGTTAATTGACATACGCTCTCTCGGGGTAAGAGATGTAGTAGGTGCTGTAGCGTTATTTAAAGTATAGAATACCATATTACCTCCATTTGTTTCGAAACGTATAAAAGACTGTCCAAGTGCTGCATTCAATTTTGGCATAGGAACTCCTCCCGCACAACTCACCCCTCCCACATAATCATTATTTACATTTACTCCAATCCCTGCTCCTTCCCAATTCACACATGGTTCAGATACCCATGACTGGAAATTGACATCTCCAGTACTATTTCCATTTGCAGCAGCAGGAAGTGTCATTCTGAATTGAGTGGTTTGATGTACACCGGCCAAGTGTAATAAAGTAGCAGGAGTGGTGATTCCTATACCCACATTTCCACCACTGAGCACTCTAATTCTTTCAGCATTAGTGGTTTTCACCACCCAATCTTTAGCATCGGTAGTGCCTATAAAATTGGTTGGTGGATTTGTACCTGAATTCCCATCAAGTTTCCAGAAAATACCATTTCCATTTGTCCATGAGGGATTACCCGAAGC
>CANHIG010000100.1 GCA_947461105.1 Bacteroidota bacterium | reverse complement strand
GTATCTTCTCCTAAAGACTTCAATATTGTTTCATAGCTTTTTGCCAATTCTACCTGAGCCTCTTCGTTGTAAATTTCTGTTTTTTTGTAGTTCATTTTCTCATTTTTCCTTACTGCCGAAATATTCGACATAAATATTCTCTGTCTCTTGTAATTTGATACAATGCAGTTCGCATTCAGTGATGTGTGGCTCCAGCCATTTCCAAATCTGAATTACCAGATTCTCCGATGAAGGCAATACATCACTAAATTCCGGGACATCCAAATTGAAGTTATTATGATCCAACCTATCCGTAACTTCTATTTTCATGATATGACTGAGCTTGTGCGCATTCATCACAAAACCTGTATCCGGATTGGGGCTGCCCTTCACTGTAACGAACAATTCAAAATTATGACCGTGGTAGTTTTTATTGCAGCATTTTCCAAATACTGCTTTATTTTCTGCTTCAGACCAATTTTCATTATACAAACAGTGGGCTCCGTTAAAATGTTCACGCCTTGTAAGAAATACCATAACTATCTTTCAAATTTCAGCTCAAATCTAGGATTAATGTTGAAAAAATAATCAGTTTAGTTTTGGGAAACACCTTAGAAAAACTAATTTCCACTTTATTAATCTAAACCAACAAACCCATGAAAAGACATTCTTTGATTGTATTGATAGCAGTTCTCTTTTCACTCAGTGCTTCAGCACAACTCAGCCTTACTAAAACATGGCTAAATCAGGAGAAAGATGGCAAAGTGAAAGTTTTCCTTGGAACAGATGGCAAATATCATGGACAAATAATTTGGTTAAAAGAACCTAATGAGAAAAATGGGACACCTAAACTGGATAAAGAAAATCCTGATCATGAAAAGCGCAAAAGACCTGTGCTGAATCTTCAAATCCTTCATGGATTAGAGAAGAAATCAGAGGCCGAGTACATCAATGGCAAAATATACGACCCCAAAAATGGTAAAACATACGATTGTAAAATGACAATTATAGACGCCAAACATGTTAATTTGCGAGGTTATGTGCTGGGAATGCCTTTTCTTGGCAGAACCTCGAGCTGGACTTTAGCAGAGGATTGATAAAACAAATCATACTTTGACAAACTTATCTCTAACCTTCAGATAGAATACTCAGCGATTAATCAGGATGATGAGTTAATTCTATAAGTTTTAGATTTAAATAAAGCAGTTTAATTCATAATTTACGTAATTAAGAAATGAAAAAGCCACTCCTATTCTTCTCTTTCTTACTATTGAACAGTATAGCGTTTGCACAGCATAATCTCACTGATTTTGCAAATCCGTTGGTTGGAACAAGAGGAATTTGGTTATTTGGCAGAACTACCCCGTTTGTAGCCACACCATTCGGGATGACTCATTGGACAGCATGCACACGCGATAGCAGAATTCGCATTCCAAACTACAAATACTTTGATACTAAGATTCGTGGCTTCCGTGCTTCACACAAGCCCGCCATGTGGATGGGAGATTACGGATATGTAACACTAAAACCCTCAATAGGAAAGCTAGATAAAAAGTTATTTGCTCAAAAAAACAGCTTCTCACATCTTTCTGAAATATCCAGACCAAATTACTATTCTGTAAAAATGGCTACAGCCAATCTGAAAAAGATACAGGTAGAAATAACAGCTACAGAGCGATGCGGAGTGATGCGTTATACTTTTCCAGAATCAGAAAATCCAATAGTTTTGATTGAAGCCAGCCAGCCACCTGATTTTAATGGATGGATAAAAGTGGACAGCGCAAAGCGTGAAATTATTGGCTGGAACAGCGACCGCCACTCTTCAAAATTAGGTCCACCACTGCAAAACTTCAAAGGATATTTTGTGATTCAGTTTAATAAGGACGTTAGTGCTTTAGGCACATGGAAAGGCGATACGCTTCAGCAACATGTTTCAGAACAATTGACCAATGAGTGCGGTGCATGGATTAGCTTTTCCAAAGGAATAAAAATGGCTGAAGCACGAATTGCAACATCTTTTATCAGCATAGAACAAGCACGCGAAAATTTGAAACAAGAGATTGCAGATAAAACTTTTGAGCAGGTGAAAACTGAAACAGACAGTATTTGGCATAAGTTTCTGAGCCGAATTGAAATAGAAGGCGCTACAAAACGCGAACGTAAAATTTTTTATTCCGCCATGTATCACTGTGCACTTTTCCCGCGTCAATTTTCTGAATATGGGCGCTACTACAGCGCCTTTGACGATACTGTTCACAATGGAGTGAGCTATAATGATTATTCACTTTGGGATACTTATAGAGCAGAACATCCCTTATTGATTTTGATAGCTCCTGAGCATGTTTCGGGTATGGTGCAGTCGCTCATTCAAATGTATGAACAAGGTGGCTATATGCCCAAATGGCCCAATCCGACTTACACTGGAATTATGATTGGCACACATGCTGATGCTGTGCTGGCTGATGCAGTAGTGAAAGGTGTTAAGGGTTTTGATTTGGAAAAAGCTTATGAAGCTTGTATGAAAGATGCTATGGTGCCATCGGGAAATGATAGTGTGAATCGCTGGGCTGACCGCGCCCCTTTCACCTATATCGAAGCGAGGGCGGGATTACATTGGTATAAAAAACTGGGATATGTTCCGGTAGATAAAACCAATGAATCTGTCTCCAATACGCTCGAAGGTGCTTATGATGATTTCTGCGTGGCTCAGGTGGCAAAGGCTGTCGGGAAAATGGAAGATTATGAAATGCTGATGAAGCGAAGTAAAAATTATGTGAATCTATTTAACCCCGCAACGCAAATGATGGCTCCGCGCAATGCGGATGGATCATGGGCAACGAATACACATGATGGCTTTACCGAAGGAAGTCCGTGGACTTATCTTTTTGCGGTGACACAAGATATTCCGGGTTTGGTAAATCTAATGGGTGGCAAAGAGAACTTCATCAAAAAGCTGGATGCCAACTTTAACGGAGCTCACTACTTTCATCAAAACGAACCGGGACATCATTATACTTATCTATATGACTATGTGGGGCAATCATGGAAAACACAGCGCTTAGTAGCCTTCAACCGTTATCTGAATTACCGAAATAGCGCAGATGGTATGGATGGAGATGATGACTGTGGGCAAATGTCTGCATGGTATGTATTCAGCGCATTGGGATTTTATCCTGTAACTCCAGGCTCAGATGTGTATGCAATAGGAACGCCCTTATTTCCAAAATCAACTATATACTTTGATCCTGAAAACCGAACAAAGAAATTTGAAATCATTGCTAAGCATGTATCTCCGTTAAACTACTATGTGCAATCGGCAACCTTAAACGGAAAAAAATTAGAAGAACCGTTTTTGCATCATTTAGATATTGTGAACGGAGGAACATTGATTTTTGAAATGGGGCCTAAACCAAATAAGAATGCCTTCCGATAGTATTACTGAATTCACAGTAAACACTTTTGTTCGCTTCTGTGTATTTGTCTATAAACTCTTTGCCGATTAGATTCAAGTAAGGTTATTTTTGAGCATAACCATTAACGTGCAAAAAACATTCCATCTATTTTTTGTTTTGCTATTGCTGCTAATCCTGACAGGATTAAACTCTTGTGAAAACAGCAAATCTACTGAAGCCAAAGTGTTCAGGTACAATCAATCCAGCGGTATAGGCTCTCTTGACCCTGCTTTTTCTAAAGATCAGTCCACTATCTGGATATGCAATCAATTGTATAATGGTTTGGTACAATTAGATGATTCGCTGAATGTAAAACCTGCTATAGCTGAAAGCTGGGAAATCATGGATAGCGGAAAGACCTACACGTTCCATCTTAGAAAAGATGTTTTATTTCATGAAAATGAGTGCTTCCAAAATAAAACACGAGTTGTAAATGCCTTTGACTTTCGATATTCGTTTGCGAGAATAATAAACCCAAAAACTGCTTCACCGGGTGCATGGATTTTCAACGAGCATGTGGACAGCATCTCTCCTTTTAATACAATTGATTCCTTTACTTTTCAAATTAAACTAAAGAAATCTTTTTTACCCTTGATGGGAATTCTCACTATGCAGTATTGCTCAGTAATACCAACAGAAGCAGTAAGTTACTACGGACAGGATTTCAGGGCAAATCCTGTAGGAACCGGACCATTTAAACTCAAAAAATGGAGAGAAGGCGTTGCCCTAATTTTAGTTAGAAACGAGCATTATTTTGAGCAAGAAAATGGCGTGCAACTTCCATTCATTGACGGAGTAAGAGTTAGTTTTATCACTGATAAAAAATCCGAATTTCTCTCATTCAGACAAAAGGAAATTGACTTTATTTCAGGCTTAGACGCAAGCTATATTGATGAAGTAATTGATGAAAACGGAGCATTAAAAAAGGAAATGACCGATAAGTTTTATCTGAAAAAATCGCCTTATCTGAATACAGAATATCTTGGCTTTAATCTCTCTGACAACACTTACAATAAAGATATCAGACAAGCTATCAACATGGCTATTGACAGAGAGGAGTTGATAAAATATCTCCGAAACGGAATTGGGAAACCTGCTGTAAATGGTTTTGTACCCTATGGCTTGCCTTCATTTGATTCATCCAAAAAAGTAGTGCATTACGATCCTGAAAAAGCTGCTACCATACTTAAAGCTTCCGGCATTTACAATTCAAAAAATCCAATAACACTTTATACAAACGAAACGTATCGGGAAATTGGACTGATGGTTGCAAAGCAACTATCTAAAATCGGATTAGAGATAAAGCTGGAAGTGAATCCAGGAGCGGTCTTGAGAGAATGGATGGTGAAAGGCAAAGCACCATTCTTCAGAGGTTCATGGATTGCAGACTATCCCGATGCAGAAAGCTATTATGCAGTTTTTTACAGCAAAAATGGCACGCCACCAAACTACACACGCTTTAATAATAATGAGTTTGATAAGCTGTATGAGCAAGCGCTTAGCGAAACAGATAATTCAAAGAGATTCTCACTTTATCAAAAAATGGATGAGATATTGAATGAAGAAACCCCTGTTATTCCTCTGTATTACGATGAGGTATTGCGCTTCTATCAAAAAAACATAAAAGGACTCGGTACAAATGCACTAAATTTATTGCAACTCAAACACGTAAAAATAGATTGATATGATTTCAGAAACAGACTTGATTCTAAACCCTGATGGCAGTGTATATCATCTGCACTTATTGCCGCACCAGGTAGCTGAAACTATTATTACTGTTGGCGATCCAAACAGAGTGAGTGAAGTAAGTGATTTTTTTGACCGAATTGAATATAAAGTTTCCTATCGCGAGTTTGTTACACATACCGGTTACTTAAACAATAAAAGAATAACAGTTATTTCTACAGGAATAGGGACCGATAACATTGATATTGTTTTGACAGAGCTTGATGCACTGTTCAATATTCATTTACAAAAGCGGGTACCTAAAGAAGCACTTACCTCATTAAAACTAATCAGAGTAGGGACTTCAGGTTGTTTACAGGCAGCCATTCCACTCGATTCCATAATCATTTCAGAATATGCCATAGGACTTGACGGGCTACTCCATCATTACGCCTACGAAAATAATATTCAGGAAATTAATCTCCTGAATGCCTTTAGCTCGCAAGTAAAACTGAATAACATTATCCCCTATGTATTTAAAGCTGATGAAGATTTAATCAAACTTTTTGAGCAGAAATACGAAAAAGGAGTCACTCTAACTGCTGAGGGCTTTTATGCGCCACAAGGTAGATTTATAAGAGCACCGCATACACAAATTGACTTTGAAAAAAGAGTTACGGCCTTTAAGCATCCTCACTATCAAATCACGAATCTGGAAATGGAAACTGCGGGAATATATGGACTAGGTAAGATTTTAGGCCATCAGTGCTTATCTGTAAATGCGCTTTTAGCCAACAGAGCTACAAAAAATTTTAGCAAAAATCCGGATGCACTGATTAAAAAAATGATTGAGGAAGTATTAGAACTTTTAACTACATAAACAATGAGAATATTAATTATCGGTGCCGGAAATATGGGGAAAACCTATGCTAAAAGTTTATTAGCCAGCTATTTTACTCAACCCAAAGAGCTATACATACTCGATAAGAATCCTATAATTGATACTTCTTTACTTGAAATCCCTGAACATCAAATATTCAGAGAGCCCAATCAAAAAATCAGTGAAGCAGACATAATAATATTGGCAGTGAAACCTCAGGATTTTGAAGAGTTAAGCAAGACAATTAAACCATTCATTCATAGTCAGCAGATTATTCTTTCCATAATGGCGGGAATCACAGCAAAGGCACTCTCGAATTTAAACACCGATAAGATTGTGCGCGCCATGCCTAATCTCCCTGCTCAAATCGGAATGGGCATGACAGTTTTCACATGCACATCAGCTCTAGATAAAAAAGAGCTTTTTATTATCCAAAACTTATTGAATACCACAGGCAAATCTGTTTATGTAGAGGATGAAGCTATGATAGATGCAGCAACTGCTATTTCCGGAAGCGGCCCGGCATATGTGTATTATTTTATGGAAGCCATGATAAATACTGCTATTGAAATGGGCTTTTCAAGAGCAGAAGCAGAACTCATGGTAAACCAAACTTTTATGGGTGCTGTTCATCTTCACAATCAAAACAAACTAACTTGTACAGAATGGATTAGCCGTGTAGCTTCAAAAGGAGGGACAACAGAAGCTGCATTAAAGGTTTTTAGTAGCAATCATTTACAAAGCTCTATCAAGGACGGTCTGGAAAGCGCGCTAAATAGAGCCAGAGAATTAGGAAAATAAAAAAAGTTTAATTCTAATTCATTCCTGCTAATCAAAATCATCAATAACCCAATTGAAATAGTATACACAAGGCAAAAAATAAACTTTTGTGAAAAACAGGACTGAAAAAAATTGATTTATATCAATTTTGCCTATGATTGCAACTTTTTATTTAACAATACATTAATGGCTTACCTCGGATTCTTGCTTTGTATCTTATTTGTTGCGTTGTGGATATGGGTAAGCTCTTGCTTGTTCAAGATATACAGCATGGGAGTTGAAGTGTATTTCAATGTAGTGTATAAGTCAAAGCAGACCAGATCATCATCTGAATTAAGAAGTCAATACATCTATTACCTGACCACACTATGGGTACTTGAAGTCATCAGTGGATTTGGCACTATGATTACAGTTGCTGTATATCTGAAACAATAAGTAGTATTAGCTACCAGCTAGTTCCAGTTTCTGGTTTTTCACCTTTTCGCTATTCAGATATTCATCATAAGTCATCTCTTTGTCTATGATGCCTTTAGGAACAATTTCTATAATTCGGTTGGCAATAGTTTCTGTAAGTGTATGATCTCTTGAGGTGAAAATCACATTGCCTTTAAACTCATTCAAACCATTGTTCAGTGCAGTGATGGACTCGAGATCAAGATGATTGGTAGGTTCATCCAGAATTAGCACATTGGCTTTCATCATCATCATTCGGGCGAACATACATCTCATTTTTTCCCCTCCTGAAAGGACAGAACATTTCTTTAGCGTTTCCTCACCAGAGAAAAGCATTCTTCCCAAAAAGCCGCGAATAAAGGTTTCATCTTTCTCTTCCGAATATTGACGCAGCCAATCTATAAGGTTGAGGTTAGGATCAGCAGAAAAGAAAGCTGTATTATCGTTTGGGATATATGCAACCGAAGTAGTAATACCCCATTCGATTGTGCCGCTATAGCTAGTATCTACTCCATTCAAAATATTTAATAATACAGAGACAATGAGTCCGTTTTCCCCCAGAATTGCTGTCTTATCTCCTTTGTTTAATGTAAAGTTTACACCTTTAAAATGTGGTGCTTTAGCCAAATGTCTTACAGTAAGAATCTGGTCACCTACTTCTCTATTCATGTTATTAAACTGAATACCCGGGTATTTTCTGTTAGATGGTTTTAATTCTTCCAGATTAATTTTATCCAATGCTTTCTTCCGGCTGGTAGCCTGACGAGATTTAGAAGCATTTGCGCTAAACCTTCTGATGAAATCCTGTAGTTCCTTTATTCTATCCTCTGCTTTTTTATTGGAATCGGCTTTTTGTTTCAAAATCAACTGACTGGATTCATACCAGAAAGAATAGTTACCACTGAAGATTTGCATTTTACCAAAGTCAATATCCACTACGTGCGTACAAATGGCATCAAGAAAGTGCCTGTCGTGAGATACAACCAGAATTATTCCCTGATAATCTGCAAGGAAATCTTCTAACCAAGAAATCGTAACCACATCAAGGTCATTGGTAGGCTCATCAAGAATCAGAATATCAGGATTACCAAAAAGGGCTTGCGCCAGGAGCACACGTACCTTCTGATTTCCATCAAGTTCTTTCACCAGCTTTGCATGATTTTCCCCTTTCACTCCCAGATTGCTCAATAGCTCTGCTGCCGCATTCTCCGCATTCCAGCCGTCCATTTCAGCAAAAGTGTTTTCAAGATCCGCTACTTTCATCCCATCTTCCTCATTAAAATCAGGCTTGGCATAAAGCGCCTCTTTTGCCTGCATCACATTCCAAAGTTCTTTATGCCCCATAAGTACCACCTGCAAAACAGGCACTTCGTCAAATTCAAAGTGGTTCTGCTTCAATACAGCCACTCGCTTGGATTTAGAAATTTCAGTAGTACCCGTAGTCGGGTCTATTTCTCCTGAAAGGATTTTTAAGAATGTAGATTT
>CANHIG010000099.1 GCA_947461105.1 Bacteroidota bacterium | reverse complement strand
TTATGGAGCAACGGTCAGGATTCTACCTGGGCCGTGAATCTTTGTAAAGGCAATTACAGTATCACGGTAAGTGATGCGAAGGGTTGTATCGCCAGCGGTACTGCTACTGTATCTGCCCCTCCTCAACTTATTGCAGATACGGTGAGTACAGTTGCCCCAAGTTGTAGAAATATTAGCGATGGTACAATAACGCTATCAGCAAATGGAGGAGTTTATCCATACACTTATCAGTGGGTTGGAATTCCAACAGAAACCGATAGCATAGGAAATAATTTGTCCGGCGGTAATTACACAGCAATAGTAACAGACTTTCAGAGCTGTACAGATACGGCATTGACAACTCTTATACCATTAACCGTTAATCCAATAATAGTGAAAGTGGATAGCGTAAAATGTTTTGGTGGTAGTAATGGTTCTATACAAGTTTCAGCAAATGGTGGAAGTGGAACATATACGTATTCTATAGATGGAGGAACTCCGCAATCTAGTGGCACATTTAGTAGCCTTTCTGCAAATACATATACAATTTTAATTGCTGACAGTAAAGGTTGTGATACGCTAATTACGGTTGATGTTTTTGAACCAACTCAAGTTGCTGTTTCGGTTTTATCATTCAACAATATTAGTTGTAACGGGGCTTGTAATGGTGTGATTCAAGTAAGTGGCAGTGGAGGAACAAATCCATATACCTATTCAAAAGATGGTATTAACTTCCAGTCTATTGACTCGTTTAATGCACTATGTGTAGGTAATTATACAATTACAGTATCAGATGCAAATAATTGTAGCAGTACAGTATCGCAAGGATTGACAGAGCCTGCTGTTTTGACGGCTACAACTCAAACAACAGAAATAACTTGTTTCGGTCTTACAGATGGAACGGTGACTGTAAATGCAGTCGGAGGAAATGCTCCTTACGCTGCTTCAGCAACTTTAAATGGTAATTTATATACTTCGTCAACAAATACGATTTCAAACTTGGATGGTGGCGCTTATGTATATACAGTAACAGATGCAAATGGATGTGTATACACGGACAACTTCACTATTTCACCTGCGCCTCTTCGTCCAAACTTGCAGATTGTGCCTGATTCATCAGTGATTAATCTTGGCGATACTATCACATTGAATGCTGTTTATTCTAACGCATTGAATCCATCTTTTGTGTGGAGCCCTGCTCTTGGATTATCTTGTACTACTTGTCTAAGCCCTGTAGCACAACCTGACGAAACAACAGTTTATACTGTGAACTTGTATATCAATCCGTTGAATCCTGACTGCTATGTAACTACTACTGCACTAGTTAGGGTAACAACGGATATTGTTATGCCGACTGCATTTTCACCAAATGGTGATGGTAAAAATGATAAGTATTATCCTGTTTTCTTTGGAACCCACGCAAGCGTTAGCTTGCTAGAATTCCGAGTATTTAATCGTTGGGGCGAACTTGTATACGACAATCCTTTAGAAGGATGGGATGGAACTTATAAAGGCATACCTCAACCTGTAGAGACTTATGTATATTATGTTTATGCAGAGGTGCCGGATCCTGCAAATTCTGGAAAGACTAAAAGCATAAAGAAGGAAGGAACTTTTGCTCTTCTTAGATAATAAGAATACATTTCAAATGAAAATGCCACGCAATTTGCGTGGCATTTTCATTTGAAGGAAAGACGGAAACTAATCGGTAGAAGTTTCTTTTTTCTTCTTGTTGCTGCCTTTATGCTTGAAATAAAGCAGCTCTTTTTCTTTATCTACATCCAGTTCAAAAATATCGCCTTCCTTCGGATTTGTTCTTAATATTTCCTCAGCTAATGGATCCTCAACATATTTCTGAATGGCGCGATGCAGCGGTCTTGCGCCAAAAGCCGGATCATACCCTTTGTCTGATAGGAAACTCTTAGCTTCATCAGTTAGCTTTATATCAAAACCCATTGCATTTACGCGTTTTATTAAGTCGCCCATTGCAATATCTATTATTTTGTAAATAGACTCTTTCTCAAGAGAATTGAAGATGATGATATCATCTATACGATTCAGAAATTCAGGAGAGAAAGTGCGTTTCAAAGCTTTTGAAATTACATTCTTACTATACTCATCTGAGGAGTCGTTTTTCGCTTTTGTTGCAAACCCTACTCCGGTTCCAAAGTCTTTTAAATCTCTCGCTCCAATATTTGAGGTCATGATAATCAGTGTGTTTTTGAAATCCACTTTCCTGCCAAGACTATCTGTCAGAATACCATCATCAAAAACCTGAAGAAGAATATTAAAAACATCAGGATGTGCTTTTTCAATTTCATCAAGTAATACTACCGAATATGGTTTTCTTCTAACTTTTTCTGTCAATTGACCGCCTTCTTCATAACCAACGTATCCCGGAGGGGCGCCTACTAATCTTGAAATTGAAAACTTCTCCATGTATTCACTCATGTCAATTCTGATGAGAGAGTCTTCACTGTCAAATAGATATTTAGCTATAGATTTTGCCAACTCAGTTTTGCCAACTCCTGTAGGTCCAAGGAAAATAAAAGTTCCTATTGGTTTTCGAGGATCCTTCAATCCAACTCTGTTTCTTTGAATCGCTTTCACCACTTTCTGAATTGCTTCATCTTGACCAACTACAGCGCCTTTCAAATCAATATTCATGTTGAGTAGTTTCCCGCTTTCTGTCTGTCCGACTTTACTTACAGGAATGCCTGTCATCATAGCAACTACCTCTGCAATGTCATCCTCAGAAACTGGAAATTTTGCACTCTTAGCATCTTCTTCCCATTGTTGTTTTGCTTTGTCTAGTCGTTCAAGAAGGTTTTTTTCTCTGTCGCGAAGTTGTGCAGCTTCTTCATACTTTTGAGATTTCACCACCACATTTTTCTCGATTTTAATCTCTTCAATTTCCTTTTCCAGTTCAACAATATTTTTCGGAACGTGAATGTTTTTGAGGTGAACCCTTGCGCCCACTTCATCTAAAACATCTATTGCTTTGTCTGGTAAAAATCTGTCTGTGATATATCTGGTACTCAACTTCACACAAGCATCGATCGCTTCTTTGGAATATTCTACATTATGGTAATCCTCGTATTTGGACTTGATGTTGGTTAATATCTGAATCGTTTCGTCAGGGGATGGCGGATCAATCATTACCTTCTGAAACCTTCTGTCTAGTGCGCCATCTTTCTCAATATATTGTCTGTATTCATCCAGTGTAGATGCTCCAATACATTGCAGCTCACCACGTGCTAAAGCAGGTTTAAAAATATTAGATGCATCGAGCGAGCCGGTTGCTCCACCTGCGCCTACAATGGTGTGTATTTCATCGATAAATAGAATTACATCTTTGTTTTTTTCCAGTTCAGTCATTATCGCTTTCATGCGCTCTTCAAACTGACCTCTGTATTTTGTTCCGGCTACCAATGCCGCTAAATCAAGCATTACAATTCGCTTGTTGAATAAAACTCTAGAAACTTTTCGTTGAATTATTCTCAATGCAAGTCCTTCTACAATAGCAGTTTTCCCTACGCCAGGCTCTCCGATTAAAATCGGATTGTTCTTTTTTCTTCTGGATAAGATTTGCGAAACTCTCTCTATTTCAGCTTCTCTACCTACAATCGGATCTAGGGTGCCTTCTTCAGCAGCAGCAGTTACATCTCGCCCGAAATTATCGAGTACCGGAGTTTTTGATTTTGAGGTGCCTGATTTTTTTGATGGTTGGTTATATGCGCCTCTGCTTTTTTCATCATCATAATGTTCATCGTCTTGAGGGTCGTTTGGCAATTCAGCTTTCGTTTCATTCTGGATAGAATCGAGCTCTGCTTTGAATACATCATAATCTACATCCTGTTGCCCTAAAAGTTGTGTAACGATATTGTCTTTGTTTTTGAGCACCGATAACATTAAATGCTCCGTACCTATCACATCAGATTTCATCACCTTAGCCTCTAAAACAGTTATTTTCAATACACGCTCAGCTTGTTTTGTAAGCGGTAGTGAATTCGGATTAAAGTTTGATTTGGAAGCCTTGTCTTTTATAGATTCCTCTACTTGTTTTCTCAACATCACTAAATCAATCTGCAAAGAACGTAAGGTCTTGACAGCCAATCCTTCCCCTTCTCTGATGAGACCGAGCAGCAGATGCTCAATACCAATATAATCGTGACCAAGGCGTAGTGCCTCTTCTCTACTGAACGAAATCACTTCTTTTACTTTCGGTGAAAATTTTGCTTCCATATGCTTGATTAATCAATAATTAAACCAAAGTCAAATATGACAATTTGTCTCAGATTTTACCTTCTAAAGTAAAATTTATTTCATGTAGTTGATTATAAGTACTCATTTTTGATTTTATTATCAAATTTGCCTATCATTACAGTATAGCCTATTATCATTAACTTAATCAGACGTCATGAAGTATTCATTTGACCATAGAGAGAGATTCTGTATTCTGAAGGTGGATGAGGACAAACTATTGAGTAATTGTGCTCCTGAGTTGAAGTTCATTCTTACTGATTTGGGAAAAGATGGTACAAAAAATCTGATACTCGATTTAGAAAAAGTACAGTTTGTAGATTCATCCGGTCTCAGTTCTTTGCTGGTTGGAAACAGGATTGCCGGAGAAATTAGCGGTACTTTTGTAATCACTAACCTTAGTGCCCATCTTCAAAAGTTGATTAAAATTTCTCAATTGGAATCTATACTTACCATAGTGCCTACTTTGCAGGAGTCTATAGACTATGTAATGATGGAGGAGTTGAACAGGGATTTGATGTCATAATTGAATGCAGTTCGAACTTACAATACTGGGTTGCAGTGGAGCTATTCCTGCTTATAATCGCCACCCCAGCAGTCATTTTTTGAATTATAACGGTCATGGCTTTTTGATTGATTGCGGAGAGGCTACGCAAATGCAAATGGCAAAGTTTAATATACGCAGAGCAAAACTAGACCATGTTTTTATTTCTCATCTACATGGCGATCATTTTTTTGGATTGATGGGATTAATTTCTGCATTTAACCTAAACTATCGAGAGCAGCCATTGAATATATATGGGCCTGAAGGTTTGGAAGAGATAGTATTGACTCATTTTAAGTATTCCAAAACCAAGCTTAGTTACCCTATTAATTTCATGACTACACAGGATAGTCGGCAGGAAATGATTCTTGATTTACCTTTTCTAACTGTGGAGAGTTTTCCTCTATATCATAGGATTCCAACTACAGGTTTTTTATTTAAAGAGAAAAAGGGTTTGAGAAAAATTGTTCCTGAAAAAATTCTGCAATACAATATTCCTGTAACTGAGATTGCAGCCATAAAATTGGGAGGTGATTATAACGACAAAAACGGCACTATTGTATTGAACAAAGAACTTACCAAGCCACCTTCAAAACCAAGAGCATACGCCTATTGCAGCGACACGATGTATAACGAGCATTTAGTTGAAATAGTGAAGGAAGTAGACTTGTTGTATCATGAAGCTACTTTTAAAAACGAGCATGCTTCCAGAGCAAAAGACACCTTTCATGCCACCACAATAGAGGCAGCTACAATCGCAAAAAAATCAGTTGCAAAAAAATTAATCATTGGACACTATTCTGCGCGCTATGAAGATTTATCGGAGCATTTGGCAGAATGCATCAGTGTATTCCCTGAAACACTTTTAGCTGAGGAAGGCAAGGTGTATAGCATTTAATTTGCCGTTTTTTTAGGAATAGCTTATCCCAAACTTTTAATCTCATTCACTAATTGGGTGAGGGCTTTTTTCGCATCGCCAAAGAGCATAGATGTTTTGGGCTTAAAGAAAAGTTCATTTTCAATGCCGGCATATCCTGCTTTCATGGAGCGTTTATTCACGATTACGTTTACCGCATTCTCAACATCTAAAATGGGCATACCGAATATTGGAGAATTAGGATCTGTTTTTGCAGCAGGATTTACAACATCATTTGCACCTACTACCAATACCACATCTGTTGTACTGAATTCGGGATTTATTTCCTCCATTTCTATGAGCTTGTCATAGCTTACATTACTCTCTGCGAGAAGCACATTCATATGACCGGGCATACGACCCGCTACCGGATGAATGGCATATTTCACTTCAACACCTTCTTTCTCTAACAACTCTTCTAATTCGTGAACAATATGTTGTGCCTGTGCAACTGCTAAACCATAGCCGGGAACGATGATTACTTTTTTGGCGTATTTCATCAAGATAGCACAATCACTGGCTGTTATTTCTTTTGTAGAGCCTTCTATTGCAGCAGATGTGCCAGTAACACCACCACCAAAATTTCCGATTAACACATTTACCAATGAACGATTCATGGCTTTGCACATTACCATTGTCAAAAGCGTTCCAGCACTTCCAACTAAAATACCACCAATCAGCATTACTTTGTTGTCATACAAAAATCCACCACAAGCTGCAGCAACTCCGGTGAATGAGTTGAGCAATGAAATCACTACCGGCATATCTGCCCCACCGATTGGCAATACAAATAACACTCCATAGACGAGAGAGATAACTAATACAGCATAGAACATAGTCTGCTCGCCATCAATTAAAAGTTTAGTTGCTAATCCAACAATAACAATCAGTAAACCGATATTTACAAATTGTTGTTTGCTTAATGATAAGTCGTTTACTCTGCCACTTAGTTTGCCCCAGGCAATCATACTTCCTGAAAATGAAATAGAACCGATTACCATTCCAATGATGATTGTGAGCAATTCGCCTTTTGATATTTCGGCTCCCGTAGCAGTCAAATGATGAAACTCAATAACCGATATGAGCATGGCGCAAGCACCTCCCATTCCGTTAAATAAGCTGACCATTTCTGGCATTGCTGTCATCTGCACTTTCTTTGCAATAATCCAACCTACTAGTGTGCCGAAAAATAGTGCGCCAAATATAAATGGCAGATTGTGGAGATGAGCACCCTCTGCTGTTGTATAGAGTAATATTGTGGCGAAAATTGCCAGTCCCATTCCGGCTGCTGCAATGAGATTGCCTTTGCGGGCTGTAGCGGGGGTTCCCAAAAATTTCAATCCTGAAATGAAAGTCACTGAAGAGATGAGATAAGCTATTTGTAAAAAATGCTCTTGCATGAATATTGTGTTTTAAATTCTTATTTCTTTTTGAACATTTCCAGCATGCGGTCTGTCACCACAAATCCTCCTACTACATTTAGTGTGCCTAGAACTACTGCAAGAAAACCAAGCACTAAAGCGATGGCATCATCTGCTTGCCCCATCACAATGATTGAACCGATAATAACTACTCCGTGAATAGCATTAGCACCACTCATAAGCGGGGTGTGCAATACTGATGGCACATGACCGATAAGTTCTATTCCCACAAATATCATGAGTATGATGAGATAGAACATTTCTTTATGGTCAGAAATAAATGCAAGTATATTTTCCATGTTTTGTTAGTTTATATTTTCTGGTTAAGCCATTGCCATTTGCAACGAAGGGTGCACAACTTCGCCTTGATGAGTGATTAAAGTTCCTTTAGTAATATCCTCATCCAACTCCCATTTCATGCCATCTTTTGTGGCAAGATGAGTGAGAAAATTAAACACATTCTTTGCGTACAATTCAGACGCGTTTTGCGATAGTGAACTTGGTAAATTACTTTGTCCAACAATGGTTACTCCATTTCTCACTACTGTTTTATCCAACTCGCTAATTGCACAATTTCCGCCCTGCTCCACAGCCATATCTACTATTACACTTCCAAGCTTCATCATTTTCACCTGATCTTCCGTAATCAATACAGGTGCTTTTTTCCCTGCTACAAGTGCAGTTGTGATTACTAAATCTGCCTGAGCTAATGATTTGTTTACCGCTTCTTTTTGTTTTTGAAGATATTCTGTAGAAACCTCTTTGGCATATCCTCCTTCTACTTTCACTCCCTCGCCTTTCACCTCTATATATTTCCCGCCAAGTGATTCCACCTGCTCTTTTGTTTCCGGGCGCACATCAGTAACTTCCACTATTGCTCCGAGGCGTTTTGCTGTAGCTACAGCCTGAAGCCCTGCTACCCCGGCTCCGAATATCAAAATTCTGGATGGGGTGATGGTACCGGCAGCTGTCATCATTAAAGGGAAAATTTTCCCGAGCGTATCTGCACCTAAAATAACGGCTTTGTATCCAGCAAGATTGTTTTGAGAACTCAGCGCATCCATGCTTTGTGCCCTTGATATACGAGGCATTGCATCCATAGAAAACGCACTGATACCTTGCTTGGCAAAAAGCTCAATTAACTCCGGATTGAAAAGATGATATACGTATGAAATAGAAACTGTTCCTTTTTTAAGTTGAGTAATTTCTTCGGGAGTGAGTGCATTTACTTTCACCACTATGTCTGCTTCTTGGAGCAGTTCAGATTTTGACGCAACAACCGAGCATCCTGCATTTTGATAGGCTTCATCCGAAAAGTTGGATGCGTAGCCCGCCTGTGTTTCAATCAGGCAACTGTGACCTTGTTTAATAAATTGTTGTGCTACTGTGGGCGAAAGGGCAACTCTTTTTTCTCCTGCTTTTGTTTCTTTTAGAACAGCAATTTTCATGTGGTTTTATTTTGACTTTTGCTTTGTTTCAAAATTTGATTACAAAACAACTAATACAATAATACACATTGATTTTAAAGTAGCAATTATTTGTTACAGGCTTTATTAATTATCATAGTTATCCGAACTTTTTTAAAAGTCAATGAAAAAGGAGCTTCAAACTGTTGTTATTACTACTTAGAGAGTTGTTTTGAGGAGAAAATAAGTCAGGCGGTTTTAGTGTAATAGTTTTTGCGCCTTG
>CANHIG010000098.1 GCA_947461105.1 Bacteroidota bacterium | reverse complement strand
TGCAAAAGGCTTGTCAATCCTTAGAGAACAACCGAATTGGTTTAGGCGCTGATGGTAAAACATGGAACAGCACTAATGATATGCTTCAGGGAATCAAAGTGCCAAGTTGGGATAGACTCTTCCGCATTTATGATGCCATGAAACTTGGTGTGCCGATTAAAACCATTCAGGATATCTCTAGAATTGATCCTTGGTTTTTGCATCAGCTTGCAGATTTAGTTGATACAGAAAAGCTGGTTCGCAAAATGGAACTGAAAGATATTTCAGCTGATTTGATGCTTTCTCTTAAACAAAAAGGATATTCCGATTTGCAAATCGGCTATCTCACCAACTCTACAGAAGATGAGGTATATTTTTTCCGCAAAGCGTTGGGAATAAAGAGAACTTATAAACTAGTAGATACTTGCGCAGCAGAGTTTCAAGCGCTTACACCATATTTCTATTCTTCGTTTGAAGCCATGCCAACTGTGGCTGAAGACAAAAAATATTTTGCTGAACTGAACAACGAAAGCAAACTCACACAAAAGAAAAAAGTAATCGTTCTTGGCTCCGGACCTAACAGAATCGGCCAGGGGATTGAGTTTGATTACTGCTGTGTTCACGGAATTCTTGCCATCAAGGAATCGGGCTACGAAGCCATAATGATGAACTGCAATCCGGAAACTGTTTCTACAGACTTCGACATTGCAGATAAATTGTATTTCGAGCCGGTGTTTTGGGAGCATCTACGCGAGCTGATAGAATATGAAAAACCTGAAGGAGTAATCGTGCAACTTGGCGGGCAAACAGCCTTGAAACTTTCCAAGAACCTTCGCGACAACGGCATCAAAATTATTGGAACTTCTTATGATAACATGGACATTGCTGAAGATCGCGAGCGCTTCTCTGATATGCTCAAAAGTCTTAACATTCCTTATCCTGAATATGGTGCAGCAAAAAATGCAGAAGAAGCTTTGGTAGTAGCGCATAGAGTTGGCTATCCGGTTCTTGTTCGTCCGTCTTATGTGCTTGGTGGACAGCGAATGAGAATAGTGATTGATGATGAAGAGCTAACGAAAAGTGTAGTGAAAATCTTGAAACATTTTCCTGATAATAATATTCTGGTAGACCATTTCCTTGACAGAGCAGAAGAAGCTGAGATTGATGCTATATACGATGGCGAACAAGTAGAAATCATGGGAATTATGGAACACATAGAGCCTGCGGGAATTCACTCTGGCGATTCCAATTCTGTTTTGCCTCCATACAATCTCTCGGAAAATGTGATTTCACAAATGAAAGAATATACAGAGAAGATTGCCCGTGCACTTGAAATCAGAGGTTTAATCAATATTCAGTTTGCAATTAAAAAAGAGAAGGTTTATGTAATCGAGGCCAACCCGCGTGCTTCGCGAACTACTCCTTTTATCTGTAAAGCTTATGATATTCCATATCTGAATTACGCAACCAAAGTAATGCTTGGTGTAAACAAACTAAAGGACTTCACTTACTACAAACGACTAATTGGCTATGCAATTAAAGAGCCTGTATTCAGCTTCGATAAATTTCCAAATGTAAGCCGCGAACTCGGACCAGAGATGAAATCTACCGGAGAATCTATACGCTTCATTAAAGACTTGTTCGACCCACATTTCCGCGAATTGTACAAGATGAAGAGTATGTATTTGAGTAAGTAGAAACAATTTACCCAAGAAAACTCTTCAAGGATTTGCTTCTGGATTGGCTTCGTAGCTTTATGAGTGCTTTGTCTTTTATCTGACGGATTCTCTCTCGGGTGATGCCTAATGTTTCTCCGATATCTTCCAAGGTCATAGGATTTTCAACACCAATACCGAAAAATAATTTTATTACTTCTCGCTCACGTTCTGTGAGAGAACTGAGAGTTCGCTCTGTCTCCAACCGCAACGACTCGTGATAATCTACCGATAAGTCTGTGCGCTCTGCATTTGGATTGTCCAAAACATCAATCAGCGAGTTTGTTTCCCCTTCCTGAAAAGGAGCATCCATAGACACATGTCTGCCAGCTAAATCGAGTGTTGCTAAAACCTCATCTAAATCGATTTCGAGATGAATAGCAACTTCCTCCGGGCTTGGCTCTCTTTGAAACACTTGTTCCAGTTCCGAAAAAGTTTTGTTGACCTTGGTAAGAGAACCTACTTTATTTAGCGGCAAGCGCACTATTCTCGAGTGCTCCGCCAATGCCTGAATAATGGATTGTCGAATCCACCATACAGCATAAGAAATGAATTTAAAACCTTTGGTTTCATCAAACTTTTGAGCTGCCTTTACCAATCCTAAATTGCCTTCGTTTATAAGGTCATTTAAACTCAGAGAACTATTTTGATATTGCTTGGCAACAGAGACCACAAAACGAAGATTTGCTTTGGTTAATTTCTCCAGTGCAGCATGATCCCCCTGTTTGATTTTCTGTGCTAATACTACCTCCTCTTCTGCGGTTATCAAATCTACCTTTCCTATTTCTTGCAAATATTTTTCGATAGACTGACTCTCCCGATTCGTAATTGACTTAGATATTTTTAGTTGTCTCATTAATAATTATTTAATTTATACTAAAATTCTGCATCACCTTCACCAAAACTAACAAGCTTAGTAACAGATTTTAGCTTATATAGTTGCAATTAAAAAAAGAAAATGTGTTAATTCGACAAAAAAATATGTAATCCTGCCAAATAGATTCCAATTAAATATTTTTTTAAAAAAGTTCTCCGAATTAAAATTAGACTGCTAGTAGAGGTGTTTGCAAAGATGCTTGAAAAAATACACAACTAAGAAGCACATCTAAAATTAAATATGAAAAATATTCTGCGCTAATTACACTGAGATAAAATTGAAAATTATCATTATAAAACATATAGAATAAACCGGACTCTTTATCTCTTTCAAACTTTTATACTACATTCAAAGAATAAATGGACTTACTCTTAGTATAGGACTCAAACAAAATCCTATTTCTTAACAAAGAAAAGTTCTAAAAAAAAATTACTTTATTGCGAAGGTAATACTTGAAAAATCTGTCTTAAGGAAATAAAGACCTGAAGGAAGTGCATTTATATCTAATTCAGACCTACCTGTTTCCATATATCCTTCTGCAACTTTAGCACCAATTCTATCTAGAATAACAATATTTGTAGCCTTACTGGTTTCTATAATTATTATTCCATTTTGTACAGGATTGGGATATACTTTTAAAGTATAATATTGATTATCAAGATATTTTAAACTCAATATTTTACTGTAACTTAATGCTCCGTCCCGATCTCTTTGCAAGATTTTGTAGTAATTAGTTCCTGGTTCTGGATTTAGATGAGTATAGGTATATGATAAAACTCGTGTTGAATAACCTGCTGCGTCCACAACTCCAAGGCGATTCCAACTAGAGGCATCCATACTTTGGTATAAAACAAAATCTTTCGAATTATATTCTATCGCTGTTTGCCAATTCAAAACTACTGTTTGTCCTTCCTGACGCGCAGAAAAATCAAGCCACTTCACAGGCAAAGCAGTTCCTGACATTACTAATAATCGAGCTGCGTTTGTAGTAACTGTGCTGCATGAATTTTCAATCACAACTTTGTATTTATAATTATTCATAGATGTATCAGCAGCGTTTATAGTTAGCACGGGTGTGGTCACTCCTGAATATTGCGACCCATTGCTGAGATTAATAAAGGAACCAGAAGCTGATGTATCTGATTTCTCCTGCCACTGATAAGTCACATCTGGGTCTCCTTCTAAAACAACTATAAAACGAGCTGTGGCACCCTGTAAGACTGTGGTATCAGAAGTGCTTTGCTTCACCTGAATTCCATTAATCCATGCCTTCACAGGCACTCGCACAAAGGAAGTACATCCGTTTGCTGTTACATTTGCATAATACGTCTGTGTTTGTGTAAGATACGGAGTTGTGTATAATACTCCCGTGTCTATGAATACTCCACCACTTATAGCATTATACCAATTTATTATTCCTGCACTTGCTGTAGCAGCTAAATCCAGAGTACCCGCTTCACACCTGTATGCAGATGTTGTTGAGTTTATAGTTGGAGTTTTATTTACCGTTGCTGTTACAGGAACGCGAGTAATACAAGCATTTTGAGCAGCTTCTGCATAATATATGGTAGTATTGGAAATAAACGGGGTGGTATATGATACACCAGAATCAATCGCAGTTCCTCCACTCGCAACATCATACCAATAGAGCGTACCTGCATTTGCTGTAGCACCCAAAGTTAAAGTGCCTGAATCACAACGGGCAGCATCTACCGCTGTTACTGTTGGTAATGCATTAATGGTCAGCGCTTCACTCGCTGTTGCTGTACAACCGTTAACGTCTGTTGCCGTAACGGTATACGTTCCCGCTGTGCTGACTGTAATAGCTGTTGTTGTAGCGCCTGAACTCCAAATATAGCTTGTACCACCTGAGGCTGTAAACGTGCTTGAAGTCCCGGAGCATATAGCATTTGTTCCGCTGATTGATGGGGTTGGCAAAGCGTTAACGGTCAGTGTGCGACTTGCTGATGCGGAGCAGCCATTGCCGTCTGTTGCCGTAACTGTATATAAACCTGCCATGCTTATTGTTATAGCTTTAGTAATTTCTGATGTGCTCCATACATAAGAATTTCCTCCACTAGCTATAAATGTACTCTCATCTCCTGAGCATATTATCGTATCCGTTCCGCTGATTGACGGGCTTGGTAATGCATTAACGGTCAGTGTACGACTCGCTGATGCAGTGCACCCATTGCCGTCTGTTGCCGTAACTGTATATGTTCCCGCTGTACTTACTGTAATAGCTGCTGTTGCCTCTGTGGTACTCCACAAATATGAACTTCCTCCACTAGCTGTAAATGTGCTTGAAGTGCCGGAACATATAGCATTTGTTCCGCTGATTGATGGGGTTGGTAATGCATTAACGGTCAGCGCTTCACTTGCTGATGCTTTACAGCCATTGCCGTCTGTTGCCGTAACAGTATATGTTCCCGCTGTGCTTACTGTGATTGCTGCTGTTGCCTCTGTGGTACTCCACAAATATGAACTTCCTCCACTGGCTGTAAATGTACTTGTAGTGCCTGAGCATATAGTATTTGTTCCGCTGATTGATGGGCTTGGTAATGCATTAACTACAGTCGTATCAACAGCAGGGTATATGCTCTGGCAATTAGCACTATTATGATATCCGACAGTTACAATTTTGGTACCGGAAGTTAACCACTTCAATGTTACAGTATGACTTCCTGTGTCAACTCCTCCGGAAACAACAATATAGTCAACTCCCAATGTACCCGATACAGACCAATCATATTCATGCTGTCCTCCACCTGATTGAGTTGTATAAGTAGCATTGGTATTAGCACATATAGTTGAAGAAGGATAAGTGGTGAAAGTAGGTGTTGGTGGTGCACAATTTGTAACGTTTAAGGTAGCTGCATTTGAAGTTAATGTATTACATGAATTTGATATGATACATTTGTATTTGTAGCCATTGTATGCAAGCTGTATGTCGTGTATCACTAGTATTGGAGTATAAGCACCTGAATAAGTAGCGTTGTCAGTTAGATTTGTATAAGATGTACCCCCATTGGTACTAACCTGCCATTGGTAATCAGCAGTAGGAGTACCCGTTATTGAAACTGAAAAAAGTGTATCATTACCAACAATATCGGCTGCATTAACCGGATGAGATACTATAGAAGGAGCTGTTTCTTCTATAATGACTGCTCCATATGAAGTAGTAGAACAAGAGGCGCTGCTGGTAACAATACAATCGTAATAATAGCCACCTAAGCCTGTAGTATTTGAGATATTGAGTGTATTGGTGCTAACCCCGCTGTATACGCCCGAATTAGAAAGATTAGTATAGACTGAGTCGCCAACAGGCTTTACTTGCCACTGATAAGAAGAGGTTATTGAATCAGCGGTTACAGTTATACTTCTGGATGCGCCCCCGCAAACTGAGGCCGGAGAACTGATATCTACAGAGGGCAAAGGATTTACAGTAACCTGAATACTATCAGCATTACCTCTGCAGCCATTCGAGTTAGTTATAAAGAGATAATATTTACCTGATTGAGTAATATCAAAAGGAGCGCCTACAATATTCGAAGATGATGGAGGGGTAGAAGAATACCAGTCATAGCTGTTTCCTACTGATGTACTGTAATAATTTCTTAAATCTACATTTGATGGCTCACAAACAGATATTGAATGAGAAGTAAGACTAGCATTGGTAGGAGAATAAATATTAATTGTTACTTTTTTTGATGCAGGACCATAGCACAGACCAGCTGTTGAATAGGCATAAAGATAATAACTGCCAGCGCCAACGGATGACGGATTAACCACAGAATCTGCATTTGTAGGATTGCTAGACACAGTATGCCATCTCAAAACAGTACCACTGGTAGCTGCCGGCTGCAATGCAGTAAGATTTGCCGTTGCAGGAGAACAGAAGTTAAGTAATGTATCTGCAGGATTTGGAGCTGAGACATCGTTTACTGTGAGTGTTAAGGTGCTATAACCCGGACTGTAACAACTTCCACTTTTCTGAAACACATAATATGTTCCAGCCACAGAAACTAAAGTCGGACTTGCAACTAAATAGGAAGCATTGGCCTCAGGAGCAGTGAACCACTCATTTGTGCCCCCTGACGTTATTAATGAATTAAGATTTGTAGTGGAACCACTGCAAATTGTTTTAGAAGATGAGCTTAAAGTAGGATTTGAAGGAGATGCTAAATAGTTTACGGTATCCTTGGCAGTTGCAGTACATCCATATGAATCTGTGCCGGTAATTGTGTATGTTCTAGAAGCAGTTGGTGTGGAAGTAACTAATGCTCCTGATGTGGCAGAGAGATCTGTTGCCGGAGACCAAGAATAACTTACAGCTCCGCTGGCTGTAAGCGATACCGAGCTACCGGAGCATAATGATGTTAAAGAAGGAGATACCGAAACAGTTGGATTTGAGTTTATTATAACTATAGCTGTATTACTGGTAACAGAACATGCCCCTTTAGATATTGTAACTTTATAGTACTTGGTGCCTACAGCAGTAGTTGGTGCATATTTAGAAGTAGTTACTCCCGTGGAAGTAAAATTAGAATTGTCTGTAGATGAATACCATAAATAAGTAAATGATGCAGTACTAGACCCTCCTGACGGAGAAGCACTTAAACTATCTAAAGTTACCCCAAAACACACAGTCTGACCATTAGATATCTGCGTAGAAGTAATCTGAGGATGCACAACTACTACATTTGAGGCAGAATTTGAGCAGGTCCCACTCGTAATCAAGCGTCTATACCAGTTTGTTACTGTTGGGATAGGAGGAGTATATGATGATGATGCAGCTCCTACCACTGTCGAAAATCCTGCAGAAGCAGAGGTTGTTGAAGACTCCCAGCTATATGTAAAAGTTCCATTGCCTCCAGACACAGAACCTGTTCCCGAAATAGAAGCCCCTGCAGAGCAGGAGTCTGATACAGAAATTGTATTGCCTGTGACTGCATTGGCAATTGTAATTTTAACTGTATCGCTGGCAACCGCTGTAGTACAACTCGAAGATGTACTAATCAAAACACGATAAAAACTATCTACAGTGTATGCACTGGATGGAGTATAAGTTGTCGAATTTGTTCCCACATTTGTTGCAGCACCTCCGCTGGAAAATCGCTGCCATTGGAATGTGAAAGTATTTGACACAGAGCCTTTCCTTCCAATTCCATCAACTGATAGAGCAGTAGGGGTAGAACCGGAACAAATAGTCTGATTAGATAAAAGAGAGATGCGGGTTCCCGCAATGGACAAGTCCTTAAAGGTAATATTGAATGTATCTGCACAAGTACCACCCAAGACAAAAGCCCTTACTGTATATGTGCCGCCTGCATTTTTTATGCGAACAGCTGTCTTGGTAAGGCTAGCAGTCGATGAATCCTCACTGCGTGAATATGAAGAAGATGTAGCTGTGGACGTTATATCAGACCATGCCGAACCAGTATAGTGTTGCCATCTAATTTTTGCTCCCGGAGATGCTATAGTTATAGTGTCCGATATAAAATCATTACCAGTTTTAAGACTACCACCGCAGTATATAACTTGTGTGTTACCTGATATTTTCGATGCTGTTACTGTTACTGTTACTGTATTTGTACTGGTACAGCTTCCTGTTGTACCATAAACAGTATAAGTTGTTGTAGCAGTAGGATTAGCCGTAACAGAACTACCTGTTGAAGCCGATAATCCTGTAGAAGGTGTCCACGAATAAGATGTGGCACCGGAAGCAGTTAAAGTAGTTGATGCCCCCGGACAAATTGTTGGAGCAGAGGGAGTTACAGTAACACTTGGCCCTGAAGTTACTGTAATGGAATAACTGGCTGTGGCTGAACAGCCTGATGAATTGGTACCAGTCACGGAATAAGTGCCTGATGCTGTAGGCGACACTATCACACTATTACCCGTGGCTGAATAAGACGAAGGCCCTGACCAGCTGTAGGTATTAGCCCCCGAAACAGTCAGAGAAACCCGATCTCCTGTGCATATAGTAGACGCAGAACCTGTTATACTTAAATTAGATGAATTACTCACTGTTACTGAGGTACTTGAAGAAGCAGTACATCCATTAGAAGTGCCGGTTACTGAATATGTAGTAGTAGCAGTTGGACTTACAGAGGGCGATGCCAAACTGCTTGTAAAACCTGCAGGACTGCTGGACCAGCTGTAAGTAGAAGCTCCGGCTGCAGACAGAGTAACACTGTTCCCTCTACAAATCGAATAGATATTGGCACTTGCCGTAATAACAGGTAAAGCCTTGATAGTAACAGTAAAAGGCATAGAAGTTGAAGTACAGCCTGTGATACTATCTTTAACTGTAATGTTAAAATCATAAGTGCCAGCAGCTGCACTAGATGGGATTGATATACTCAAT
>CANHIG010000097.1 GCA_947461105.1 Bacteroidota bacterium | reverse complement strand
GCATAAGAAAACAGAAATAACTCGAAGGGCACTACAAACGCTATAGCTGCCGAAAGAAGCATCAACGCAATATTGAGTATGTCAATTTGTTTTACTGTCATAAATATTATAATCCCGGTATTTCAGGCATAGCGCCCATCATTTCTTGCTGCACAAAAGCATCTATTTTTTCCAAGGCAGTGTTCAACGTATTTTTAAGCAGCGAGGCATCAATTTTTTCCTGCTTCAGGTCTATATGTTTAATTTTTCTGTTGCCCCCAACTACTATTTTCACCTGCTCGTTTTCCTCTATCACCTCAGTTTCATCCAGCTTTCGTTTCACCTCTTCCATCTTGGCTTTCATGGCGCCAAGCTCCTTCATTTGATCCAAAAATCCCATATTGTATTTTTTAGTTATTAGCTTTTCATATTATCAAACTGGAGAGGCACTCCAAAATCCCCTTTTTTACAATGCGACATTACAGCTTGCAAATCATCAATTTTTTTGCCGGTCACCCTTATAATGTTATCCATTTGTGCCGCCTGTAC
Organism: Bacteroidota bacterium; assembly: GCA_947461105.1. Classification (GTDB taxonomy): domain Bacteria; phylum Bacteroidota; class Bacteroidia; order Chitinophagales; family LD1; genus CALAYL01. The sequence continues at coordinate 8,420 of CANHIG010000097.1, read as the reverse complement.
TTTCAGGCCGCTGTCTTTAATTGATTTGGCGATTTTCTTCAACGCATCTTTATCTAGTCCATTTTTGAGTTTAATTTCTTTTTTAACCATCGGCCCGGAAGCGAAATGCTCCTTGCTCAGGTCAAAAGAGCGTGGATCAATACCTTGTTTGCCGGAGCGGGCTATTATAATATCAATCATGGCATTTAATCTCAGTTCATTTTCTGTGGTAAGCATCAGCGTCAGGTCTTTCTTATTGAAATCAACATCAGATTTCGAACCGTGAAAGTCATAGCGGTTTTGAATCTCCTTTTTTGCCACATTAATTGCATTCTCCGTGGTTTGTGGGTCTACTTTGCTTAGTATATCGAAACTTGGCATTTTGTAATAAATTAAATTTGTAGGGTAAATTTAAAATTAAAGAAAAGCTTTTTGCAATAATAATTGATTCAATAATTTGTAAATTCGGAAACAATCATCCATATTTGCCCTACTCAACGCACTTTCCTTTTCTTTTTCCAAAAACATTAATTGAAAAACAACTCAGGAAAGTAAATCTCTACTATTGTTTTGTTTCAAATGAATTATACCCAATAACTTTTTATTCACTTAACCGAAAATCTGATGTACGACATTCTTCAACTGAATGACATGAATCTGCCCGAACTCAAAGAAGTAGCAGAAAAGCTTAGCCTCAAAAGCTTTCAAAAACTAGAAAAGCAAGACCTGATTCACAAAATTTTAGATGCTCAGGCGTTAAAAGATAAAGAAACTGCTGAAGACAAGCCTGTTTCTGAAAAAGCACGCAGAACAAGAATCCGTAAGCCTTTAGAAAAAAACGAAGTAGTTGAAACCGCTGCTGTAGTTGAAGCGCCACCGGTAGAAGAAGCACCGGCTACTTTGTTTGAGCCTGTTGCTAAAGCGCCTGAAGAAAAAAGAGAGGAAAGACCGGTAAGGCCTTTCAAGAAAAAAGAACCTGTAATTCAGGAAGAGTTTCAAAAGCCACAAGCCGAAATCAATGATTTGAATCCGGTTGTGATACAGGAAAATTCCACTGACTCATCAGACCAGGCTCCTCAGGGAGAATCTTCAGACCAAACTGACAGACAAATAAGATTAAGACCAGGTCAGGAAATTTTCAGTGTAGAGACTGATGCCATTGTAGAGGGCGAAGGCGTTTTGGAGATGATGCAGGATGGCTATGGCTTTTTGCGTTCTTCAGATTACAGCTACCTTTCTTCACCGGATGATATTTATGTTTCCAACTCGCAAATCAAGCTTTTTGGTCTGAAAACTGGCGATACCGTAAAAGGTTACGTTCGCCCGCCAAAAGTTGGAGAAAAATATTTTGCCCTGCTCAAGGTGGATACGATTAATGGTCGCAAACCTGAGGATATCAGAGACAGGGTGTCTTTCGATTACCTTACGCCTCTTTTCCCTTATGAGCGCATGAATCTTACTACTTCAGCGTCCAGCATTACTACAAGGATTATTGATTTGTTTACCCCGATTGGGAAAGGACAGCGCGCCATGATAGTAGCGCAACCCAAAACAGGGAAAACTACTATTCTGAAAGATATAGCCAATGCCATAGCAGCAAACCACCCGGAAGTATACCTAATCGTATTGCTTATTGATGAAAGACCGGAGGAGGTTACTGATATGGAAAGAAGTGTGAGAGCCGAGGTGATAGCTTCTACTTTTGATGAGCCGGCAGAAAAGCATGTGAAAGTAGCTAATGTAGTGCTTCAAAAGGCCAAGAGATTGGTAGAATGCGGACACGATGTAGTAATTGTACTTGACTCTATTACTCGTTTGGCGCGCGCTTATAACACCGTTTCTCCATCTTCGGGCAAGGTATTATCGGGCGGGGTGGAAGCAAATGCTATGCAAAAGCCCAAGCAGTTTTTTGGTGCAGCCAGAAAAATTGAAAATGGAGGCTCACTTACTGTAATCGCAACAGCTTTGATAGACACAGGGTCTAAGATGGATGAGGTGATTTTTGAGGAGTTTAAAGGAACCGGCAATATGGAGCTTCAGTTGGATAGAAAGCTTTCTAACAAGCGTATTTATCCTGCCATAGATGTTACGGCATCCAGCACCAGACGCGATGACCTGCTTTTGGAAAAAGACGTGGTGAGCAAGATGAATGTGCTTAGAAATCACATGGCAGATATGAAAACAGACGAAGCTATGAATCTACTTCTCAAGCACATGCGTGGTACTAAAAACAATGACGAGTTCCTGGTAACAATGAATTCGTAGGATTTAAGAATGATATATTGGAAATGTGGAAAAAGTGTTTAAATTTGCCATCCCTTTCGAAATAAAGTAACTTTAAAAAGATAAAACAATGAAAAGGACGTTTCAGCCGAGCAGAAAAAAAAGAACGAACAAACACGGGTATCGTGAAAGAATGAGTACCAAAAATGGAAGAAAAGTACTTCAAAGAAGAAGAGCCAGAGGCCGTAAAAAACTCACTGTATCAGACGAAAAACGTCTTAAATAATCCGTTTGATTTAAACAAACTCAGCGGCAGGCAGACTTTCTGCAAAGAAGAAAGGTTAAAGCGTGCTGTATTGATTGATAAATTATTTACTGAGGGTAGGAAATTGCATAGCAATAATCTTACCCTCGTTTTTTTGCCTGCTGCCCTCGATTGTATATATCCCGCTCAGGCTACATTTTCAGTATCCAAAAGAAATTTTAAGAATGCGGTAAGCCGCAATACGCTCAAAAGAAGAATGAGAGAGGCTTACCGAAAAAACAAAATCTCGCTTTATCAGACTCTTGCAGCAAAAAACACCCAATTGGCATTAGGCTGGATTTTTAGGTCGAAAAAAGAATCTGATTTTAATGTTATTGAACAGGATATGCTGGCTGCAATTGAAAAACTGAACAAGGTAATCTAAGTTAATAGCATCTGTTCCTTTGTTTGATGAGATTTCTCCCGTTGGTCGAAATGACGGACGAGGATTCATGAGATTTCTCAATCATGGGAATGATGAAAATACTTATCCCAAATTCCAGGTAGTGTCATCTTTGCCGTCTTTTACCTGAATGCTGAGTTCATTTAGTGCATCGCGAATTTTATCTGAAGTAGCAAAGTCTTTATTTGCGCGAACTTGTTTTCTTAATTCAAGAACTAAATTCATTAATCCTTCTACTTTATCAGAAGCTGCTCCGCTTTCTTCTTTAAGTCCGAGAATATCGAACACTATATCCTGAAGGAATTTTTGTAACGATTCTTTATCACTTGCTGTAATTGAATCCTTACCATCATTGATTGAATTAATAATACGCACACCTTCGAATAGAGAGGCAATAGCAATTGGCGTATTAAAGTCATCGCTCATCGCATCATAAACAGAGGATTCGATTTTGCTGAAATCAAAAGAAGAATTATCACTGGTCTTTAAGCCGGGAATTAATTTTACCGCATTCATCAATCGTTGCAAACCCTTCTCAGATGCCTGCAAGGCCTCATTCGAAAAATCAAGCGTGCTGCGGTAATGAGCCTGCAACATGAAAAAACGAACTACCATAGGCGAGTATCCGCGCTCCAGCAAAGGATGATTTCCGGAGAATAATTGCGCGGGAAGAAATGAGTTGCCGAGGCTCTTACTCATTTTCTGTCCGTTTACGGTAAGCATATTAGTATGCATCCAGATTTTTGCCGGAGATTTGTGAAGGCAAGCTACATGCTGCGCAATCTCGTTAGTGTGGTGAGTTGGAATCAAATCCAATCCTCCGCCATGTATGTCAAACTCTTCCCCAAGATACTTTGTGCTCATAGCGCTGCACTCGATATGCCAACCCGGAAAACCTTCGCCCCAAGGACTTGGCCAGCGCATGATATGTTCGGGTTTTGCTTTCTTCCATAATGCAAAATCAAGGCGGCCTCGTTTTTCACTTTGCCCTTCCAGATTATCGCGCGTTCCTTCCAATAAGTCATCTAGTTTCCTTCCGCTCAGCTGGGTGTAAGGATATGTCTTCGCAAATTTTTCCACATCGAACCAGATGGTGCCATCTACTTCGTATGCGAAACCATTCTCTATGATGCGCTTCGTCATTTCAATCTGTTCGATGATATGTCCGCTGGCGCTAGGTTCAATGCTGGGTGGTAATAAATTAAACTGATCTAAAACATGGTGGAAGTCAACAGCATAAAGTTGTACAATTTCCATAGGCTCCAACTTTTCCAATCGGGCACGCTTTGCGATTTTATCTTCACCTTCATCTGCATCATTTTCAAGATGACCCACATCGGTAATATTGCGAACGTAGCGTACTTTATAACCCAAATGCTTCAAATAGCGCACGGCCACATCAAATGAAATATAAGTACGGCAGTTGCCAAGATGTGCATAGCTGTATAGTGTAGGGCCGCATACATATAAACCCACATAAGGCGGGTTAAGGGGCTGAAAAACCTCTTTTTGACGAGTGAGCGTATTGTATATTTTCATAGTTGCGAATGTAAGTATTTCGTTGGGAAAAGGAATCTGAATGAAGGCTGATATTCAGCAGGCCTTAAATTCAACACTTCAAGGTTTTGATTTCATTATGCTGGGATTTCAATCAAGCACAGAGAAATATAAATATCTTCGCTTCAACAAACGAGCAAACAGCTTTGGCGCAAATTGCAGAATCAAATCAACTGGAAAACCTGGAAGCATCAATTAAAATCATTGATGTGCGTTCTCCGAAAGAGTTTGCACAAGGGCATATCCCCGGAGCCTATAATTTGCCCCTTTTTTCGGATGATGAAAGAGCTTTAGTAGGCACTTGCTACAAACAAAAAGGAAGAGAACCTGCCATAAAAATCGGGCTTGAAATTGTGGGGCCTAAGATGGCTTCTTTTGTTGAAGACGCCTCTAAGATTGCTCCCGCGAAAAAAATTTTATTGCATTGCTGGAGGGGGGGCATGAGAAGTAGCTCTATGGCATGGTTGCTTGAACTAACAGGGTTTCAGGTCAGTATTTTGAAAGGCGGATATAAGGCATATCGTAATTTTGTATTGTCTGTTTTTCAAAAAGAGTTTAAGCTTAAAGTGCTTGGAGGCAGAACCGGTTCCGGCAAAACACTGCTGCTCCAGATGATTCAGAACAGCGGAAAGCAAATCATAGATCTTGAGGCTATTGCACATCACAAGGGTTCTGCTTTTGGCAAAATCGGATTTACATCACAACCCACTTCAGAGCAATTTGAAAATGATTTAGCACTTCAGTTGCTGAAGCTTGACACACAACAAGAAATATGGATAGAAGATGAAAGCAAAGGAATTGGCAGATGTTTTATTCCGCTTGATTTTTGGCAGACAATGCGCAAATCGCCTTTATTTGTAATTAAAATAAGCGACCAAAAACGAATCGAGAATTTATTGAAAGACTATGGTGATGCTGCATACGAAGAGCTGGCGGAGCCCATCAAAAATCTGGAGAAAAGATTAGGAAATGAAAAAATGAAAGAAGCCTTGCAATTTTTAGATGAGGGGAAGTTGGATGAAGTAGCTTGTATCATGTTATACTACTATGATAAAACCTATGATTATGCTTTGACTCAAAAGGACACCAAAGAAATTTATCGTTTGGATTGCGAGAACTTAAATGAAAATCAAATCATCGAAAAATTATTAAATACATGAACAAAGCAATCAGACTAACTCAATACAGCCACGGTGCAGGCTGCGGATGCAAGCTATCGCCAATGGTTTTAGAGCAAATTCTCAAAGGCAAAACACAGCAGTTTTTTCCAAACTTGCTTGTCGGTAATGATACAAAAGACGATGCGGCAGCATTTGATTTGGGTGATGGCACAGCTATTATTTCCACCACTGATTTTTTTATGCCGATAGTGGATGATGCGTTTGATTTTGGTGCTATTGCATCTGCTAATGCAATTAGCGATGTATATGCAATGGGTGGAACACCCCTGATGGCTATTGCTATTCTGGGTTGGCCTATAGATAAGCTTTCACCAGAGGTGGCTGGGCGCGTATTGGAGGGCTCAAAAAGTATTTGCGCTGCTGCAAATATTCCTTTGGCAGGTGGTCATAGTATTGATTGTCCTGAACCCATTTTCGGATTGGCTGTGACGGGAAGAGTTCCTATAAAAAATCTCAAAAAAAATTCGACTGCTAAGGAAGGTGATTTGCTTTTCCTTACAAAGCCATTAGGTGTTGGTATACTTTCAACGCTTGAGAAAAAGGCTTCGATTAAGCCTGAACATAAAGGGGTTGCCGCCATATACATGAAGCAGTTGAATAAAATAGGCAAAGTGTTAGGCGAGCAAAGTTTTGTGCATGCTTTAACGGATGTTACAGGCTTCGGATTACTGGGACATTTGGTCGAAATGGCTGAGGGTAGCGGACTTTCAGCTGAAATTAGTTATGAAGCAGTTCCTAAAATTCATGAAGTGTTGGAATATCTGAATCCGGCAAACTGTCCCGGGGGTACCAATCGAAATTGGGCAAGTTATGGCGAAAAGGTGAGCATGGAAAATATTGATTGGAAACTTTTGCTCGCAGATCCGCAAACCAGTGGCGGACTTTTAGTGGCAATAGCTCCCGAAGCACGAGCTGAATTTGAATCTATTTCTCAGCAGTTTGATTTAAATTTATTGCCAATAGGGACAGTAACTGCGCAAAAAGCAAAGGTGGTTTACGTAACGTGATAAGTGCGTTCAGCTTCATTTATAATAGCTTATCATTTTTTGTATACAAGTTCGCATACTTGTTTGAAAACAAATAACATAAAACAATAGAATTAAATGAATGTGTGTTTTATTTGAAGTGTAAAAACCGCTTCATGTCATACAATGAATACCTGCGATTAGTGAAATTGAAAAATGTGTGGTTGCCGCTTCTGAAGACTATAGTTTTATTTATACTCCTTACTACTCTTGGGTTTGCACTGATTTAAGTTTATTATTTTATTGGCTTTACTGTAAATCCTTTTTTCCTGAGTAGCTCTATAACACCTTCTGTTCCGGGTAAGTGCATAGCTCCTATGCCTATAAAATGGCTTTCTTTTGCTATCATTTTTGAAATCCTATCTGCCATTCGCAGATTCCTGTCCGTTAGCAACACTTTATTAAACTGAGCAGGCATTTGTAACTCATCACTCATCATCAGCAAGCTGTCTAATGAAGCATTTACATACTGGCGCATCATGTTTTCAAAGTCGTCTTTACTGTCTTTTTGTTCTTTTAAATCTTTAAGTAAAAGAGTGATTTGATCCTGATAATTGAGGGTGTTAAGGGCTTTAATCTGCTCGTTAACTGTTTCTACTCCGGTTATCTTTTTGCCTTTTTCCTGAGCCATTTTATAAAAGTATAAATCAAGAAAAAGACCTGATGAATCTTTTGTTTTATCACCATCAGGCATTGAAATTAATGCTTGAATTATGATAGGCTGCATCTTATCAAAAAGAGAAAGCGACAAACCTGTTTTAGCATTAACCGTAGAATCCAGCAGATTATAGCCATCAGGGCTTAATTCTTTTTTGAGTGAATGTTTGCCATCGCCCATTATTTCGCTCAGCAATGACAATGCATTAATCTTTGCAGGGTCAATTTCCATGGTGTAAACCTCAGCTGATTCAAATGCTTTCTTGCATGATTCACTTAGATTGAAAACTCGTTTATCCGCACTATGCATAGTGCCATATAGAAAAGACGATTGCTTGAGTTTATTGCCGGATATTTCCCAGCAAAGAGATTGTCCGTTTATCTTGGCAGATAAAAAGAGCGCTAAAAGACAAGTGGCAGTTTTAATATTCATATTCAACAATAAACAAAAAGAAGCTCCCGAGGAAGCTTCTTGAACAATTTGTATTTAGGATGATTTCTTTTCGTCACTTACTTATGATCATAACTTGATATCTAGTATCGACAAGTACTCTACCCCCCCCAATTGATAAAGGGGGGAGTTGGTTTATATCGGAGGGATTCATAAACAGTATTTTTGAGTTTTTATAATAATTTGATAAGCTGAGATAAAAGCTAAAATTGTCCGAGTGTTTCATTTAGTTGAGTAGTTTCCCAACTAAAAATATTAATTTGTTATCAGATTTTAAAGTTATGATACTAATAGATGATAAAATAGTGAGTGATGATTTGCTTGAAGAAAATTTTGTTTGCGATTTGAACGCCTGCAAAGGAGCCTGCTGTGTGGAAGGTGATACCGGAGCGCCTTTAGAAGAAAGCGAGCTGAAAATACTGGATGATATTTACGAAAAGGTAAAGCCATATCTCATGCCACAAGGAATTGAGGTGCTGAATAAAGAAAGGTACATGTGGGAAGAGGAAGATGGGAAATACAAAACAACCTTGATCGAAAATGGCCCTTGTGCTTATGTAAATTACGATAATGGTGTTGCAGTTTGTGGCATCGAAAAAGCCTATTTAGATGGCAAAATAGATTTTAAAAAACCTGTTTC
>CANHIG010000096.1 GCA_947461105.1 Bacteroidota bacterium | reverse complement strand
GAAGTAACACTTTCAGAAGTGGTAACTTTTGCTTTGAATCTTTTATCCAAAGATTGAGCGTCTTTACTTTGTTTTGAATGGAAACACATTATGCTTTGATTGTGGTTACTTCATTAATGCGGGTGGTGAATCGCGGAGAAAGTTTTTCCTGTTTCATTTTCCAAGTTCGCCCTACATCCTGAGATCCTAATTTGATTTTAGTTCTGTCAATGCCTTTATTGATTTTGTTCACTATATTCATTATGAGTGGCCCCCGCAACACGCAGAAACCCATGCTAAATTTAGCATGGGTTTCTTATTTTAATTTATCTACCAAAGTTTATTTCTCGAGCCCATTCGGATATATTTTCAACAAAAATTCTTGTTTGCTTTTTATTTTGATTGAATCAGGATTTAAATGTCTTTTGATTATAAAAACATTTATGCTATCAATATTTTTTAATTCATCAATATGGTTAGACCACCATCGCCATTGATTATAAATAGCAGGAGTATCAATCACTTTTTGCTCTCTGTATTTTTTAATTATTGCATATTCAAGTCGGGTAAAATTCTCCCATCTGAAGTTTTTTCTTTTGCCAAGCTCCCATAGATTTGTGTTTTTCTTGTTATCATCTAAAATCTCGTAATGGAAATATTCTTTTGAACTTTCGACTTTCTCTGAATATGTGGGATAGGTTGAAAATGGGAAGGAACTGATATTGAACATACCGAAAATGAAATTCATAGATATTATCATCATTGACAGATAAACCATTTTTTTATTCACGCGGTCTTCTCTATTTATTGCTATGACATCGGTATAAGGAAATTTACTGAATTTACTTTTAATCCATATCAGTACTTTTTCAAAATTCAGGAATACTATATATTGTACTTGTAATCTTAAGAATGCTATATACATAAAAATGCCAATTACATTATGCATCAGAATGCCGCCAATGATGCTTATATATTTTAGCCTTGGGTGGAATAAAAAGAACCCGAATGACAGTTCAAATAGAATGCATAATAATCCTCCAATATGAAGTAGTGCGGGGTAGTAATCAATTCTAAAAATTGGCAAATTGTCGAAATGCTCAAACCACTCTAGTTGCACCTGATTAATCATAGTTTCTCCAAGCGCCCATTCAAATCCAACATCCCATAGCTTATAGAATCCTGCCCAAAAATAGATGATGCCAAATTGCAGCCAAATTATTTTTATCGGGAAGTTATAGTTCGGTGACTTTGATTGTTGCTTTTTTTTCTTAAAAAATAATTTGTCAAGTGAGTATACATCTGAAACAGGAGCAAAAAGAAGAATCCATGAAACCCATATTTGGAATTGTGAGTGCCAAAGTTTTCCGTAAAAATTAGGCACAGCAATGATGTAGCATACTATAACTGCGTTTACAAATAAAAAGAATCTGGAAAACAGCCCAAACACAAGAAATAAACAACAGATTATTCCTGTTAAAGTCACTATTAGATATAATTCCTGAGTAATTGGCAGAATTTCTATTAGCCAGCCTATGAATGGAAGTGCTTCTCTGTCCTTATGTTCTATTATGGTAAATGATTTATGTAGTAAGCCTGAATAAGTGTATATGAGCGTTAGAAAAAAAGCAATTCTGTATATGGCCAGATTATATGCTGATGCTGCGCTAAATAAAAATGTTAGTATTTTAGAGCTGAATGCAGCAAAGTTGAAAGCAATGAAATACACAGCAGTAAACGTTAGCGCTATTAAAATATAAAGTCTGCTGAGGTGAAGTTGTTTCTCAAAAAATTCAAGGTCGGAAAATTTCAAATCTAGCGAGTACCAGACAATAAGACAAAGTAAAAGCAGGCAAAATTGGAAGATTAGAAATGCTTTTAAGTATCTAAATTTTATGTTCTCTAACAGACTAAAATTTCTGGTGATATACACAAAATGACTTATGCTATTTTTAATTAATCTCCATATTTCTAAAAAGTGATTTTTTAAAAAAAAGGGTATTAGAATGGGAGAGATTATGAGGAATATTCTGAAAAAAAATGTAAGTGCAAAAATAGGTTTGTGATATTTTGGGAACCAATTTTTGAATGTTGCATAATCACTATCAAAAATAAAGTTTTCGAAAAAATGAAATATTAAGCATCCAATTGAAGTGTATCCAACCAAAAATAACAGAAGGGACACTACTCTTTTTAAATCAACATTTTTAATTCTGTCATTTGCAGATATTATTTCATGGGAGCTGTAAGGCTCTTTTTCTTTTATTACAGGAATATTTTCTGAAATATTTTTCGGCTCCAATTATCTCATAATATTTCCTTAAATATAGTGTATAAATACCAAAAAGTCATCCAGCTACTTGTGCTAGAAGTGTTCAATGAAAGTGGAAATGAAAATCACATCCTAAAAGCATATAAATAGCTCATCGGTTTATTCGGATAGATTCCTTCAATGAGCACCTTGCCTGATTTGTTTTTCAGTATATTAGTCAGCTCTGCAGCATTTTGAATGGGCTCATCATCAATTTGCGTAATAATAAACCCCTTTTTAATATCAGTAAATTCGGAAATTCTTCCTTGAGTAAGCTCTGAAATTCTGACTCCAGAAGCTATACCTAAATTCGCTTTTTCTTTTGCACTGATATCTTCTATTTTAATACCAAGAGTGTTTAAAATATCTTTTGAGTCATCAACCTGAGCAGTGGTGTTGTACTTATTCTTCAGCTGAACCATTGTTGTATATGACTTCCCGTCTCTCAAATACTCAACCTTGATTTTATCACCGGGGCGATATTGTGCCACTTGCTCTTGAAGTTCAGAAGCCGAATTAACACTCGCTCCATTTATTTTAGTTATTATATCATCTTTTTTCAAACCTCCATCCTCACCTGCAGAGCCTTTGTTCACAGCATCCACATACACTCCAATCGGTCTTTCTAGACCTTGTTTTTTTGCGGTCTCATCATCCATAGTTCTAATACTCACACCCAAAAATCCTCTTTGGGTAACACCAAACTGTTTTAAATCAAGAATCACTTTATTTACAATATTAGCAGGCACAGCAAATGAATATCCTGCATAGGTTCCTGTTGGTGATGCAATAGCAGTATTGATTCCGACCAATTCTCCATTCACATTTACTAATGCACCGCCACTATTACCCGGATTTACTGCCGCGTCTGTTTGAATAAATGATTCGATAGCTGTGTTTGATTTATTGCCCTGCTCTCCAAGTAAATTAAGATTTCTGCCTTTGGCGCTAACAATTCCTGCGGTTACGGTAGAGGAAAGATTAAATGGATTACCAACTGCTAGTACCCATTCTCCAATCAACACGGAATCAGAATTAGCAAAAGGAATATGCGGCAAGTTTTTATCTTCAATTTTTAGTAATGCTAAGTCCACATCAGCATCTTTCCCAATCAACTTGGCTTTATACGACTTGTTATTGTGCATCACAATTTCAATTTCATTTGCGTTTTCAACCACATGATTATTGGTCACAATGTATCCATCAGCAGATACGATAACCCCTGAACCGGTAGCTTGTTGCGGTTGGCTTTTATATGGATTTGGACCATGGAAATATTTGTAAAAATCATTGCCAAAAAAATCCTGGAATGGATCTTGTTCTCTTCGGTAGGTTACTGTCTCTGCTTTAAATATACTTTTAACATGCACTACAGATGGAGTAGCTGCGGATGCTGCGTATCTGAAATCAATTGGTTGTGATGATAGATTTACATTTGGCAATGAAGCAAACCTTGATGGGGGAGAGGTTGGTTCTATAGCAACCTGAGTTTTTGGTATAAAAAAGTGGCTGTATATAAAGACTGAAGCCAATGCACTTACAAAAGATACAAACAGTAATGATAAAATTTTTCCGAATCGCATATTGTTATGTTTTTGATGTTAACTTTGACGCAAAAATAACGCTGTAAATTATTTTTGTTTTAGCAAACTAATGATGCTTAACTGCATTTAACACAAGATTATAAATGAACGTTAAATTTCACAAGTACCAAGGCGCAGGAAATGATTTTATACTGCTCAATAACAGATATAATTCATACACGGCTTTAACTGAGAAGCAAATAAAATTCCTTTGTGACAGACACCTTGGAATTGGGGCAGATGGCTTAATGTTGCTCGAAGATCTGAAAGGGCATGATTTTAAAATGGTATACTACAATAGCGATGGTAGACAAAGCACTATGTGTGGTAATGGTGGTAGATGCATTGTCCGCTTTGCACAGGATTTGAAAATTATTTCGGATGCTACAAACTTTCTTGCTATTGACGGACCGCATGCTGCAAAGATTCTGGAAAATGGCATTGTAAGTTTAAAGATGATTGATGTGAAACATGAGTTTATGGAAGGGAGTGATTTTGTTTTAAATACAGGCTCTCCGCATTATGTGACTTTTACTGATGCTGTGTCTGAATTGGATATTATTGAGGAAGCGCAAGCAATTCGCTATAGTGAGCCATATAGAGATCATGGTATCAATGTGAATTTTGTAAAAATTGCCGGTGAGCGAAGCATCGAAATGCGCACTTATGAGCGAGGAGTTGAAGATGAGACTTTGAGTTGTGGTACAGGCGTTGTTGCTGCTTCTCTCGCTTTTGCGCTAAATAAGAATCTTGAAACGGGTAGGGTCAAAGTAACTACAAAAGGCGGTAATCTTCATGTTGATTTTGTAAGGAAGGGCAATGAATTTTCAGAAATCTGGCTAAATGGTCCTGCGGTGAAAGTCTTTGAAGGTTCTATCGAAATATAATATCACAGCAATACGAGTGCTATTTCACTTTTGCTTAATAGGACTTATGGTAAATTTGTATAAATTCGCGCAGCGAAATTATTAAACCATTTTCAAGCCATGGACGATGATCAAATATTACAAAAAAGAAAATGGTTCTCTCAAGGAACTTAGCCAGCCGGAAAAAGGCTGTTGGGTAAATCTTTATGGTCCATTCACCCCAGGCGAAACACAACAATTTTCAGATAAGCTAAAAATAGATATTGACTTTATTACGGACTCGTTGGATATTGACGAACGTTCACGCTACGAGTCTGATGAAGGTGATGATTTGATAGTGCTTAAGACTCCGGTTGAGAATGAAAACATTTCTGACTCAGAAGCTTTGTTCATTACTATCCCAATTGGAATAATAAGGACCGAAGATCATATCATTACTGTAAGCGCATATAAAAATACGGTAATTGATTTTTTTACCGAAACACCACCTAAGAATTTTGACCCGAAAGATGTAGAGGCCTTTATTTTATGGATATTTGAGCGAAACGTAATGGCTTTTCAGAATAACCTGAAGCAGATAAACTACAAACGATATTCTTACGAAAAGTCCCTTTATTACTCTTCTAAAAATGAGGACTTAACCAAGTTGCTCAACATTCAAAAGAGTTTAATTTACTTCGTTACTAATTTGCGCTCTAATGAATTATTAATGATGAAAATAAAGCGCACTAATTTTTTGGGGCTTAAGGAAGAGGATAAGCTGGACTGGTTAGATGATGTTATTATTGAAAATTCACAAGCCCTCGAAATGTCTGAAATGTATGCTAACATTCTTAATGGCACAATGGATACTTTTGCGTCTATCATATCAAATAACCTGAACGTAGTAATGAAGCGCCTTACTTCAGTTACGATTGTACTTATGGTGCCAACTTTGATTGCCAGTTTTTATGGCATGAATGTAGACCATCTTCCGTATGCGCATCACCCATTTTCATTCGTTATTGTTTTTGGTATATCAATTGTAATATCAATTGTGATGACCTGGTTCTTTGTTAGGAAGAATTGGTTCTAACTTTTGGCTTTGTGTTGCCGAAATTTATCCCATATTTGTAACGCTTTAGATATTGAAAATGTCAATTCTTAAAAGCAGTTACAGCTAATAAAATATCACTAATGAGTTCATTCAACAAAGAGCAAATTCTCGAAGATTTAAGAAACTGGAATTCAATTGTGCGCAAATACCAAATGCCTAACACAAAGGATGCCATTATTCAGCTCGCTAATAGCTTTAGTTTTTATTTGGCATTGCTAACTCTTCAATTCTATTTGTATGATAAGTCGCTGCTGTTTTCTGCTTTAATTGCAATATTGAACGGCTTTATTCTTGGGAGAATTTTCATCATTCAACACGACTGTGGTCATAGTTCATTTACCAGAAGCAGAACTGCAAATGATATTATAGGAACTATCTGCTCTATTTGTACGCTTATTCCATACAAATATTGGGCTAAAAATCACAGCTTTCATCATGCTCACAATGGTCAGCTTGAATTTAGTGATATAGGTGATATCGAATGTCTTTCTACCGAAGCGTATGCTGCATTGGGTTGGAAACAAAAAGTATGGTATCGTATATACCGTAACCCGCTCTATTTATTTACAATTGGCGGCTTTATCTATGTTGTGGTTTACAATCGTTTTGCATTTATAGATTCTGATTATTTCAAGAAAGTAAAAAGAAGCGTGACGATAAGCAATCTGATGTTTGTTGCACTCTATGCAGGCTTTGCATATCTTCTAGGTCCAGGAAGGTTTTTGATTGTACAGTTTATCAATCTTCTTTTCTTTGGTGCTTACGCGCTTTGGTTTTTTTATATTCAGCATCAATACGAGCATATCTATAAAAGCGGAAAGGATAACTGGAATTATGTGATAGCTGCAATGAAAGGAAGTACATACTATAAACTGCCTTGGATTGGACATTGGCTAACAGGCAATATCGGATATCATCATATTCATCATCTTAGCCCTGCTATTCCTAATTATAACCTTCCTAAGGTACATAAGGAAAATCCGATTTTTGAAAAACATACCAATACCATCACGTTTTGGCAAAGTTTGAAAACGGTACAGGCAAATCTATGGGACGCACAACGACAGAAAATGGTTTCTTTCAGTGAATACAAGAGAAACAAGAAGTAGTTATTGCTTGCTCAATATCTAAATCATAAAGTCAATTAATCCGTCTACACTGCTTTTACCACTGTCTTCGGCTTCTTTAAGAGATTGTATTTGATCAAGGGCAGTTGCAACAACATCATGTATGATAACTATAAATGAACCCGATACTGCATTTCTAATAGCATAATCTATTGCCTCTTTTTCTGTTTTTATAGCTGTTATTTTCATGTTTTGTTTCACGGAATGAATACCTGTAGTAAGCAACGCAATGATTTCTTCTTCTGTCTTTCCACGGAGATTCTTATCCTGACGGATTACAATTTCATCAAAAACTTTTGCCGCCTCTCTGCCGAGTGCAATAGTATCTTCATCTCTTCTGTCGCCTACTCCTGCTATAACACCTACTTTTTTTGTGGCTTCAATCTTATCAACAAATTTCCCGATGGCCTCCATCCCATGTGCATTGTGCGCATAATCTGCCATCACGGCAAAGTGTTTGAAGTGGAAAATATTCATGCGGCCAGGTGTTTGAGCCGGAGATGGCACAAAAGTTTGCAGCGCCAATTTGATATCCTCAATTTTGAAATCCGACAAATACGAAGCCAGCATCGCAGGGAGCACATTGGCAATATTGAAGGCTGCTTTACCTCCAAAAGTGATAGGGATATTAGTCACTTTATCTACTCTGATTTTCCATGTACCTTTCATTATAGTTACAAATCCATTTTCATAAACAGCAGCAATACCGCCTTTTTCGCAATGTTCCAGAAGCACAGGATTGTTTTCATTCAAAGAAAACAAAGCGATTTTGCAATCTAATTCAGCTCGCATAGAAAGCACATGCTCATCATCAGCATTTAGAATAGCATAGCCGGATGGGAAAACAGATTTCGGTACAACAGCTTTCACTCTGCTGAGTTGCTCTAATGTATCTATTCCACCCAGCCCCAGATGATCTGGAGCAATGTTGGTTACAATAGCAATGTTGCATTGATGAAACCCAAGTCCTGCGCGTAAGATACCACCACGAGCGGATTCTAAAACGGCAAATTCAACGGTTGGGTCTTTCAAAACAAATTCAGCACTCACAGGTCCTGTGCAATCGCCCGTCATTAGTTTTTCATTTTGAATATACACCCCCTCTGTTGTGGTGAAGCCAACTTTCTTTCCCATTTGCTTTACAATGTGAGCTGTAAGTCTGGTTGTCGTTGTTTTTCCATTTGTTCCTGTAATTGCAATAATCGGTATTCTAGCCGATGTTCCGGGCGGATAAAGCATATCAATTACAGGTTCTGCTACATTGCGTGGTAAGCCAGATGTAGGGTCAAGATGCATTCTGAATCCCGGAGCAGCGTTTACTTCCAGCACAGCACCTCCATTTTCTGAAATTGGGTCGCGTAAGTCCGGTGCCATAATATCTATACCGCAAATATCTAAGCCAATAATTCTTGCAATCCGTTCCGCCATTACGATGTTTGATGGATGTACCGTATCTGTAACATCTGTGGCGGTGCCACCTGTACTGAGATTGGCTGTAGGCTTCAGCCATAGTTCATAACCCTTTTCTAAAACGGTATAGAGCGTATAGTTTTTATCTCGCAAAATATTTTCAGTAAACTCATCTACTTTTATTGCAGTTAGTGTTTTCTCGTGACCATATCCTCTTCGCGGGTCACTGTTTACTTCATCTATCAATTGCTGAATGATGGATTTGCCATTACCAATAACTGCAGCAGGAGTGCGTAATGCTGCTGCTACAAATTTGTAATTGATAACTAGTACTCTATGATCGCGACCAACAATGAATTTCTCACAGATTACAGCCTTTGAATATTTTTTAGCGGCATGAAATCCCGCCTTTGCTTCTTCAAAAGTTTTTAAATCTGTAGTTGCGCCTTTTCCATGATTACCATCTATTGGTTTTGTCACAAGCGGGAAGCCAAGTTTTTTTATGGCTCGTTCCAAATCTTCTTCAGTATAAATGATAACACCACGCGGCACGGGTATTTGAGCTGCCTCCAAAAGGTTTTTTGTGTCTTCTTT
>CANHIG010000095.1 GCA_947461105.1 Bacteroidota bacterium | reverse complement strand
CAAAGGCTGGCCTACCAAAGATGCCAATATAATTTTGATTATGGAGCTCTTTCTCATTACCAATATCTTTTTAATGAACATAAGCGATATGGCTTATGCAGATGGGAAATATGGTTTTTTTCTTAGTGGTCTTATTTCTCCTCTTTTTGCATCTACCGATAAAGGATTGCTTCATATTTTATTCAAAATCGGATGGTGTGGACATCTTGCAGGGGTGAGTGGATTTCTGGTATATCTATCCTATTCAAAGCACTTGCACATCATGCTTGCTTTCCCAAACACCTATTTTACCAAGGATAATGCAAAAGGCTACATAGCTAATATGCCTGAAGTAACAAAAGAAGTGAAGCTGATGCTTGATCCAAATGCAGCAGTTGATACTGACCCGAATACAGCTCCTGCTAAATTTGGTGCTAAAGATGTGTTTGATTTAAGTTGGAAAAACCTGCTTGACGCATACACTTGTACTGAATGCGGAAGATGCACCGCGCAATGTCCTGCGAACCTTACCGGAAAACTATTGTCTCCAAGAAAAATCATGATGGATACCAGAGACCGATTGGAAGAAGTAGGAAAAGCAATAGATGCCAACAAAGGGGAATGGAAAGATGATGGCAAATCGCTTATAGAAAACGGATACATTTCAGTGGAGGAGCTAAGAGCTTGCACTACCTGTAATGCATGCGTTGAAGAATGTCCTGTGAATATTTCACCGCTTGATATTATTGTTCAGTTGAGAAGAAGTTTGATCATGGAAGATTCCAACTCTCCTGCAGAATGGAATGGCATGTTTTCAAATTTAGAGAACAATGGCGCACCTTGGCAATTTTCACAACAAGACAGGCTGAACTGGGCAAAAGAAGGATAACAAAGATAGACCTAACGGAAATCGAATAATCAAAAAAACAAAAAAGCATGAATGTAAAATCAATGGCTGAATATGCTGCAAGCGGAGAAACTCCTGAAATATTATTTTGGGTAGGCTGTGCAGGAAGTTTTGATCAAAGATCACAAAAAGTTACTCGCGCTTTTGTGAAAATACTGAATCACCTGAACATAAAGTTTGCTGTACTTGGCAAAGAAGAATCATGCACCGGAGATCCAGCAAAAAGAGCCGGAAATGAATTTGTATACCAGATGCTGGCATTGCAAAATATCGAAGTGATGAATGGCTATGGAGTGAAAAAAATTGTCACCACTTGTCCACATTGCTTCAATATTCTCAAAAACGAATATCCTGCACTCGGAGGCAATTACGAAGTAATTCATCACTCTAAGTTCTTACAGCAATTGATTGATGAAGGGAAAATTAAAATCACCGAAGGCGGCATATTTAAAGGGAAAACTATAACCTATCATGATTCATGCTATTTGGGGCGTGCCAATGAAATATATGAAGCTCCTCGCAAAGTTTTGGAACAGCTGGATACTTCACTTGTAGAAATGAAAAGCTGCAAATCAAGAGGTTTGTGTTGTGGAGCAGGCGGGGCGCAAATGTTCAAGGAAGAGGAACATGGGAACCTCAGAATAAACCAGGAAAGAACTAAAGAAGTCTTTGAATCAAAAGCTGATATAGTAGCTGCTGCCTGTCCGTTTTGCAACACCATGATAACAGACGGAGTAAAAGAAAAAAATCGTCAGGATTCAATCAAAGTATTTGATATTGCTGAATTGCTGGCAGCTGGACAAGGCTTGGAAAATATCATAGTATAATCGCACCTTTTGCATTTCTAAATGCATTTAAATGATAAAAAAAGTTTTTCGTGTTGGAGGTAAAATAGTTTTAGGCTTCATACTGATTTCAATACTTGCTGTTTTAATATTTCGTTTCGTTCCTGTTCCCCTTACGCCACTCATGTTAATTCGTTCTGCTGAACAAATAGCATCTGGCGAATCTCCGAGAATAAACAAAGATTGGGTTTCGAGAGATGGAATTTCAGATAATCTAAAACTGGCAGTTATTGCCAGCGAAGACCAGAAATTTATGGAACACAATGGCTTCGATATGGAAGCTATCAAGAAAGCTCTGGAGAAAAACAAAAAAAAGAAAAGAATAAAAGGAGCTTCTACCATTTCCCAACAAACAGCTAAAAATGTATTCCTATGGCCTTCAAGAACATGGATTCGTAAGGGAGTTGAAGTGTATTTTACTTTTTTGATTGAACTATTGTGGAACAAAGACAGAATATTGGAAGTGTATCTGAATGTGATTGAAATGGGCAATGGTATCTATGGTGCAGAAGCCGCTGCACAAACTTATTTCAAAACGCATGCAGCAAAATTATCGGCATCGCAATCAGCATTGATTGCGGCTTGCTTGCCTAATCCCATCAAATACAAAGCGGCAAGTCCTTCTTCGTTTATCCGAAGAAGACAAGCATGGATTCAAAGACAGATGAATAATCTTGAAGGCACTATAAAATTTAATTAAGTATTTGTAAACACTTTAATCACCTTTCAGTTTCGTATATTCAAATAAGCAAACAAAGCATGTCAAAAATCCCAATTAAAGAAAGTTATGATGTAGTAATGATGAAGCCGGAATGGGAGGGCTTACAACTGCAGCTGCGCTCAGCAAATCGTGATTAAAAGTTATGTGTGGTAGAGATGGCTCCTATACGGGGTGGTTGTCTCTCCGGTTTTCACAGAAACAGGTTTCGTTTTGAAACTGCTATACATTGGCTCAATCAATGCAATTAAGGAGGAATCACACACACTGTTTTTGAAACATTCGGCACAGACTATCCGAAAGTAGTTACTCAAAAAAGAATAAAAAGAATTGTGGGCAATGGACATGATTACATGCTTACAGACAATCCTGATGAGCTGAAGAATCAATGGCAAAAAGAGTTTCCGCATGAAAAAGAATGCATAGAAAGATTCTTCAAAGATGTCAGGAAACTCGGTAAAAACATGAGCAAATACGGAGCAATAGTTCGCTCGACAGACACCATGAATTTCACATAAAAAGCAAGTAACTTATTCAAAACATTCAAGTTTTTTATACCTTTTTTAAAACACGTTTTTTATACCGCAAGAGATGGAGTTGCAAAAGGATTAAACAGGTACTTTAAAGAGCAAAAATTCCATTATGTATTTTCCTCAGAGCCAGAGATGCTCTCTTGCCTGATTCCGATTGTTTGGGCCTATTTTCATGATTTTCAAAGCCCACCGGCAGGTGGTGGACAAGCCTTTCCCTGAATGGCTAGTCTACCTGATAAAGTATCATGGTGGAGCAATCTTTTATAGCACCAAAGTAGAGCAGATATTACTGAACGAAAATAAAGTGGTCGTTGGAGTGGCTGTAAACCACAGAGGTACAAAGTATGAAGTAAAAAGCGATTATGTGATTGTGGCATGCGATGTTGAAACACTCTATGAGAAAATGCTCCCTGCTCATCCAATACCTCAAGAGCTAAAAGAGAAATTGCGTAAAGCGCATCTTTACAGTTCATCCGTTACAATCTCTGTTGCATTAGATTGCACACCTGATGAACTTGGGTTTAACGAGGAAATGATTCATATCCCAGAGAGGATAAAAGTGGCAGCAATCAAGCATCTTCTGATCCGCATATTTCAGAAATCATCATACTCGCACCATCATTTCGGGATCACACTATGGCTCCAGCCGGAAATGTTACCATCACTATATTTATGCCGGCTATGATGTAACATTACAATAACTGGCATGCAAAAGTAAATGAGCATGGGGAATATGAACGAGGTGAAGCATATAACAAACTGAAGCATGAAATAGCTGCGGTGCTTATCCAGAGAGTGGAAGAACAGATTGCTCCCGAACTGCAAAAGCATATTCTGTTTTATGATGTTGCTACACCGGTCACTCATTACCGATATACTGGCAACAAAAACGGAACCATGATGGGAGCCAGACCGGGTAAAGAAAATGCTCAGGCAAAAATTGCACACTACAAAACACCTGTGAAAAACCTTATTCAGAGCGGACACTGGGCTGAACGTGGTGGTGGTGTGCCTATTGCAGTGAAATCAGGAATCAATGCTGCATTGATTGTTTTGAAAGAAAAAGCACCTGCTGCTTTTGAAGTATATCGCAGCTATTTCAACAATAAAATTAGTGCTGAACAACTAAGAAAATCTAATGAATTTAAGCCTTACAATAATTCCTGGGTAAGAAAACAAACACCTGCTGAAATGCTTGCTGAAAGAAGAAAAGAGAGCAATTAATTTGAGCTTTGCGCTATTCCAAACTCTCCCAAAATTTGCTCCAACCATTTATCAACCCGCTCATTAGTGAGTTCATCCTGATTATCTACATCCAAACACAACCCAACGAACTTATCGCCTTTAAGCGCCTTGGAATGGTCAAACTCATAACCCTCTGTAGGCCATAGTCCCACTATTTGTCCTTTGTTTTTCTCTACAATATCTGCAAATACACCCAAAGCATCACAAAAGTATGCGGCATATCCATACTGATCGCCAAGTCCGAAAAAAGCCACTTTCTTTCCTTCAAAATTTATTTTCTCCATTTCAGGAATAAAGTCTTCCCAATCTGCTTGTAGCTCGCCATCATACCAGGTGGGCATTCCTAAAATCAGCAAATCGTATGCTTGCATTTCCTCAGCCTTTTTCTTATAAATTTCCTTCATCTCCACAGTGCCCTCGCCAAACTTTGCATCAAGCTTTTTCCTTATTTCCTTCGAAATCGTTTCTGTATTGCCTGTGTCAGTGCCGTAAAACAAACCTATCTTCATATAATTCTTTACTTTTTAGATTCCCTTTTTTCTTTTTCTTTTTGTTTCAGCTCCTTTTCAATCTTTTTCATTTCCTTTTTTGGTGGATTTAATAAATCAAATTTGTTTGAATTCATTACTTCCAAAGCTTTTTTATAACTGTCATTGGATTCATTAGCCACCTGCCAAAACGTATTATTATCGAAAAGGTTTCTCGCAATCAAACTTTTCGTTTGACTCAAAAATAAAGGCATCGATCTCGCAATCTGCGAGCTATCTCTGTCAATAGAATCTTTGTCTGCTCTTTTAAACAATAACTCTACAACTTCTGACTTAGCATCAAATCCTTTAATAAAATCAACAGCAGTAGGATATCGCTTATGCAGCTCCGCTCTGTTTTGATCTACATATTCCAAACAGAAATTATTAAGAACACCCTTTCTCCTGATTTTTTGATAATACTCAGAATTCACACTGGTATCTATAGGAATATAAATCTCAGGCACTACTGCTCCTCCCCCATATACCTTTCGATAGTTTTTGGTGAAGTACAAAAGTGAATCAGGAAACTTAGTAGTATCAGTTCCGAATAACTCTCCGGATTTTAATCTCTTGGAATACTCATCATAGTAGTCCTTTTTTCCGTTATCATAAGGTCTCTGAATACATCTGCCACTTGGTGTGTAATAGTGAGCCACAGTAAGCCGTACCATTGATGCATCAGGAAAGTAAAACGGCTTTTGAACCAATCCCTTCCCAAATGTTCTGCGACCTATCACCAAACCTCTGTCAATATCCTGCATACAACCTGCAAAAATTTCGCTGGCAGAAGCAGAACTCTCATCTACCAAAACAATGAGCTTCCCTTCCTTCAATGCTCCTTTCCCATCGCTGAAATACTCCTCTCTTCTGGAATGCAAGCCCTGTGTGTAAACGATTAGTTGCTTTTCTGTAGGAATAAATTCATTGGAAAGTTGGACAGCTGTGGTAAGATAACCACCGCTATTGCCCTGCAAATCCATAATCATATGCTGCATTCCCTGTGCCTTCAGCTTTTCTACAGCCTGACGAAATTCATTCATAGTAGTAGCAGCAAATCTGATGAGTTTAATATAGCCGGTGTTTTCATTAACCATATAAGATGCCTCTATGGAATAAACAGGGATTTTATCTCTGGTGATAGTAAACTCAATCAAATCCTTCTGACTTCTCCTCAAAATACCCACTTTCACCTGTGTGCCTTTATTACCTCTGAGGCGCTTTATTACACCTTCATTTTCTATTGCAATACCCGCTACTGTAGTGTCATTTATTTTCACTATCCTATCTCCATCCATCACACCTACTTTCTGCGCGGGTCCGCCAGATATCACTTCATTCACCAATATCGTGTCTTTGAATATTTGAAATGTAATTCCTACTCCTTCAAAATTACCCACTAAGGGTTCTTCGTTTCGTTTCACATCTTTCTGCTGAATGTATGATGAATGCGGATCTAACTCATCCAACATTTTCACAATAGCAGCATTGGCGATTTTTTCTTTGTCTACAGAGTCTGTGTAATAATTATCAATCATCCGGAACAACTCCTTCAGCTTATCGCCCTGATCCATTTTTGTCTGCGCAAAAACACCCGATGATGTAATCAGCAAAAAGAGTAACAGCGTTTTGTTTATTAATTTCATTATGGAGTGATATTATTGCGCTCTTAAAATGTGGGCGTGAAAATAAAAAAAATGCCCGCTTTAATACTATCGTTTGGATATTTTAAATAGATTGAGGCATGGAATATAATTTTTCTGAAATTGAGGCTAAATGGGCTAAATATTGGCAAGACAATGAGATTTACAAGGTAGGGGAAGACTCTTCCAAGCCAAAGTACTATGTGCTGGATATGTTCCCCTACCCTAGTGGTGCAGGATTACATGTAGGTCATCCGCTTGGCTATGTGGCTTCTGATATTTTTTCACGCTACAAAAGAATGAGTGGATTCAATGTGTTACATCCTATGGGATTTGATGCTTTTGGACTTCCTGCAGAGCAATACGCCATTGAAACGGGTACACACCCTCAGCATACTACAGACAAAGCAATAGCAACTTATAAGGAACAACTGTCGAAGATTGGATTTAGTTTTGATTGGAGTAGAGAAGTAAAAACCTGCGACCCAAGCTATTACAAATGGACACAGTGGATTTTTCTGCAGTTGTATAATAGCTGGTTTAACAAGGAAACCAATAAAGCTGAGCCAATTTCAAGTTTGATTACAAAGTTTGAAAAAGAGGGCGTTTCTATAGGAGGAAAAAAAGTAAACTGGAGCTTACTGAGTGAAGAGCGACAGCAAAACACTTTAATGAACTATCGTCTAGCGTTTCAGTCGTTCACAGAAGTGAACTGGTGCGAAGCATTGGGCTGTGTACTGGCTAACGATGAAGTGAAAGATGGCAAAAGCGAGCGTGGTAGCTATCCGATTGAGCGCAGGAAGATGAAGCAGTGGAGCCTACGCATCACTGCTTATGCTGATAGATTGCTGGATGGTTTGGAGAAATTAGAGTGGAGTGAATCCATGAAAGACATGCAGCGCAACTGGATTGGAAGAAGTGAGGGAGCGCTCATCAAATTCAAAATATCAAAGATTGAGGGTATTGTTGAGGTTTTTACCACACGAGCAGACACCATCTTCGGAGCTACATTTCTAGTCATTGCTCCTGAGCATGAACTGGTATCGCAAATTACAACTGCTTCGCAAAAAACTGAAGTAGAGAATTACATCGCTTATGTAAAAAGCCGCTCTGATGTAGAAAGACAGCAAGAGAAAAAAGTAACCGGAGCATTCACAGGCGCTTATGCATTGAATCCGTTTAATGGTGCTGAAATACCGATTTACATTGCGGAATATGTGCTTGCAGGATACGGAACAGGAGCTATTATGGCTGTTCCCGCTGATGATGAACGCGATAGAAAGTTTGCAGAGAAATTTGGATTGGAAGTGATTGAAGTAATTGATAAATCGATGTATCCCGGAGCAACTATTGAGGATAAAGTAGGCAAGATGATTAACTCCGAATTCCTGAACGGAATGGAAGTAAAAGATGCTATTGCCAGAATGCTGGATGAAATAGAAGCGCGAAAAATTGGCACACGAAAAGTAAATTACAAACTGCGCGATGCGAGCTTCAGCCGTCAAAGATACTGGGGCGAGCCGATTCCTGTAAAGTATAAAGTTATTGGCGAACCCGATTCTCCGCTGAAAGGCGAAAGCGATGATATTCCTTATCCTCTAAGCAAAAGTGAATTGCCATTGTTATTGCCGGAAGTGGATTCTTTCAAACCGAGCGGTGACGGACGTTCTCCGCTGGCAAATAATACGGAATGGGTTGCAAAAAATCTGGAAACAGACACTATGCCCGGCTATGCAGGCAGCAGCTGGTATTTCATGCGTTACCTTGATCCGCAGAACGACAACGCATTCGCCTCAAAAGAAAAATTGGTCTACTGGCAGAATGTAGATTTATACTTGGGCGGAAGCGAACATGCCGTTGGGCATTTACTGTATTCGCGATTGTGGACGAAGGTTTTATTCGACTTGGGTTATGTTCCTTTCGATGAGCCTTTTAAGAAAATGGTGAATCAGGGGATGATACAAGGAGTTTCAGCTTTTGCTTATAGAAGTCAAAACATCCCAAATATTTTTATCTCAAAAAATAGTATTCATAGAAATTTAACTCAATCTGAGCTTAAAGAATTTGGAGTAAATTCTCACCATGATTTTGGTTTAATTTCAGAAATTCACGTTGACATTCAACTTGTAAAAAATGGAGTTTTAGATATTGAAGGTTTCAGAAATTGGAAACAAGACTACACAAATGCAAGATTTGTACTTGAAGAAGATGGAAAATATTTATGCGGTTCTGAAGTTGAAAAAATGTCCAAGTCCAAGTACAATGTTGTCAATCCTGACGATGTTATTGCTCAGTATGGAGCAGACTGCTTCCGAATGTTTGAAATGTTCTTAGGGCCGATTGAGCAGTCTAAGCCATGGG
Source organism: Bacteroidota bacterium (assembly GCA_947461105.1). Taxonomy (GTDB): domain Bacteria; phylum Bacteroidota; class Bacteroidia; order Chitinophagales; family LD1; genus CALAYL01. The sequence goes on along the minus strand of CANHIG010000095.1, from coordinate 227 downwards.
ATGATAAAGGAATCAGCGGAGTGTCAAACTTTCTGAGAAAATTCTGGCGCTTGTTCTACCCCACCCAAATCCTCCCCGAAGGAGAGGGCTTCAAGAGTGTTCCGCCTAAGATTTCTGATGAAGCGCCAACCGATAAGGAACTGAAAGCATTACACAAGTGCATCAAAAAGATTAGAGAGGATATTGAAAAAATGTCTTTCAATACTTCTGTGAGCCAGTTTATGATT
>CANHIG010000094.1 GCA_947461105.1 Bacteroidota bacterium | reverse complement strand
GAAGCGTTTTTAGATAAAAAAGTTTTTCTTGATTTGTTTGTAAAAGTACGTGATGGTTGGAGAAACAATGAATTAGATTTGAAAAAATTTGGATATAAGGGATAATTATCTGAAAAATTATTTGCGGCTATTTGATATTTGATTATGCCATAAATCTAACTGCATAGTGCTCATAAATAATCCGCCTTCCCTTTTCTCCGAAAAAAATTATCTTGCAATCAAACTAAACTACCATGAATTACGACTTGATATTAATCGGAAGCGGACCCGGAGGATACGTAGCAGCGATTAGAGCAGCCCAACTTGGATTGAAAACAGCCATTGTGGAAAAAGAGAGTCTTGGCGGAGTTTGTCTAAATTGGGGTTGTATCCCTACGAAAGCATTGTTGAAATCGGCACAGGTTTTTGAATATCTGAATCATGCAGCAGACTATGGCATTGAAGTTGGAACGCCTAAAGTTGATTTCACAAAAGTAATTTCAAGAAGCCGTGGAGTAGCTGACGGAATGAGCAAAGGCATACAGTTTTTGATGAAGAAAAATAAAATTGATGTGCTCAACGGAACAGGGAAAATCAAAAAAGGTGGCATAACTGAGGTGATAGACGCTACAGGTAAAAAAACAGAATACAAAGCCAAACATACGATTCTCGCTACAGGTGCTAGGTCTCGCGAGTTGCCTAATATCAAACAAGACGGCAAAGTAGTAATCGGTTATCGCGAAGCGATGACACTTCCTACTCAACCGAAATCATTGCTGGTAATGGGTTCAGGTGCAATCGGAATGGAATTCGCATACTTTTATAACACACTTGGAACTCAAGTAACCGTGGTGGAATTTATGGATAAAATTCTCCCTCGCGAAGATGCTGATGTGAGCAAAGAGATGGAGAAAATCATGAAGAAAAAAGGCATTCAAATCAAGACGGCTACCTCAGTAGAAAAAGTAGAAGTGAAGAATGGCAAAGCATTGGTGAGTCTGAAAACAAAAACAGGGACAGAATCAGTAGAGGTAGATGTAGTGCTTTCCGCGGTTGGTATTGCCACAAATATCGAAGGACTTGGTTTGGAAGAAGTAGGCATCAAAACAGATAAAGGATTGGTAACCGTTGATGATTATTATCAAACTAATGTCCCTGGAGTTTATGCCATTGGGGATATTGTGAAAGGCCCCGCTCTGGCACACATGGCTTCCGCAGAGGGAATTACTTGTGTAGAAAAAATTGCAGGACACAAACCTGAGCCAATTGATTATGGTAATATTCCAAGCTGTACTTATTGTTGGCCTGAAATAGCTTCTGTAGGTTTAACTGAAGAAGAAGCCAAAGCAAAAGGCTATGAATTGAAAATAGGAAAGTTTCCATTTTCGGCATCTGGAAAAGCTTCTGCGAGTGGAGCAAAAGACGGCTTTGTGAAGGTGATTTTTGATGCGAAGTATGGCGAATGGCTTGGGGCACACATGGTGGGCGCAAATGTTACGGAAATGATTGCAGAGGTGGTGGTAGCAAGAAAATTAGAAACCACAGGTCATGAAATCATCAAGTCTGTTCATCCTCACCCTACAATGAGTGAAGCCATTATGGAAGCTGCTGCTGCGGCTTTTGGGGAGGTTATACATTTGTAATATTCCGTCTTTGCGAGTGAGTCTTCGACCGAAGCAATCTCAATTGTATATTGTTGCTTTGCTTCGCAATGACGTACCATACTGAAATGAGATTGCTTAGTCAGGCTCATTTCGACAAGCTCAATAAGCGGGTCTCCTCGCAAAGTCATTTTCCATTACATGCCCGAATCAAATAAAAATTTTACATTGCAGTAACAAACCAAACTAAATGGAAAGATTCACCGGATTACTAGGCATTGCACTTATACTTGGTATTGCATTTTTATTTTCCAACAACAGAAAAGCGATTAATTATCGCTTGGTTCTCAGTGGACTTGGGCTACAATTAGTTTTAGCTATTGTGATTTTAAAAGTGCCGATTGTAACAAAGTTTTTTCAGGCAATTGGCCATGGGATGGAGAAGATAGAACAATTTGCCCGCGAAGGCGCAAAATTTGTTTTTGGCAATGTTTTGCCTAACCCGGCAGAAGCTTCTAAAGTATTTGGCGGGCCTAACGCTTTCATTTTTGCATTTAATATTCCAGCTACCATTATTCTCGTTTGTGTTTTAGTTGCAATCTTTTATCATATTGGAGTGATGCAACGCATTGTGGCTTTGGTAGCGCGTGGAGTACATTTTATTATGCAGGCAAGTGGAGCAGAAGCATTATCAAATGTAGCATCTGCATTTGTTGGTCAAGTGGAAGCTCAGGTAATGATTCGCCCATATTTGGATGGCATGACAAAAAGCGAGTTATTGGCTTCAATGGCAGGGAGTATGGCATGTATTGCCGGAGGAATTTTAATTGTGTATGTAAACATGGGTGTTCCTGCGGAATATCTTATTGCTGCTAGTTTAATGGCTGCTCCTGGAGCATTAGTAATTTCTAAAATCGTTTATCCCGAAACAGAAGAGTCTCAAACTAAGGGGAAAGTTTCTATAGATGTGAAAAGCAACTATGGCAGTTTGATTGATGCTATTTCACATGGAGCGAGTGATGGAATGAAAATATCCATCAATGTGATAGCTATGCTTATTGGATTTATAGGTTTGATTGCATTGATTAATTTCCTGCTTGGCATGATTAATCCTGCATTAAGTTTAAATCAGATTTTTGGATGGATTTTTTGGCCATTAGCCTTTGCAATGGGGGTACCTCAGGTAGATGTGACCTCAGTAGCTACAATGATGGGACAGAAGCTAACTATTAATGAATTTGTTGCTTATCTCAATCTCACTTCAATGAAAGATACGCTTACCCCAAAAGGTCTTGCTATTGCCAGTTTTGCACTTTGCGGTTTTGCTAATTTTTCCTCTGTGGGCATTCAGATTGGTGGCATTGGAGAGCTTGCACCTGGAAGAAGAGCAGATTTAGCTAAATTAGGCCTGAAAGCATTATTGTGTGGCACACTGGCTTCTTATATGTCTGCCTCGCTGGCGGGAGTTCTTATGTAGTTTTTATTTTCAACTTTAATTATTTCCGTTTCGGTTCCTTTACTAAATGACTAAACTCATTATCAAAACCGTTTAGCCATTTTAAAATGATTAATTTTGATGAAACCTTCCTATCCCTCAAAATGACTATTAACTCTACCTCAATCATAAAAAAACTATTAATTCTTTTTCTGGTTTTTGCAGGGCTGAACTTTGCAAAGGGCTTTCTGATGCCAATGATTTTAGGCGCCATCTTAGCAACACTATTTTTACCGTTTAGCAAATGGATGGAAAGCAAAAAGACACCCAGATTTTTAGCAAGTTTCATTTGTGTTTTGATATTGGTTCTTGCCACAATAGGCGTATTTGCGCTACTTGGCTGGCAAATAGCAGAACTCACCAACGACATTACATTAATCAAACAAAAAGCCATTCAATTTATTGATACAACTGAAGAGTTTATCTTCAATCACATCGGCATTTCTCCTGAAAAGCAAACAGAAATCCTGAAAGATCAGCAGTCTAATGCTACCTACTTTGTATCAAGTATAGCAGGTTCTGCGATAACTATCATTGGAAATTTTCTATTGATGCTGGTTTATGTTTTTCTATTTCTTTACTATCGCACACACATCAGAAATTTCATATTGAAACTCGCCTCTGAGGGTCAGAAAAAAGAACTGGAACATATAATCCGTAGTGCAACCAACGTGTCTCAACAATATCTGGTTGGGTTAGCAAAAATGATAGTGTGTCTATGGGTTATGTATGCTATTGGATTCTCCATAGTAGGTGTAAAAAATCCAATCTTCTTTGCTGTGCTTTGCGGCCTGTTTGAAATAGTGCCATTCATAGGAAATATTACAGGAACATCCCTGACTGTTTTGGTTTCAGCCGTTCATGGTGCGAGCGTTCCCATGCTTGGTGGTATAGTGATTACATACGGAGTCGTTCAATTTATACAAGGCTGGGTACTGGAACCATTAATTTTAGGACCTCAGGTGAAAATCAATCCCCTATTCACCATTATCGCATTGGTTCTGGGTGAATTAGTTTGGGGCATACCTGGTATTATCCTTGCAATTCCTATAACAGCCATATTAAAAATCGTAAGTGACCATATCGAGCCATTAAAACCATACGGATTCCTGATGGGAGAGCTCGGTACAGATGACGAGAGCAAAGGCATAATTAAAAAAGTAAAAGGCTGGTTCAAAAAGATATGGAAATCTTCATAAGCATTCTAAAACTCTTTGGCGGAATAGGTCTGTTTCTTTTTGCCATGTACCTCATCGAGGAATCACTAAAAAATCTTTCGGGTAGAAATTTTAAAATATTTCTACAGCGAATTACTAAAAATACTATTGGGGCAGTAGCTGGCGGAGCTGTGATAACCGGAATGCTTCAAAGCAGTTCGCTTGTTTCGCTTATGGTGCTTGCATTTGTAGGGGCAGGAGTATTCACCATGAAAAATGCTATGGCAATTATTCTTGGTGCAAATTTAGGCACAACCCTCGATAGCTGGCTGGTTGCTACACTGGGATTCAAATTCAATATAGAAGTGATTGCCTATCCTGCCGTATTCATAGGAGGGCTTTTACTTATTCTTTTTGGCAACAAAAAATCGCTGAAGTACATTTCGTATTTTCTATTTGGCTTCGGCTTGCTTTTAATAGGGCTTGCATTTATGAAAACAGCTATGGAAGCGCAGGTAAAGTCTTTTGACTTCACCTCATACTCAGAAATGTCTTTGATTTTTTTCCTCATCATCGGATTTTTAATCACACTGATTGTGCAGTCCAGCTCAGTGACTATGGCACTCACACTAAGCGCACTTCATGCCGGAGCAATTGGTTTCCCTCAGGCGGCTACTATAGTCTTAGGCTCAGAGACGGGTACAACAATCAAAATTATGTTGGGAGCTATAGGAGGCAATGCTTCTAAAAAACGTGTTGTAATGGGAAATGTTTTTTTCAATATTTTCCTCACCATTTTTGCATTTGCTTTTATCAGGCAACTCTTACTTTTGATTACTCATGTTTTCAATATCAAAGACCCTTTGATTGGTTTGGTTACTTTTTCAACATTAGTAAACACAATAGGCATCATTATTTTTTTACCGTTTCTGGATTATTTTGCAAAATTCCTCGAGAAGTTTTTCAAAGACACAGATGCTTCAGCAGCAGCTTTTATCAATCATGCAAATATTGCGGAAACTGAATCCTCTCTCGATTTATTCAGAAGAGAAACGGAGTACTTCATCCACAATTCCATGCTTTTCAATCTAACATTATTTGAAGTTGATACTCAACTGCTGGAAAAGCATAAGGAATTTAAACACATCAATGAGAAGAGGGAATTTCTGTCAAAAACTCAGGAGGAACAATACGAGTTTTTAAGGCAGTTGCAAGGCGAATTACAGGCATTTTATATCACATTGCGCGAAAAGCTAAAGGAAGAGCAAGACACTTCTTTAAATCAACTTATCTCAGCCGTTCGCAGCTCCATGCACTCCGTGAAGAGCATGAAAGACATTGCAGGGAACATCAATAATCTGAAGCGCTCTTCCAAAGACATAAAGTTCGACTTTTTTATAACTCATAAGAAAGAAGTATCCGATTTGTATACCCAGTTTGCCACTGCCACTCAGTTTCCGAAAAAGGCTGATTTCAAAACATTGCATGACATATACGATAGCATTGAAAGCAACTATAATGCTGCATTGAATGGCTTTTACAAAGACGCACAACAGGCAAAACTGGAAGATACTGATTGGACGATAGTCATCAACTTTAATCGCGAACTCTTTACTTCAAACAAAGCCATGCTTTTTGCGGTAAAGGATTTATTGCTAGAAGAAAAAGAGGCTGAGGAATTTAATGAGTTGCCGATTTATACTACCTAAGGCTAACAAAATCTAACCTATCTTATCATAGAGATTTTCAGCATATTGCTTTCCGCATCATAATCAAAACAACACTCATCAAATTTAGGCGCTTTCAAAACAGGCCTAAAATTGTTTGAAAAGGCATAAGGGTCGGTAGGAATACCGATGATATTTCTCGCTATTTTTCCTTTGCCTTTCAAATCCTGAAACATGGCGATTGCGTATGCTCCATATGGCAAATCGGTTATTTCAGCAGTCAACACTTTCCCATTTGGAATAAAAGTATATTGTCGAAACTGGTCTTTGGTATCCAAGAATTTATTTTCTCTGGTATAGAAACCCATCTGAACAGCAGCGTCAGGAGAACCGAGATTATCTATGATTATTGTTAATGGTGTTTGCATGGAATCTGTTTTGCAGGAAAGTGGAAGGTAGTGTCTGTTGACACAAATTAATTGGTAATACTAACCTTTTCCTCTCCATACTGAACCTTAAATCCCGGCATAATCTTGTTTCTCCTTCTTAATTCTACTTTGCCATTCACTTTCACCTTGCCCTGATCTATCAGTAGGTTAGCCTCAGAACCGGATTCAGCCCAACCAATTGCTTTTAGCAACTGATTGAGCTGAATATATGCTCCACTAATTTGGAATTCTATTTCGTTCATATCGGAATGCAGGCAAACTATTAGTCAACAGTAAGCTCTACTCTTCTATTGTGCTGACGACCATCAGGGGTATCATTTGTGCTCACTGGTTTTGCAGCACCGAACCCTGAAATGATGGTCAATCTGTCGCCTGATATACCTTTTGAAGTCAGGTAATCATAAACCGCTACTGCTCTCTTCACAGAAAGCTCTACGTTGTTGCTTGCATTTCCTGTGTTATCAGCGTGACCTTCAAGAGAAAGTTTCAAATTAGGATTTTTCTTCATCAATGCAACTACTTCGTTCAAATCTTTAACATCAACTGATCTGATAGCTGCACTGCTTGATGCAAATTCGATAGTTTTTGAAATTGCGCTCAATCGCTCCTGTACTTTTTGTTTTTCAACAACAACCGGTTTTTCAACTACCACATGTTTCTCTGCTACTACAGGTTTTTCTGCCACAGGAACTTTAACTTCAGGGCAACCATCATTCGAAGAAGGACCTGCTTGTTGAGGACATTTATCTTCTGCATCAGCAATACCATCTGCATCGCTATCCGGGCAACCTTTCAAAGCAGCAAAACCTGCAACAGTAGGACATACATCATCTTTATCGCGAATGCCATCCCCATCGACATCAGGACAACCATCAGTCAATGCATGACCGGCAACAGTAGGACACTCATCAGAGCCATCTACTATACCATCACCGTCTGTATCAGGACAGCCTGAGAATACTACCAAACCTGCAAGATTAGGACATAGGTCTTCAACATCTACTACACCATCGCCATCAGAGTCCGGGCAACCTTTATTTGCTTTTTTACCGGGAACATCAGGACATCTGTCTTCTTTATCCACTATGCCATCTCCGTCTTTATCGTCATTTTTTCCTTTACCAAATCTAGCAACGACCCCCATTGTATGGTGCATGTATCCGTGGAAAGATTCTCTGTTAGATGCATCAAATGCATTTGGAACAAAGTTGTAAGACGCCTGAATAAAGAAACCAAAATGTTTCAATACCCAGATATTCACTCCTGCTCCTAAATCCACATCGCCTCTGAACTTTCCAAAAGAATAGTTCATACCGCCACCCAATACGATATACGGGTCAAAAAAGCATTTTTCTTTCAAAATATATCCGTTAGCAAAGCTGTACTTGATATTCAAATCCCAGTCAAGAAACAATTTTTCGTTCTTGGACTCCTGAGGGCGTCTTGTTGCATAAGCTGTACTAAAAGAAGTTTGTGCTGAAAAGCCGTATTTGATATTACGACCAACTTTCAAATGCACACTGGGAAGAATGTTCCAGTTCTTAGCATTAAAATATTCTTTATAAAAAGCCTGATCACCAATCGTAAACTGAGGACCGCTCAAACCATAAGCAACCAACCAAGGGGTTTTACTGTTCTGAGCATCCGAATTGTTGAAAAAACATATTGCTAAAAAGCAAATAAGGGTAAGTTTTGATTTCATATGGTTTGTTTATTGTACGGAAAAATAAATTTTTATTTAAAAAAACATAAACTATTGCTCTAAAGCTTTTACACCGGGTAGCACTTTGCCCTCAAAAAGCTCCAATAAGGCACCTCCACCAGTGGAAACAAAGCTTACTTTGTCTGCCAAGCCAAATTGATTGACCGCTGCCACCGAATCTCCACCACCCACCAGTGAGAAAGCGCCCTGTGCTGTAGCCTCCGCAACTGCTTTGGCAATGGCTACTGTGCCATTTTTGAATTTATCCATCTCAAAAACACCCATAGGACCGTTCCATAAAATTGTTTTTGATGAAAGGATGGCCTCTTTATACTGCTGTATTGATTTTTCGCCCAAGTCTAACCCCATCCACCCATCAGGAGTGTCAGTTACGGCACATTCCCTGGTGTTGGCATCATTGCTGAATGCATCTGCCACAATATGATCTACCGGCAAAATAAAATTTACGCCCTTTTCTTTGGCTCGCTGCAACACTTCCAACGCCACATCCAGCTTATCCTCTTCACAAAGAGATTTGCCGATGGGATGTCCGAGTGCTTTCAGAAAGGTGTAACTCATCCCTCCGCCAATCAGTACGTTGTCTGCTTTGTCGAGCAGATTTTCAATAATTAAAATTTTGTCTGAAACCTTAGCTCCACCGATAATTGCAGTGAAGGGCTTTTCTGCTTTCAGGTAAACCCGCTGCGCATTAGCCACCTCCGCAGCCATCAGCATACCCAGGCATTTATTTTCCGCAGTAAAGTAATTGGCAACTATGGTAGTGGAAGCATGCGCCCGATGCGCTGTGCCAAATGCATCATTCACGTATATATCACCATGCTTTGCCAGCTTTTCTGCAAATGGCGCATCGCCTTTCTCTTCTTCTTTGTAGAAGCGCAGATTCTCCAGCAATAACACCTCACCCGCAGCCAGTGATTTACTAAGACCAAATGCTTCATCAGATATACAATCAGCAGCAAATGCCACCTTTTTGCCGAGTAGCAACTCCAAATCTGCAACTACATGCTTCAGGCTAT
>CANHIG010000093.1 GCA_947461105.1 Bacteroidota bacterium | reverse complement strand
TCCGCTCGAAGGCGTCAAAAAATTGCAAGGCATGGTAAATGCAGATTTGAGATTCAACGGTAGAAAGAGCGATGTGGACAAGAAGAATTTCAATGCAATTAAAGCAGATGGAAATCTTTTGGTATCGAATCTTGTTTATGAAAGTAACGAAACTCCAATGCCGATTAATGTGAGCGATATTAAGATGACTTTCAATCCGCAAAACATCACGCTGCAAAACCTAACAGCAAAAATCGGAAAGAGCGATTATCAGATGAGCGGAACGCTGGATAATTTCATTGCATATTCTTTTAATCAGGGCGATTTGATAGGTCGAGTGAATCTGAACTGCAATTATTTTGATGCGAATGAGTGGCTGCAAAAAGATGAAAAAGTCAAAGCCGAAGAAACTAAAACTGAAAGCGGCAAATACTTTCAGGTTCCTTCGCATATTGATTTAGATGCCAATGCCAAATTCGGCAAAATACTTTATGACAAAATCAATCTGGCAAATGTGAGCGGTAATGTGAAAGTGAAACATGAAACGATTTTCCTGAATAATCTTTTTGCCAACGCACTTGGCGGCAGTGCAAATATCACAGCAAGTTACTCTACAGTAAAATCAGCTACTCCAAAAGTAACTTTCAACTACGACATCAAAAACTTTGATTTCAAACAAACTTACAACATGGTGGGCATTGCTGAAAAAATTGCACCTATCATGAAATATACCGATGGTAATTTTTCTTCTGATTTGAAAGGCAGCGGCTCGCTTGATGAAAATATGGATTTAGATTACAACTCGCTTCAGGGTGAAGGGAAAGTGGAGATTGTTACTGCAAGAGTTGTAGGACTTCCAATCTTGGAAAAGATTGCAGAAGTAACGAAAGTATCTTCTCTCAAAAATCTTTCGATTAATAATGCCTGGACGATGCTGAAAATCAAAGACGGCAAAGTGAATGTGGAACCTACTGACATCAAATTTGGCAATGGCTACAATGTGAATCTTGGAGGGAAAAACGGTTTTGATCAGAGCATAGATTATATTGCGCGCTTCGATGTGCCGAGCAGTGAATTGGGCGGAGCTACAAGCTATCTAACAGGAATGATGCCGAAAATTCCGGGAGTAAATCTGAAAATGCCTGATGTGCTAAGTTTATTTTTGAACATTGGCGGCACAATGACTAAACCAACTGTGAAGCTTGCTAAAGTAGGCAGTGGAGGAAGCGGCAGCGCGAAAGATATGCTGAACAATGCAGTGAACGATTTGAAAGTAAAAGCTGAAGAAGAAGCCAGGAAACAAATGGATGCATCAAAACAGAAAGCTGAAGAGGAAGCGCAAAAATTGAAGCAGCAAGCTGAACAAAGAGCCAAAGAAGAAGCTGATAAAATAAAAAACGGAGTAACTGAAAAGGCTAAAGATGCGGTGAAAGGATTTAAGCTGCCATTCTAAATTGAAAAGATGAGTTTGAATGTTGTAAAGCAATTGCCTTTAAAAGGAATTGATTTTGTACCTAAGTTGATTAAAGATTTCCTTGATGAGAAAGAGTCTTTGCGTCATCTTTATTCTTTCAAATTTGCTTTAGAAAATGTTGAATCTGCAATTGAGCAAAAGCGCACACAGAGAACCAACAGAAAAGTATTGGTTGATGTGCTTAATGACCAGTATTCAAAAATTACAACTACATCTTTAGTAAAAGAAAACATAGCCCTTTTGCTGGATGAAAATACCTTTACCATTACAGCTGCACATCAGCCGTGTTTGTTTCTCGGTCCGGTTTATAATTTGGTGAAAATATCGGCAACCATAACCGCTGCAAAAAAATGTAAGGAGCAATTTCCGGAATACAATTTTGTTCCGGTTTTCTGGATGGGTAGCGAAGACCACGATAAAGAAGAACTTTGCCACACCTTCATCGGAGATAAGAAAATAGAATGGGAGAATAACTACAGCGGTGCAATTGGAAAATTCGGTTTGGAGGGTCTTGATAAGTCAATAGAAGCGTTTAAAATCATTGCAGGACAAGACAATCCTCTTATTTCATTTGTTGAGAACCACATAAACATTTTAGAAAACTTTGGTCAGCTTACACAGTCATTAGTTAATGAAATCTTTGAGGATTTTGGTTTGGTGGTTCTTGACCAAAACGAAAAGAAGTTAAAAGAGCTATTTATCCCATTTATAGTGGATGAGCTAAAAAACGGCAGAGCCGAATCCGAATTGGCAAATCAGATAAATTGGCTGGAGGCTAATTACCACGCTCAGGCAAGACCAAGACCAATTAATTTTTTCTTTCTGAGCGAAAATAGCCGTGAGCGAATCATAAGAACAGATCGAGGCTATGAAACAACAAATGAGAATTTCATAGCTACTAAAGAAAATATCCATCAATTTATTGAAAACAATCCAGAAAAATTTAGTCCGAATGTGATGTTTCGACCATTGTTTCAGGAAGTTGTTTTGCCGAATATTTGTTTTGTGGGAGGTGGAGGAGAAGTCAGTTACTGGCTTGAACAAAAGCCCCTTTTTGATTTCTATAAAGTGCCGTTTCCGATGTTGGCACACAGACCACTAGTCAATACTTTAAGGAAAAATCAGGTGACAAAGCTCGAAAAACTAGGTTTAACTTTTGAGGAACTGCTACAAGCAAAAGATAAGGTCATTACATCATGGATAAAGCAAAATTCAAGTACAGATTTAGCCATCAATACAGAAAAAGATGCACTAAAGCAAATATATGAAACTCTTATACTGAAGGTAAAAAGTATTGACCCGACCTTGGAATCAAGTATAAAATCTGAATTACAAAAGAGCTTAAACGGACTTGATAATATTCAAGGCAAGATTATAAAAGCTGAAAAAAGAAATCAGGAAACGGCTATTCAACAAATCACAGCCATCTATGCTGGACTTTATCCGGCAAATCAACTTTGGGAAAGAACAGAAAACAGCATTAACTTTTTATCGAAATTGAGTAAAGATGAGTTTAGGCAGTTTGTTTTTATGCAGGATGTATCAATGGAATCGCTACTTTTCATTGAAACAGAATAAAAAGTGAAGCAAAAATTTGAAAAAATGGAAAGCGATTTTAGATTTGCATTCCCGTAAGGGAGCTTAGCTCAGCTGGTTCAGAGCATCTGCCTTACAAGCAGAGGGTCACAGGTTCGAACCCTGTAGCTCCCACACTAATAAAGAAAAGGGTTTCAAAGATTTCTGAAACCCTTTTTTATTTCGCGGTGTAAACATTTGACAATAAACGTTCTGGATTTCACTTTTAATTATAGCTCTAGATTATAGTAATAATGATTCCTTTTCTAAAGCACCATTAGGCTTTAGACAAATAAAAAAGGCATGAATGGACTTCTCACTCATGCCTTCATGAAATCATATCAGATTTACTTAACGCCTAGTGCATTTAAAGTTTCTACATCCAGATTGCCTATAGGTAACGAGCGATCTCTCTGATATTTCATCAAAGCAATTTTAGTTTGAGCACCCATGTTTCCATCAGGTGTTCCTGCCTCATACCCGGCAGCTCTTAATGCTTTTTGAATAAATAAAACTCTATCCTTTGTAACATCTTTATCACAAAGTATTTCTTTCCACTCAGCATCACCTCCTTTATAAACCAACTGTTTTCTCATTAGTTTTTTGTATGTAGGTTGAATCTCTTCCTTTTCTTCGCGTGCAGGCTCAGCTATCACCTTCTTTTGAATTACTTTATAAACAGCCGGAACAGGAACTTCTTTAGTTTCAGAAGATGGTTTCTGATTTTTTTTCGAAACCTTCTTGTAAACAGCAGGATAAAATTTATAAACTAACACATTGCAATCGTCAGGATTTTTCGATACACATGTTGAGTCATATTTCATACGAACCCATTTGAAAGTGTCAGGCATAACCAAAACATCCTGAGTAATGGTTTCGTAAGTGATTTTTCCACCAACATATTTCACAGTAGCAGGAGTAATAACAATTGTATCACTAACTAACTTGTACTTTGCCGGAATTAACTTTGTTTTTACTGAAGCTGGTTTATCTATTACCATTTCTTCTACCACCTCAAATTTATCAGGAGAAGTAGATTTCGCATAACATTTTCCAGCTTCTGCAAATGATGGGCGCTCAACAGGCGGAACCTCTTTTGCTACAGCAGCCTTTACAGGTGCAGCAGGTATTTCAACAGATTTTGATGCTACACTTTTTTTAGGTTTAGAAGCAGGTACTGGTTTAGACGCTGCAGGTTGTTCTGGTTTTGTTGTTGTAGGTTTTGCTATAGCAGCTGGTTTAGTTGTCGCCTGTTGATCAGCTTTTACAGGAGTTGCAGGTTTGGTTACCAGAGCTTGTTGTTTTTTTGCAGCTTCAATTGCCGCAGCCTTAGCAGCTACTCTGGCTATGCTATCCGATTTTGCTTTTTCAACAGACGCGTCTTCTTTCATTTTTTCCATGCTCTTCTTGCCGGTATTCATGAAAATCTGAGCATCAGCTTTTATAACAATACATGAAAACACAATAAGAAATGATAAGACTTTTTTCATAGTTAATTGTTTTATTTGTGCGTAAAACATTTTAAAGTTAAATAACTCAACGAAAAAATGAACGAATTAAAAAACAAAATTGAAGCTGCCTGGGAAAATAGAACATTGCTTGAGGAAGCATCAACTATAAATGCTATAGAGCGGGTTATTGACTTATTAGATAAAGGCATAATTCGAGTAGCAGAGCCAAATGAAACGGGATGGATAGTAAATGATTGGATAAAGAAAGCTGTAATCCTTTATTTTCCTACAAGAAAAATGGAAACACTAGAGGTAGGACCAATGGAATTTCACGATAAAATGGCACTCAAAAGAAACTACAAAGAACTTGGTGTGAGAGTTGTTCCTCATGCCATTGCCCGCTATGGTGCTTATTTGGCAAAAGGAGTTATTATGATGCCTTCTTATGTGAATATTGGCGCATACGTGGATGAAGGCACTATGGTAGATACTTGGGCAACGGTGGGATCATGTGCCCAGATAGGGAAAAACGTACACCTGAGTGGTGGAGTAGGAATAGGTGGTGTTTTAGAACCGGTACAGGCAGCCCCTGTTATAATTGAAGATAACTGCTTCATTGGTTCTCGATGTATAGTAGTGGAAGGCGTTAGAGTGGGGAAAGAAGCAGTTTTGGGCGCAAACGTGGTGCTTACAATGTCAACCAAAATAATAGATGTGACCGAATCAGAAGCAAAAGAATACAAAGGTTATGTACCTGAACGCTCTGTTGTGATTCCGGGTAGCTATACCAAAAAATTTCCTGCTGGTGATTATCAAGTTCCTTGTGCCTTAATCATTGGAAAAAGAAAGGAATCAACAGATTTGAAAACGTCACTGAATAACGCTTTGAGAGAGCACAACGTATCTGTTTAATATTATCTGCAAATACCTTTCATGAATTTTTCAGAACAACTGCAACATAAAGTCTTTAAAGCTATAGGAAGCGCAGGAGATAAATGCTCCTACCCTACCTATGTTGTTGGAGGATATGTTCGTGATATTTTACTGAAAAGAAATTCAAAAGACATTGACTTTGTGTGTGTAGGCAGTGGTATTGAGTTAGCCAAAGAAGCAGCGGCAATTCTCAATCCCAAAATACAAGTCAATTATTTCAAAAACTTCGGTACCGCACAATTTAAGTATGATGACCTCGACATAGAATTTGTGGGTGCCAGAAAAGAATCATATAACAGAGATTCACGCAAACCTATTGTAGAAAAAGGCACACTGAATGACGATCAAAACCGAAGAGACTTTACAATTAATGCATTGGCAATTTCATTAAACAAAGAAAATTACGGAACACTGATTGACCCCTTCGGAGGAATAAAGGATTTAGAGGACAAGATAATCCGTACTCCGCTAGATCCAGATATTACATTCTCTGATGACCCGCTTCGAATGATGCGAGCTATCAGATTTGCAACTCAACTGGATTTTGTGATTGAAGAACAAACACTGCAAGCAATTGCTCGTAACAAAGGACGCATTAATATCATTTCGCAAGAACGTATTTCAACTGAACTCAACAAAATTATTCTTTCCCCCAAGCCATCTATAGGCTTTATACTTCTTGATCAGGTGGGACTTCTGGATATTATTTTTCCTGAGTTTTGTTTATTGAAAGGTACAGAAACAGTGGATGACAAGAGCCACAAAGACAACTTTTTCCACACCTTGCAAGTATTAGATAATATCACAAAAACGACTGACGACCTTTGGGTGCGCTGGGCTGCTATACTTCACGATATTGCGAAACCACAAACCAAGAAATTTGACCCCAGAAATGGATGGTCTTTTCATGGCCATGAAGTAGTGGGCGCAAGAATGGTGTATAATATTTTTAAAAGAATGAAACTTCCTCTATATGCAGAATGCAAACTGGTCCAGAAATTAGTATACCTCCACCTCAGACCGATCGCACTTACAAAAGAAGAAATAACGGACTCTGCGCTTCGAAGATTATTGCTTGAGAGCGGTGATGATTTAGAGAACTTAATGAAACTGTGTGAAGCAGATATCACTTCAAAAAATAAGCAAAAAAAAGAACGCTATCTGCTGAAGTTTGAAATAGTAAAACAAAAGCTTAAAGAAGTAGAAGAGAACGATAAAATCAGAAATTTCCAGCCACCAATAAGCGGAGAATTAATCATGAAAACCTTTGGTATAAAACCATCTTCAGAGATTGGCACTATAAAAGAAGAAATCAAAGAAGCGATTTTGGAAGGTCATATCAAAAATGACTTTGATGAAGCATATCAAATGATGCTTGAACTTGGGAAAAAGCTAGGACTAAGAGTTGTGAGTGATGGGAAATAAAACACTCATAGTTGTCTGCGGACCGACTGCCTCAGGAAAAACAAGGCTTTCCATTACTTTGGCAAACTATTTTGATGCATCCATATTTTCTGCTGATGCGCGGCAATTCTTCCAACAAATGAACATTGGTACTGCCAAACCCAGCCAATCAGAATTATCAGAGGTTCCACACTATTTCATTAATAACAAAAGTATAAGCGAGAGCTATACCGCAGGGGCATTTGAAAAAGAAATGATAGCTGCGCTCGATGCATATTTCAAAGAAAAAGATGTAGCCATTCTTTGTGGCGGATCTGGATTATACATAAAGGCTGTAACTGAAGGCTTAGACGAAAAAATTGAAATTCCAGATTCTATAAGAAATAAAGTAAGAGCGATGACTATTACTGAGATGCAACAAAGCTTGGAGCATCTGGATGCGAGCTATTATGCATCCATAGACATCCAAAATCCAAGACGGCTATCCCGAGCACTGGAATTAATTTTTTCATCAGGCAAAAAAATGAGTGAGCTGAACAAGGGAAATAAAAAGGCAAGAAGCTTCAATCCGATTTATATCGGAACCGAACTAAACAGAGAAACGCTGTATGAAAAAATTAACCATAGGGTAGATGAAATGATTCACTCAGGACTGAAAGAAGAAGCAATAAAACTTATGTCTTTCAAAGAACAGCTTGCATTGCAAACAGTAGGTTATAAAGAATGGTTTGATTGTTTTGAAGGCAAAATATCCGAATCAAAAGCAATAGAACTTATTAAACAAAATACCAGAAACTACGCCAAGCGACAAATGACTTGGTTTAAAAAAACAGAAAATATCAATTGGTTTAATCCTGATGACACAACAGCTATTATCGCTTTTCTAAATCGCAAAATTTCCAATTCGAATTAAGTATTTCTTACTTTTCAATACTTAACAAAGCGCTTTCTGGAGAAGTATCTTTCATTTTCCAAAATCATCATATAAATGCCACTTTGAAACACTGACACATCAATGCTTTCGTTATCGGTTGTGTTCTTTTTTGCAAAAACTATTTTCCCGTTTACATCTATCACAGTTAGTTGCATTCCTTGGATATCCCCACTAATATTCAAAACATTATTTGTTGGATTGGGTGAAAGTGTCACATGCTCTACTTCATTCTTAAGTATACCATTGAAATCTACCGTATCAACATTTATGTTATCAATGTACAGTGCTTTACCAAAGTAATTTGTGTATTCCACTTTAAAAAGAAAATTGCTTACAAGATGAGTTACAGGTATAGTAAAGGATGTTCTGCCCCATTGAGAAGTATCTGTTGGCGACCATGCTGATCCGGCAGTATAAGTTGAGTCTGTTATAAAAGTACTGCCTGTTAGTTTTTTTCTGCTTTGCCATGTTCTTCCACAATCTTTTGAAATGAAAATTTCCAATGCATCATCATCGCTTCTCTTGAACTGATTGTATGCGTAGCGAAAAGAAAACTCTGGAGCTACACTCCCACTCAAATCAATTAATGGAGAAACAAATGAAATCTTGTCTGAATATGCTTCTGTGCTATCTGCCATATTAAGACTTAGCGACTTTGCACTTCTGTAACCCACATTATTACTTAACTGAAACGACAACTTATTTTGCAAAGCATATTGAAATAAATCAGTGTTGCTGAAATCAGCATAAGATTCAAAACCATCGGTGTAATTAGTCTTTCCTAAAGGAGAAAGAACACGTATTTTCAATGGATCGGAAAGTTTGTCATTACCATTTTTAGTCACCTTTAGTTTCACATCAAAATCGCCTGCAAAGGCATAAGCATACTTCGCGTTTTTTGCATATCCGAATATCCCATCTGCAAAATCCCATTCCCAAGCTGTAGGAGCAGTAAAGCTTTTATCCGTAAAAGTTATTGAATCATTCAAACAAACAACCCGCTGGCTCACATCAAAAGCAGCTTTACAAATGTCCTGATTATTTACTCCGGTTGCCAGATTATTTTGCGCAGAAACTAAGTTGGCCCGATTAGCTACAGAAGAGCGAAGTGCAGCACGCATACGTTGCTTCTGACCTTCCGTAAACATAAAATTACAATAGCTATAATCCATTGCGTTTTGCACATTATCAACTACATTTCCGCATGAAGAGGCTGTTAGCTTACATGTACCCCATCCCTGAGTATCAGGAGTATCCTGCACATCATCACCTACAGAACAGTTGCTCGCCTGACCTACAGGTAAATAGTAGTAATTAGGTACATTATTGCCTCCCCAAATATGAAAGAGATTCAAATAATGCCCAGCTTCATGTGACAAGACAACAGAAGTAAGTTTGCTGGATGCTCCAATATCTCCTACATAATCATAACCTAAAACTATGCCATCCCATTCAGGCTTTGCTGCGGCCTGATCCGGCATGAGGCAATGCCCTGCAAGGTTTGTAATCTTCTTTACCACATAAATGTTTAAGTACTTAGATGGATCCCAATGAATCAAATTCTTTATTATATGGTCACCAATATTTGAATATGGAGATGCTATTCTGTTAATACCACTTGTACAGTTTCCATCTGGATCTATAGATGCCAGTCTGAATTCAATTTCACAGTCTGCCGCTATACTTTTGAAAGCAGGAACTATTGTTGACGTATCAGGATTTTGCTTTCTGAAATTCCAATTCAT
>CANHIG010000092.1 GCA_947461105.1 Bacteroidota bacterium | reverse complement strand
CGGAAAGAATTGCATTTTGTGCAAATGAATAAGCAGAGGAAATGATAGTAAAGCAAATGAATAATACCTTTTTCATAAATAGTTAGTTTTGGTTTGATTGTAGTCTAAAGAAAAGTTTTTTTTTGTTAATCAAAAAGAAATCAAACAAAAAATGATGTTGTACTATTATTAATTAAATATGTCTTAGCATTAATGTTCTTCATTAGTTGTATGCAACATATTTTGTTTTTAGCGAAGTACGAGATTATATTTTATCCACATTTCTTCTTTTTGAAAAGGAATTATTAGCTTTGGTTAAATTATTAAATCAAAAAAAAACGCAAATGAAAAAATTAATTTTTACCCTTTCTATTTTAACAGCTATTTCTGTAGCTTCATTCGGGCAGGCATGCGGTCTTACATCATCTTGTTCACCAAAACCAGCAAGTGGAACACCTGGTCTTACTCCGGTATCTGACAGCTTACCCTGTTTCTCTAAAGGATGGACAGGAACACAGTATATCTATTTCGAAAACTTTACAACTTACAACTTAAGCGGTCAGAATCTTACTATCAACTCATTGAAAATTGATAGCATCGAAAATCTACCTAAAGGTCTTTGCTGGAAAACTAACAAGGCAAATAATACTTGGAATGGTGGACAAACAGGATGTATAGAGGTATCAGGTACTGTGCTTGGTACAAATGCACCGGGACAATATAAACTTAGAATCATTGCTACAATTGCAACAAGTATCGCTACATTGCCTTTGCAAGATGTAGAAGCATTGGCTGGTCTTAGATATTATGTAAGAGTAAACTGCTCAGGACAAGCTTGCCCTGCAGTTGATAGTGCAACAGGTTCAACTCAAGCATTTATTGCATACAATGGTCAATCTTGTACAGGTGTTGATGAGGTTTCTCAAAATATCTCTTCATTGTCTATCATGCCAAATCCCCTTACTTCATCTGCTACTGTAAGCTTTGTAGCTGATAAAGAAGAAAAATACACAGCTCGTTTATCGAACATCTTAGGAACTACAGTATATAACACTGAGATTGTTGCTAACATCGGAGAAAACAACATTAAGCTAAACAGAAATGGTTATGCTGCTGGAGTTTACTTCTTTACTATCGCAAACGGCAAATCTTCTATCACAAGAAGAGTTGTTATAGAGTAATTAGTTAATCAAATTTCAAAAAAATGGGACACTGAGATTCAGTGTCCCATTTTTTTTGTTGATAAAAAACGGTCGTTTATTTATATTTAAGTGTAAATTTGTACTCAATTAAACCCTAAAAATAATTCGTCATGAAAAAAATCTTTACATCACTTTGCTATACGGCAGCTATAGCCTCTGCTTCTTTTGCTCAGGTTTGTACGCCCGACCAAAATACACCAGCCGGGTCATTTTCTCCGACTTATGATCTGTTTACTTGTGTAACGCCTAACCAACAATATTCAGGAACTATATCTATTAAAATACCTGCGGCTGTTACATCTCCACCTGCACCTGCAAATGCTGATATTGATTCTATTGAATTTGTTTCTATAGGTAATCTTCCTTGTGGATTAACTGCAACTTTAAATAGGGTGTCAAAGAGATACAGCAAAAATGAACTAGGCTGTATTCAAATTTCCGGTAAAACTACTGATGTAGCGGGTCAATACAAATTAGACATACAAATGTTAGCTTGGCTTACAGGCTCATCTTCTTCAGTAGGACCGGTTTCAACTGATTTGGCTGCATTATCTTATTATGTGAGAGTGAAAGATGCGCAAGGCAATTGCCCTATTGTGAATACTGCTGATCCAGGAAACACTGCTGCGACAAGCTGTCCTCTTGGATTAACGGAAACAGCAAAAACATTAAAAGGAATTAGAGTGCAACCAAATCCGATGAATCAGTTTGCTAAGCTTTCTTTTGAGAGTGAAAAATCTGGTATATTCACTATCAATACCATTGATATGATTGGTAAAATAGTAAGTACCACTTCAGTGAACGTAATTGCAGGACTGAATACAATAACTATGGAAAGAGCTGATTTGCCACAAGGTGTTTATTTCATAAACATTACTAATGGTAAAGAAACAGCTACTCAGAAATTTATTATAGCTGACTAAAAAATCATTTTAAACATTTTTAAGCCATGCATTTTGCGTGGCTTTTTGTTTTTATACAATCATAGTCTATATTTAGAAAAATAAATAATCATGAGAACAATTACAGATTTGCTCGATGAATATGCAGTTAGTCATCAGAATCCAACAAATAAATTAATTCATTGGTTTTGTGTGCCTATCATTTTTTTTACAGTGATAGGATTGCTGTATAGTATACCATTCGGGCAAGACAATCCGCTCACTGAAGGTGTAGTTGCCAAAGTAATGTTGGTTGCTGTATTTGTATATTATTTTTTGCTTTCGAAGTCCTTATCTGTAGGTATGCTGATTTATGGAATCGGTTGTTTATACATTTGTCATTTTATTCAGGTTGATTTGGGTTTGAATCTTGCGCTCACCAGTTTTATTGCTTTTGTTGTTGCCTGGATATTTCAGTTTTGGGGACACAATATTGAAGGCAAGAAACCTTCTTTTTTAAAAGACCTTCAGTTCTTACTGATAGGTCCGGCTTGGATAATGAGTTTTATTTTTAAAAAAATAGGTATTAAATTATAATGAGAAAACAAATAGTAACAGTTGCCTTATTGGCACTATCGAGTGTAGTATTTGCTGCTGAAAACCAAGCAAGAGAAATATTAGAAAAATCTATTCAAGCCACTTCTAAAAGCAAGGGTTGTGAATATTTGATGAAAGGTTATGAAAGAATAAAGGGCAAACCTGGTTTGGTGCTCAATGAGATTTTTACAAAGGTGACTTATAGCCCATTGAAGATTTATGCAAAGGTGCAATCTGATCCAAATAAAGGAACCGAGTTACTTTATTCTAAAGGAGCGCATGGAGATAAAATTCGTGTAAATGCAGGTAAATTTTTGCCAACCTTATCGCTACATCCATACAGCTCCATGCTTACAAAAGACCAGCATCACACATTGCTGAGTTCAGGCTTTTTATTTTATACCCGTTTGATTAGAGAAGGAATAAAAAGAGCCGATACAAATGGAAAATTTGATGAGGTATTTAAGTATGATGGAGAAGTCATTTACAAGGACAAAAAGTGTTACAAGATAACAATCGAAGACCCTACGTTTGCCTATACTACTGTTACTACTCAGGCTAATGATAATCTCTATTCTGTTACACAAAGACTACTAGTGCCTGAGTGTTTGGTTGTAGAACAAAATCCATCTGTCAAAAATTTTGAATCAGATTTGAGTAACAAGCAACTTCGTATTCCTACGTCTTATGCCAAAAAATCTACCATATATATTGACAAGGAAACACTTTATCCTATTTTTCAGGAAATGAGCGATGATAAAGGGGGCTTCGAGCGATATGAATACAGCAATCTTAAAATTAATCCAAACTTTGCTGCCGATGAGTTTACAGAGAGTTTTAGCGGCTATGGTTTTTAGTTTTCTCTTTTCTTCTTTTAAAAAAAGTTTTGTGTGCAAACGCAAAACTTTTTTGTTTTATATTGTTTGCAATTAGATGAAGACTATGCCTCGATATATTATCCTTATTTGCTGTGCAGTTTTGATTTCAGGTTGCTCCAGAAAGTTAGTGCTGGATGGAAAGACTACATACGAGTTGAAGCAATACAGCCTTGCGCCTTTATTGCTTCAGAAAGACTTTGCAGCTACTAATGATATTGCAGGTAAAAAAGATATAGCTCTAAAAATTGCCGATTCATACAGCCGATTCAATCAATATGCCAATGCAGAAAAATGGTATAAGCAGGCAGCTGATTTAGGCGCTTTTGATGCGCTGCTTAAACTTGGAAAAATGCAAATGGCATTGGAGCAACATGAAGAGGCAATCAAAACATTTACCACTCTTGGAAAAGTAGATGCCATCAGCAAAATAAAAGCTACTAATCAAATTAAAAATTGTGAGTTAGCCATTGAATGGAAGAAAGCTTTATCGAAAATAACAGTTGAGAATATAGCTGCGCTCAATACACCTAAATGTGATTTTGCTCCTGTGTGGGATAATGGAAGAATCTACTTTTCATCATCGAGAGATCAGGCAAAAGGAAAAGAACTGAATGCGTGGACTAATGAAAAAAACTCTGACCTTTTCACTTCTGACAAAGAAGTGTTAGGATTTGGAAAAGTATTTCCTTTTGACTCTACAATAAATACGAATTCTTTTGAGGGCACAATGAATCTTGCAAATAATGGCAATGATATTTTCTTTACACGCTGCCAAACAGTTGATTTATCTTCCAATACAAAGATTAAGCAGGCTAAGAATGAATATTGTCATATCTTCTATTCACGAAAGGCCTATGGCGAATGGGTCGAGGCTAAGCAATTAAATCTTTTTCCGGATACAGTAAATGCGGGTCATCCTGCATTGTCTCGTGATGGCAAGTTAATGGTGGTTTCTGCTGATGCACTCAAAGGATTTGGTGGCAAGGATTTATATTATTTCCTTAAAACTGATACCGGATGGGGCGCAGCTTTCAATGCAGGAACTGATATAAATACTAAAGGCGATGAAATGTTTCCATGGATAGATGATATGGGAAATCTATACTACTCTTCAAATGGACTTCCGGGAATGGGCGGATTAGATATTTTCCGAGCTGCCAAGTTTAAAAGTTCATGGAAAGAGCCGCAAAATTTAAAATATCCGATTAACTCAGGCGCTGATGATTTCAGCTATAGTATAGAAAAGTACAAACCCAAAAATCATGATGATGCCGTGTTGACTTCGGGCTATTTTGCTTCAAACAGGATAGGAGGTAAGGGCAGTGATGATATATACCATTTCGAGCAAGGCTGGGTAAATTATTTTGTATTAAGCGGTTTAGCGGAAGAAAAGAAATTTGAGAATGCTGAAAACCCTGATAGCAAATTGCTTGGTATGAGAACTCTTGAAAAGGTTATGGTAATTGTGAAATCAGCGACAGATAGTTTTACGTTATTATCTAATTCAGCAGGCCTTTTTAAAGCAGATTTGAAATCAGAAACTGATTACAAACTCACTTATTACAAGCCTGGATATTTTGCAGCAAGTGGTTTTGTAACTACTAAAGGGAAAAGAAATCAGGATTCCACCTATATCTATGTACCTACAAAGGTAGAACTTGATAAAATATTTACGCAAAAGGAAATTGTAATTCCTAATATCTATTACGATTATAACAAAGCTACTTTGCGACCGGAGTCTAAGGCCGTGCTTGATTCTATTCTTATTTTCTTCACTACAAATAAAGATTTGACTATTGAGATTGGTTCTCATACAGATTCCAGAGGTGGTGATGCATACAACGAGAAACTCTCTCAGGCACGTGCGCAATCTGTAGTTGATTATCTGATTATGAAAGGAATTGAAAAGGATAGGTTAACCGCAAAAGGATATGGCGAAACTCGATTGGTAAATGGCTGTAGCAATGGCGTGAATTGTACCGAAGAAGAGCACCAGAAGAACAGAAGAACTACTTTCAGAATCACAGGTTCAAAACAAGTGATTCAATCTATTGAGCCGGAAGATGTAAAGACTGTGCCGAAAGAGTAAGCTGTCATTTTATATACCAGACCAGTATGTAAATCTATGGGGTAATATATCTTTTCATGGCATGCCAATAGTATTCTTTCTAGCCATTTTTAAGTGCTTGATATTTATGTTCGGGAACTCCTGTGTAGGAAAATGAAAGCTTTGTCCCCGAAGGACTTGGCTCAAACTCAAATGTACAAATTGAAAAATGGTCATCAGGCCAGCCGTCTTCTGCAAAGTGCCATGCTTGAACAATCTTTTTTTTTGGAATCAGCTCAATGTTATAACCGTGGCAATATCCGTCATAAACGGTAAATTTTCCTTTTGATGCTTTACTTATTTCTGTATCAGTTCCGGTGAAAGCCGAATGTTTTTTTGAATCCATCAACAAATTATAAACCTCATCAGAGCTTGCTTTGAAAAACACTTGTTGTTTGATTGTTTTTGTTTTCACGACATATATTTTGCGTGTAGTTTATCACAAAATACCAATTCTTACTTTGATACTTAAATGAGATTGCTTCGACAGCCTCAGAAGCCTTCTTTGTAAAGATGCGCCCTTTCCCTTTTCACCTTTGGCCTTTCATTAACACATTAGCATCTTTGCTCATTTATTCATTTCTCATTTCATCAAATCCGACTTCCCTCATCGCTTCATCTTCTATCATCCAGATTTTATCGCACTGTTTGAGGTAAGTGTAATCGTGAGTAGAAAAGATGATGGTTTTGTTTTGTTCGCTTACAAGTGAACGCAGCAGGTTGAAGATTATTTTTTTGTTTTTATAGTCGAGGAAAGAAAAGGGTTCGTCCAGAAAAATAAAATCCACTCCGCGGCTGATGGCAAATGCAATGGCGGCAAGCTGATACTGTCCGTCACTCAGCATAATCACACGCGTATCGGTATATTGCTCCAGACCGAAACTATGGATTAGTGAGATTTGCGCACTACTGAGTTCGTAACTAAAAAGCAGTGTAGGTTTGTTTTCTGCCAGCGCCATCAGTTCACGAATCGTGAGTCCTTCAAATATTTTTTTAGAGCCTGAAAGGTAAATAGCACCCCGAGAAATTTCTGTTGCGCTTAGATTTTGGATACTTTTATCATCATACAGAACTTCACCCGACTGAGGTTTTATCAGTCCGCAAAGTGTTTTTAGAAATGTAGATTTGCCAATTCCGTTGTCTCCTGTCAGCGCAATCAAGCATGGCTTTTCAATATCAAAACTGATCCCGCTCACCAGCGCATCTCGATAGCCCATACTCAATGAATTTGCCCTCAACTTCATAGAATATTTTTAGTTCTGATGATGAGGAAAATAACGAATGGTGAGCCGAGAAATGCCGTGATAATATTCACTGGAACATTCAGCCCGAAGATACCTGAAAGCGAGAGTGCATTACACAGCCCCGTAACTATGCCGCCAATCAGTACACAGCCGATAATCAGCGGCAGATGAAAATTTGTTTTGAGTACCATGCGCGCAATATGCGGCACAGCCATGCCCACAAATCCTATTGGCCCGCAAAATGCAGTGACCACTCCGGCTGAGAGCGCAGTGGAAGTAATCGCCAAAAATTCTGTTTGTTTCAGATTGATGCCTGATAACTTTGCGAGGTCTTCGCCCAGCAACAGCAAGTCCATTGATTTGCAAAGATAGACGGAGAACAGCATCACAATTACGAAAACTATGAGCAGCATCCATAGTTGCATGAAAGTGATAGAATAAAAATTTCCTCTGCTCCACATAAAGAAATCGCGCAGCGATGCGTTGGTCATCATTAATTGGAACAGTTCCACAAAGGCGCTCACTGTGCCCGAAATCATAAGCCCGATAAGCAGCAGCCCAACAGTAGATTTGAGTTTGCGCGAAAGCGAAATCACCAATAGAAAAACAAGAAAAGAACCGATGAATGAAAATACAAAAACTAACCAGTCGTTAGTCAACTGAAATGAAATAAATGAACTGATGAAAATTAAAATTGCAATGCCGAGTGAAGCTCCTGCGCTAACACCCGTAACGTATGGCCCGGCAAGCGGATTGCGGAAATAAGTTTGCATAAATAATCCTGAAACAGAAAGCAGCGCTCCTGCTATGGTGGCTGAAACGGCTGAGGGTACACGGAAATTGCTGAGCAGAAAAATATAATCGCTGTTGCTGAAATCTATTTCTGTGCCTACAAACAACTGCAACACAAATGATACCGGAAGCAACATAACAAGCAATATTATTTTGCTTTGCAAGCTCATGGGTTCAGTTTTTTGAAATAAACCAATGAATCAGTTGAGGCACTTTCGTTATGAAAAATCTGAATCAAATCATTTAGAATCAAATCGGGATGATAGCCTCCCGATTCCCAGTAATCAATGCCACCTTTGGCTGAAACGCGCTTAGCTGCGGAGAATACTTTGCAAGATTTATACGCATCGAAGTTTTCGAGCTTTGCATCTTTTTGTTTTAGTTCAGAGCGAGATTTTTCTGCGGAAAACAAAATCCATATTTGAGCTCTCTTTGCTTTCTGAAAAACCTGTTCAAAGTTCAGAGACAGATTGAGTGCGTTGTTTTGCGGGGCATCTTTCCAGATGTAATTAGCTCCTGCAGCAGCGAAAAGATTTGCAGTATAATTCGCCTGAGTGGGTAAATACCAAACGCCCTGATAAGGAATGTTGCAAAATACAGTCGGCTTTTTTGCTAGTGATGCAGCGCCTTTAGCTGCATTCAGATAACTGTTTTCTATCTGTTCGAAATAGAGGTCAGCTTTTTCATATTCATTAAAAATAGCTCCGAAAAATTTTATCCATTCTGCTCTGGCAAGAGGTGATTGTTCCTTGTAGTCCTGGCAAATGATTTCCTTAATACCATGCTGCGACAATTTTGTGAACACCGCAGACTGTGTGCTGTATTCAGCATCAGAAATTACTACATCAGGCTTTTTCTTTACAATCAGTTCAAAGTCGGGCTGATAATCAAAGCCAAGCGACTCAATAATATTTTGTTGAATCAGTTTATTGATGGCAGTGTCGAAAACCAAGTGAGTGTTTGCCATGCATGTGATGAGTGACTCCTTGCCTAAAATTTTCAACGCAGCAGCCTGAGTGGTGGAAAGCAGCGCAACCGAATTGATAGTATCAGGAATGGAAATGTCGTTTTCAAAACTCAACGGACAGGATTTATGTTTTGGATAAATTACATAACGAACTTTTGGCTTTCCATTTTTATCTAGCAATGAAACCACTTTGAATCCTCCATGATAGTCTACTTTGAAACCTTTGGCATATTTAGGTTTCATTGTTTCAAGAACCGGGCAAACTTGCCTTTTTTTATGCTGGTTTTGTTTGCATCCTGAAAATGAAATGAGAACGATTAATATGAAAAAATAAACTTTCATCTTTAGTAAAACAAAAAGTTAGTTGAAATAATTCCAGCGGTAAATTTGTCTAATTGTTGAGCAGAAGCATTGTATCGCAGTATTCGCGAACTCTGCACATAATCAATGGCATCTGCAGCATAAATCTCATTATTGGTATTATCCATTCCTAGCGAGTATATTGAAGTGCTGTTAGTTTGAATAAAAGGCAAAGAATCAAGAGAGACATTGCCGATAGTGTATTTGAAAATATTTCCGCTAATAGAATAAAAAAGGCTGTTATTTGATTTTAGGTGCGAAAGATTTCTCGGAGCTATTCCTGAAACAAATGAAAAAGAATCAACTGCTGATAGAGAACTGCTGCTAATTTTTACGAGCATGGCAGTTTTTGATTCTGTAGCTTTTTCATCAGTCAAAGTCCAGATGTTTCCTGAATTATCCATAGCAATACTGTTTGGTTCAGTTTGCAAAGTAATGTTTTTGATAGTTGTGAAATCGATAGTATTGATTACTCGAATCTGCGCTACAAAAGAGCTGTTAAATTTAGTGCG
>CANHIG010000091.1 GCA_947461105.1 Bacteroidota bacterium | reverse complement strand
GTATCAGTGTACACATCGACTTCTACTGTCGGGTTGCCTCTGGAGTCTAAAATCTGTCTTGCTTGGATGGCTTGAATTCTGCTCATGTCAAAATACTTTATTTGAATATGGAATCGGATTTCTCAGTAACAAATCTATTATTTTTCAGCTTGAAATGAATACGCCTCAAAGCTGTTGTGTTTGGAAATTCCAGCAACAGCGAATTTTCGTTTATGCTCCACTTTTCATCTTGCTCATATCCATCCATCATTTTTTCTAGCGACACTTTTTGAGTGCTCCATTTCTTTCCATTTTGTATCAAAATGTAGTTGATAAAGTATTTTTCTCCTTTAGGTCGGGTAATAATGTGAATTTCAGGACTGCTGTTATTGTCAAAATCAGTGAGAAAGGTATTGGTGATGAGTTCGTTATGAAGTTTCAAAATAATAATGGTATCTAAATCTGTCATTGAAATTTTCTCGGCTACTATCGCATCTTTAAACCCAGTGTATCCTCCGTTTATAATGGAAAAAATCCTATTGCCTTTGAATGGATGGTCTTTCACATATTCATAAGAGGCTTCGATATTAGTCTGCATGGTAGTGTCAGCTGCTATGGCTTCACGATCCAGTTCGCCAAATACCTTTTCCTCTTTTTGAGGCTGATTACATGAACTGATGAAAATGATAAGTAGTAAAACAGAAGCAAAAAATAGGGTGTTTCTTTTCATTGCCATTAAGACATCAATTCCACAAACTGATCGAAAAGATAGCGTGAATCATGAGGTCCAGGGCTCGATTCAGGATGATACTGCACAGAGAAAGCTTTTTCGCCTTTAATGCGAATGCCCTCAATAGTTTTATCGTTAAGGTTCTCGTGAGTGATGATTACTTTATCCTGCTTTTCAATATCTGCACGGCTCACTTCAAAACCATGATTTTGAGAAGTAATTTCAGATTTTCCGGTTTCAAGATTTATAACAGGGTGATTTAAACCTCTGTGTCCGTGGTGCATTTTGAAAGTTCCTATTCCGTTTGCAAGTGCAAGCAGCTGATGCCCAAGGCAAATTCCAAAAACAGGTTTCTTGGAATCCTGGATTTTCTTCACAGTTGCAATAGCGTAGGGCATAGATGCCGGGTCTCCGGGACCATTTGATATGAAATATCCATCAGGATTCCAGGCTGCCATTTCCTCGAAAGCAGTGTTAGCAGGAAATACTTTGGTGTAAATACCTCTCTCGGTCATGCACTTCAAAATGCTGTTTTTGATACCGCAATCCAGTACCGCAACTTTCAATTTCGCAGCTTCATCTCCGGCAAAATAAGGCGCAGCAGCAGTTACCTCTTTTGCTAAATCAAGTCCATCCATGTTTCTGGTGGTATCCACTATTTTCTTGAGTTCAGCCTGGTCAAATATTTCTGATGAAATCACACAATTCATGGCGCCCTGTATGCGCACATGCAGCGTAAGCGCGCGGGTGTCCACATCGCTGATGCCAACAAGCCCCTGTTTTTCAAAATAAGTCTGGAGGGAATCTTCAGAAATAATACGCGACTGCAAATGACCCGAAAACTTCTTGCAAACCAATCCGGTGATATTCACCTTTTCGTCTTCAGTTTCGCTGCTCAGTGTGCCATAGTTGCCAATATGCTCACTGGTCATAATCAGCACCTGACCATAATAGGAAGGGTCTGTAAACACCTCCTGATAGCCCGTCATTCCGGTGTTAAAACAAATTTCGCCTGTAGTAGTACCGGTTTTGCCCAATGATTTTCCTTCGAAAACAGTGCCATCGGCAAGCATTAATATGGCATTAGAGGGATTGTGAGCTTTGTGCATCCAAATAGAATTTGGGTGGTAAAACTAAAAGAATTTCTGAGGATTGTGAATGCTCTTTATGCACACTGTTTTTCAAAAAGACATAGGTGGCACAAGAATGCATTATTGCTATGTGGGAGACATTCTTGCGCATCTTAGCATTTATAAAATTCAATCATATTCATTCATTTTGTAATCAAAAAAAGCAGCCCATAGAGCTGCTTTTCTTTTTTCTCATTTTGAGTGATTTTAGTTCTTCACCATTCGTTTAGTGTCAATCACTTTGCCATCTGCGATTAAAGTGTATGAATAAACACCGCTGCTCAAATC
This sequence comes from Bacteroidota bacterium, assembly GCA_947461105.1. Taxonomy (GTDB): domain Bacteria; phylum Bacteroidota; class Bacteroidia; order Chitinophagales; family LD1; genus CALAYL01. Next base: position 7,486 of record CANHIG010000091.1, on the reverse strand, counting down.
ATCAGCATATACATTTAATAGTCCTTTGCCTCGTTCGCTAATTTCAACACTATTAATCAGTTTGCCATCTGCATTATGGAAAAGAACTTGTGCCTTTTTCACATCATCAGGTAAGAAATAGCCTATAGATGTTTGCTCTGCAAATGGATTAGGTATATTTTGGTCTAAAACTATAGAGCGAACATCTTTCAAGGTTACTTCACTTGTATATGACTTGCCTTGGGCATTATCTGCTTCGCTATCATCTTCTGCCGCCAATCTGCTTTTTACTTTTTTGTTGCATAGGTTTGAATTGTTAACGCATGTTTCTAATGCAGTCAATCTACTATTCAAAATAGAATCTTTAGCTTTTAAGCTACTTATTGCTAAATCTTTAGCTTCTAATTCACTTTGTTGTTTTTGCATACCAGCTATAAGAATAGCTATGAAAGCATTATAATTTAATGTTTTGTATGTGACAGAAGGAGAAACTAGATTTCCCGATGTATCATGAAATTCCGGTTTTGTTGCCAAACCAATTAACTCCGGCAATACTTGCTCCACTTCTTGAGCAATTAAGCCATATTGTTTTTGGTCTGGGAAATTCATCGCGTAAACATTGGCAGTATCTAAAAAATATGTTTTAGGCTTTAATTGAGATATTAATCCTATTGGATTTGTAATTGTGTCAATATTCCTCTTAAAAATACTATCTGAAGTGTATCCAAATTGAGTCCCTAATAGAGTGCCGTCTATATACGTATTCCCAGCAAAATAGCCGGCATAATCAGTTAAAGTTCCTCCGTTTGCAGATCCAAAAATGCCAACATTGATTTGTGCAGTATTGTCTGAACATATTCCCAAAACTCCAATATTGACCTCATTCTGTGTTGCGGTTCCCCATACTCCTATACCCCAGTCTTGATCATTATAAAAGGGTTCGTTTTGGGCTGCAATGGATTCTCCATATACACCCGCATGAAGGAAGTTTCTGGCATTAGTTATTGTACCTCTTACGCCATACGAAGACAAATTGCTTGGCAGACTATTGCCAAGTGTATTACCTGCTATTGCAGTATGAAATGGGGCTCCCGGTATTGGCTCTGATTCTTGAACAAACAATCTTGCTTGTGGAATATTTGTTCCGCAAGCAAGATTGCCAATATTTACTCTACTGTTATCGTTTGAGTTTGGTGCTGCCGTATAGCTATATGAAAGCCCATTTAACGGTATTTCAAAATCATCTGTAATCGGATTGGCAGGGTCTGGACAATAATTACCAATTGAAGGAGCATTATTTGCAGGCACATAAATTACATCACCAGTTGCATTTACCGAGAGTACACCTGTTGGCGGATTACCGTTTGGTAAAGGGTTTGGTGGAGTTGCAGAAGTAAGATTAGTAAAGCGTAAACCACTATTTCCTCCTGGCAATAAAGTTGTAAGAGGACCACCCCAAGCATTTACCTCAAGTGTATTGGCAGGATTTGCACCTCCAGAATATGGATTGGCAGCAGGGTCGCCACCGATTCCAGTATTGATTCCGGTAAGCAAGTTTGGGGTCATACGAAACCCTTCCACTCCATTTGGTGAAGCAGACACAGGTATGCCAAGAGGATTTGAAGGGGATGTAAATATCATCCTGAAATTATCGGGTCCAGATGCATTATTCAATGAATTGTCGCCCCAGCTCAGCACAGCATCGCTGCCATTGCTCTCTGGCTTAGTTCCCAAGTAAACATTGTCGCTGTTTTGCGATACAAACATCCCTACGTCCATCCATGGACGCCAGCCGTCATTGCTTGTTGAATTGGCGGTGTTATATCCCAAATGCAATAAGCTCAAAGGGCGAGTTACAGGACTTCCAGGATTGTGACTGATGCCAATACGGGTAAGGTTTTGTGTTGTGAATGGAATAGGGTCGTTAGCATTGTTCCAGATGTTGTTCGTTTGTGTTATTCGTATCCTTTCACCACTGTTCGAAAACAAAGTAAGACGATCATTTTCCTTTTGGTCTATGCGAGCCTCAAGGTTCGTTGCGCTTGTTATTGGTAAACCTATATGCAAGCCGTCATTTGCACCTTGATCTGTGCCTAATTGATTGCTAATTTGCAGCATAGTCTGTAAATTATCTTCTGCATTTATATGTAGCCTGTTTTGAGGAAGATTGGTGTTACCATTAAACAAGGGTCCAATACCCACATGCCCCACAGGCGAGCCTGCACTATTCAAGATAGCAGGGAAAGGTGTCATTTGCATAAACTCGTAGCCATTAAGAGATGCCATATCAAGGGGGTTAATATAGCCAAGATTTCCTCCAGCCAGAGGGGCTGTAAAAGAGAAACGCAACTTATCTATACCTAGACTGTTTCCTGAATTATCGCTCCAATTAATTACTGCATCCATTCTGTCCAAAATGGCTTCTGACTTAAGCCCCACATACATGGCATCGCTGCTTTCATTATTAAAAACACCTGTTTGCATCCAGGGGCGGTAGCCGCCAGACCCACCTGCATCCCCAGAAATAGTTAGTCTGCTATAGATAACATTGTGAGCAGCCCCAATTCCAATAAAGCCTCCTGTGGGTGCATTAAACTGAGGAGCAATGGCATTACTGGAATTTATGCGCATACGTGAAATACCATCCGTGAAAAAGTCAAGCGGTTCATTGGCAGTAGATCCTAATCTTACTATGTAATCTGTCCCAAACAAAAAGCTACTAATGTGAAACCGTTCCGTGCCCGCACGCGACATGCGCCAGAAGGTATTTACATTTGGCGAATTAGTGCTAAAAATTTCCCCTCTGCTAAAAGAAGGAGTAGCCGTAGCGTTACTGTTTATATGAAAAACAGAAGGAATACCTGCTGTAAACCCCTGAGTTCCAATGTTAACAGACTGTACAGTTGGTAGAGTAGCTACACCAGTCAATAATGGAGCTGTTGTAATCCATTGTGCATTTACCACATTTGAAATGAAAAAACCTGAAATAATAGCCGCTAAAAATTGTTTAAGTACTTTTGTTTTCATAATTCTATAGTTTTAGTGAATAATTAAAATCTTTTGTTTACTGAATGTTCTAAAATCTTTTGACTGAAAGGAAATGTTGTAAATGCCGGTTGCTATATCAGAGACATCTATGTAATCTTCTGAATTAGCAAGTACCTTTTCCCTAATTTTATTCCCATAGCTATCAATCACTTGAACAAATAGCTTACTACTTGCAGACTGAATAAATAATTTATCGTTTACCGGATTAGGATAGACCGAAATTGGGTCATCGAAATTATTTCCGGGAATTCCTACAGTAGAGTCGCAGCTCCCTTGAATGGCAGATGCTGAATAACAAAAGGTTGATACAAATTGTGGAAAGCCGTAATCAGGTTCTTTTCCTCCTAAATAGAACGAATACTGCTCTAGGTTACAGCTTGGTCCATAGTTATTCGGATTTTGTATAACATGTACTGTGCCGGGAATATATCCGTTGACTGCATAGCGTTTTGCAGACACATATAAGCGTCCGTCAATACCTGATTGAGAGATATAAGCAAAAGTGTTGTTATCGGGATTGTAAGCAACCATAACTGCTGAATTAGCAATAGCAACAGAATCATAAACGCTTATACAGAATTGAAATACATAACTTGAAACTGTCAGATAAATTTTGGAATTATCAGGTGAAAACCATGGTCCATATGCTCCATAGCCAAACCCGATTCTATCAGTAAGCTCTCCTGTTGATTTATTGAATTTGAATAGCTCATTAATAGTAGAATAGTGGAAAACACCAAGCGTTGTTCCGTCAAATGAAAAATTCAGCATAGTGTAATAAGATGAAAATATTGTTCCTCCACTCGAAATTACGGGTACAGTATCTATTCCGTTTGTACTTATCAGGTATGCAAAAAACCTATCAGTATTATGCTCATGAGTAACTATCCAAAAATCTTTGCCATTAGCATGCTTAGTCGCTGCAATGCCCTCTGTACTTGGAGCAAAAAGCAAAACATTTTTTTGTACTACATCACCCAAACCGTTATTCATATTTAAATTAACAATAGAATAACGAAACCCTGAAACGCCATTGTTTTCCAAACAATCAGAAGTGAAAATATAATACACAGAGTCTCCCATAGGATGAGGAACAATAATTGCTCCCTGTGAACTGCTGCCTTCCCAATGACCACAGCTCAATAAGCCAGTTCCATTCGACATTGGTTGATGGTTTCTATTCCACACGGTATCACCATCTGTATAAAATAGTAAATTCCCAGCTGTATCAGACATAACAGAGCCGCTTTCTACAGTATGTAATTTTCCTAATGTATCAGCGACAGCCTCTCCACTACTAAAATCAATTCCAGCTCCATTCCCAAAATACCAATGTGTGGTGCGTTTTATATCGGGGTTTTGCGCATGAACTGGACAGCTCAGCACAAGAGAAGGCAACAGTATCAGTATGACTTTGAATAGTAATTCCGTGTAACCTTGTTGCATATTACCAAGCTTATATTAGACGAATATACTATGCATAAAACTATTTGTTTCGATTTAGTAAGGATTTTTCTTTTTTCGGCAAGTTTGTAGCAATCCTCTTGAGATTGTAGCTTAGGAGTTGCGGCAGTGCATCTCAATTTCTCCCAATCCAAGGGGCAGTAGTTAATGCTTTAAACTAAAAGAATTTCTGAAGTAAGTTTTTAGAAGTTAAGTTTGTGTGGAAAAAGATTTAATAAGCCTCAATACAAAGTTTTGATTTATAAGCCACATCCACAGTATATCGCTGATTTGATAGCAGAAGGCAAGCTGCACAAGAAGGAGAATATTGCCTTTTTAAAAAAAGCTAAAATAAAAAAGGGGGTTGAACGGCTGTTGCCCGATTTGCATGATGAGGCGTTTGAAAAGGTAAATTGCCTGGATTGCGGCAATTGTTGCAGAAGTATTTCTCCTCGCTTTAAAACACCTGATATCAAAAGAATTTCGAAGTTTTTGGGCATCAAAGAATCAGATTTGATACAGCAATATTTGAGATTGGATAATGACGGAGATTATGTAGTAAAAAACTCCCCTTGTCCATTTCTAAACTTTGACAACACTTGCGAAATATATGATGCCAGACCGGGAGATTGTGCGAACTATCCCTACACCGATTCTGGCGATTTCTTTAAATATCCCAACACAACCGCTGAGAACACTTTGGTGTGTCCTGCTGTGAATGTGGTAATGGAAAAACTGCGAAGCGTGAAACTATAGATTTATCGCTGGTAGTTGATTTCTCTTTTCGTAATACCTACAATTTTAAATTCTGTTCTTCTATTCAGTTCGTGTTCTGCATCGCTGCATGGCACCTCATTTTTACACTTATTCAGCAATCTGTATTCCCCATAGCCTAGAGATGAAAGACGGCCTGCATCAATTCCCTGTGCCACTATGTAATCTGCTACAGACTTAGCCCGCTTCTGCGATAGCGTTATGTTGTATGAATCGCTGCCGCGTGAATCGGTATGCGCACTTATTTCTATCTTGATTTGAGTATTATCCTTCATCAATTGCACTATAGGCTGAATGATTGATTTGCTTTCTTCTTTCAGTTCATATTTGTCGTATTCGTAGTAAATATTTCTGATGGTGAAAACCTTGTTCATGGTCAATTGAAGCAATCCTACTTCTTTAGTAGATCTTTCGGGGATAATGTTGTCATAAGACTTGGTGAGATAGCCGCTTTTTTGCACAGTCATTTTGTAAGTTTCATTTTTGTTGAGTCTTGCAGATGAAATACCTACGCTGTCCGATTTGGTTTCAATTCGTTCGCCTGTGGTGGTATTAATCAAAAGGATATCCGCATTTGCAAGAGGTTTAAGCGTTTCTTCATCAAAAACACGTACCGGAAGTTGTAGCCAGTTGTCCTCTACAGCTACTTCATCTTTTTTCTCTTCAGGGGCTGCCTCAGTTGGTTTCACCATAGTATCTACCTGAAAAAAATAAATATCATCTGCGCCTTTACCTCCTTCTCTGTTAGAGGTAAAATAGCCTGATTTCATGTTCTTATTGAAAGTGATTCCAAAATCGTCACCACTGCTGTTGATTTCTTTACCTAAATGTTCTGCTTCATCTTGCCATTTTCCGGTATTGCCATCACGTTTTATCATAAAGAAATCCAAGCCGCCAAAAGTATTGCGGCCTTTGGAGGAATAGAACATAGTGCCATCGGGAGCGATATAGGGGAACATCTCATCCTGATTGGTGTTTACTGCATCGCCCATGTTTTTGGGCTCACTCCATTGTTTGCCGTTCCAATCAGAGTAATAGATGTCTGTGCCGCCTATACCGCCCGGCTTGTCTGATACAAAATAAAGCCTTTTTTCTCTGGAGCTCCAGGTAGGATGACCTGTTGAATAATCCTTGTTATTCCATGGGAAATCGTTATTTACCGTCCACACTTTATCTTCCAGTTCTGCTCCGAAAATATCCAGTTTGAGAACGCCTTGCTTGGTGAGATTTTTCTGACCTTTGAAAACACTGTTTCGGGTAAAAAACATTTTGCGGTCGCGTTCAAATGTAACTGCACCATCGTTGTATAAGCTATTGATATTGCCTTTCAGCATTTCAGGTGTTTTAAACTGAGTAGGGGAGCTGCCTAAAGTAGTGTAATACAAATCCATGTATCGTGAGCCTGATTTGGCGGCATTGTAGTCTGCGGAAAGCACCATCCCTTTTTTGTAAATCATGGGACTTGCCTCGGAATATTCTGAGTTAATTGAAATGCCCGTTACCTTAAATTGGGCGGGCTTCTTCAGCTCTTCTTCAATTTTTTGTATCCAAAGTAGTTGATTACTGATTTCGCGCGAACTAAGATTATATTGTTCTACGTATGCTTTTGCCACCTGCGGCTTTCCGCTTAGAATCAGCAACGCAGTGTATGATTCAGCATCTTTACTTTCCAAAGATTCCGACTGCATGAAAGTTTCATAATTTTCCATTGCCTTGTCTGTGTTGCCTATCTTTTGATAGCATTGAGCAAGCCTCAGATTATAAACAGGCTTATTGTCTTTTATGATTTGTTTTTCAAGGAGTGGAATAGCGTTTCTATATTGTCCTTTATCTATAAGCGTATTCACCTTATCCAGAAATTTACTTTGGGCTGAAGAACCTAAATGTATACCCAGAAAAAGGACAAGTAAAAAGCTAATCAAATATTTTGCTGTTGAGGTTGGTTTCATATTTTGGTTTTAGTGGTAGGATAGGAAAGGCGTATTTGGTTTTCTTTCCATACTTAAAGTTATTGGAATATTTCTCTGCTCAAAACAGTAAATCAGAGAAGTTTTTTAGGTTTTTAAACAACTTATATGGTTTCTCCGTTTAACTTTGCGCATTATTAAAAATTAAAACAAAAAATATGGCAGTATTAGTAGGTAAAAAAGCTCCTTCATTTAAAGCTACAGCAGTAGTAAACGGAGAAGAATTTGTAGAGAATTTTTCTTTAGACCAATACCTTGGTAAAAAATATGTAATC
>CANHIG010000090.1 GCA_947461105.1 Bacteroidota bacterium | reverse complement strand
GCGCCACAGGATAACGATCTTTATCATCTGCATTAATTGCAGATTTAGCTTCGTTGTATTTAGCCAATTCATAGTTGTCGTTTCCGTTTATAGTAGCTGTAAACTGCTTTGCATAGTAGGTGGCAAAACTTTCATGAAGCCAATGATGCGTTGCGCTCCATTCGGTAATCATATCGCCAAACCATTGATGAGTAAGTTCATGGGCATTAGTAGAAAGGTAAGGTCGTTCTATGGCAGCGCGCTCATCATGCAGATAAAAATCGCCATAGATTGTAGCGGTGGTGTTTTCCATTGCTCCAAACATAAAATCCTGAACAGGTACATTGGCATAAGTAGGCCAGGGATATCCCACTCCCAGCTCCTGCTGCAACCAGTCCATCATTTCTGCTGAATAACGGTAAGTAGGTATGGCATCCTGTGGTCTGTCCGCATAATAATATTGACGGCTTACAACACCTGATTTCGAAGGGTAATCTTTGTAAGCAAACTTATCTATTGCAAGCATCACCAAATAAGGAACATGTGGCTTATTCATGGCATATCGCCATGTTTTTGTGTTATCATTATTTGAAGTAACACTTTGCAAAATGCCATTGGATATTACAGTATAATCTTTATCAAAAGTGATGGTGGTACTCGTAACTGCTTTATCGTCAACATCATCATAACAAGGAAACCAATAGCGATTATCTACTCCCTGTCCTTGCGTCCAGATTTGTTTGCGTGAAAGATTGGCGGTATCATTCCAACCAATGAAATAGAGCCCTTTTCGAGGTTGTGCTTCATACTTGATATCAATACTATAATGTTCATTCCAATCGAGCTTTGCAGGAAAATATATTGCAACGCCTTTATCATTGGAGCTGAATCTTAATTCATTATTTACATTGCCTGATAATTTTACCGAGCTGATATTGATGAATGGCGCATCTAAATAAATGGAATCTACATTGAGCTGAATCGGTTTGAAAGTGAGCCGCTCCCGACCAAAAACCTTTCCGGCTTTTGTATCAAAGGAAACTTCTATATGAATAGAGTCGGTATCAAAATTATGCTCCCTGTATCTGCCATCAGCATCAGCCAGTCTGCAAATAAGCGACTCCTGTGCTAAAGAATCGTCAGTCAAAAAAATTACAAAAGAAAGAAGTAACAACAGCTGTTTCATATTCATTCAGATATAAGCATCAAATTAAAGCATAATTTTCTATTCATATAAAGTATAAATCCAATGAGTTGAGGAAAAATAAGGTGCTGTAAAAATTTGGTAGGCGAACTTTTGCTAATCATTTAATGTTTTCGTTTAATTTCATGGAAAGAAATAATTTCATTTTTATTAAATGTTGCAATTATGAAAGGGTCTGTTGTGTTATATGCTATCCCGTTCTTTTTCCTTTTAATAGGAATTGAACTACTCTACTTTTATTTCAAAAAAGAAAAAAAATACAGACTAAATGATTCTCTGAACAACCTGTCGCTTGGAGTAGGCAATCAGGTAGCGGGTGCACTAACCAAAACCTTTGTTTTTGGAATTCTTATTTATGCATCTGAACACTGGGCATTGTTTCATTTGCCATCAAATATATTCACATTCATTATCTGCTTTTTCTTTTATGATTTTCTTTACTATTGGTCTCACCGCTGGGGACATACAGTAAGTTTTTTCTGGGGCGCGCATATTGTTCACCATCAAAGCGAAGAGTATAATCTTTCTGTAGCCCTCAGGCAATCATGGTTTCACGGAGTTATAGCATTTTTCATGTTTCTTCCTCTTCCCATTTTGGGATTTGATCCAAAAATAATCGGACTTTCGGGTGCAATAAACCTGCTGTATCAATTTTGGATACATACCGAAGCAATCGGTAAAATGCCAAGATGGTTTGAAGCTGTTTTAAACACGCCTTCACATCACAGAGTGCACCATGCTATAAATCCTGAATACATAGACAGAAATCATGCAGGAGTATTTATGATTTGGGATAAGATGTTTGGTACCTTTCAGGAAGAAAAAGATGGAAGACCGATAAGATATGGAATTACTACACAGCTAAAAAGCTGGGATCCTGCCTGGGCAAATTTTCATTTCTATCAGGAGCTTTGGGATAAAATGAAAAGAACATCCGGTTTGTACAACAAAATGGAACTGATGATACTAAAGCCGGGATATAATCCTGAAACATACTCTGAGGACATTGTACCTGAACCTGATTTCAAAAAAGAGAAGTATGATGCTGACACCAATATCTGGAATAAGTATTATGCCCTTTTTCAATTTGTAATTGTGATTGTAGGTACGTTGATTTATCTGGTATACTTCCGGGATTTATCTCTTGGCTACAAATTGGTGTTTAGTGCCATGATTTTCTTTTCAATAGAGATAATCGGGGGCATATTTGAGCAGAAAAAATGGGCAACAATAGGAGAATATATCAGGTTAGCATTTGTTGTAGTTGGCATTAACTACTATTACTACTCTAATTGTCCTGTATGGTTAACCCAAATGCTAACTACTTCGGCTATTATTGGGCTGCTATCGTTCATTACCTATTCATTTGTTATACGAGCGAGCAGTTTTTCTTCCAAAATAGTACAGCAATAAAGACATTGACCGCACCAAAATGTTAACAATTGGAAATAATATAAAAATGGCATAATTGTATTTGGAGATATTCGCCAAGTACAAATTATAAAACCATATTTAATCGTTTAAACAGTAATTCATGAAAAAGTTATTTTTTATCCTTTTTGCAGTTGCCTTTATTTCCAGCCACGCGCAAACTGCCGATCAAAGCATCACCAGATTCAGAAATATCCCTTGGGGCACTCATAAGGATTCTATTTTTGTCAATGGCAAAAAACAAGAGTTTTTGAAAGACAAAAACTCTATGATTCGAAATGCATATATGGTTATAAATGACAACATGACCATAGGTAATGTGCGCCTTACCAGAATCAACTATATCTTTAATGATGAAGGCCGATTCATAAAAGTATATGCAGAGGGCGTTAAAGAGGATGCCGAGCAAATGCGTTTTATTCTTGAATACAAATTTGGCGCATACAAAAATGAAAGCAAAGTGGATAATATCAACTATAAGCAATGGATTGTAAGAGATGTCGTATTTACGCTTGGAGTCATGGACAGAGGGAATTTCGAATTAAAAATTGAATCAAACTGGCAAGCATCAGAAGCTTACAGAAGAAATACCAGTGTTGAAGATTTCTAGGATATATTCATACAAAATATCAAAATGCCATCTTTAGGGATGGCATTTTTAGTTATCCTCAAACTCAATGTATTTTGGTTTTTCTCGGGTATCAAAGTATTTATCCTCTTTTATGTCTTCTTTCAAGAGCTGTTGCGTTGCTTCCTTTTTGAAAAGTGTTTTCAAGTTTTCCTTTTCAGCTTTAAAATCATTCTGAATTTTTTTCTTCACAAATTGCTTGTCATAAGTTATCACAGGCTTTGAAATATTTCCGGCAATAGACAGGAAAATATTTGAACCCTCGTATGGGTCTTCTTCAATATATTCATTGCTGAAGTTTTTCTTGAATTTATTAGCCAGCAATTTTCTCAGATTTACTTTGATATGGTAATCAATATCATTATCAAAATTATGGGTGCCATTTAGCATCAAATTCAAAGCGGATGACTGCACCTCCATTTGAGGCACTGTAATCACTTTGTTTTTAATAATGATTTGATTGGTGAGGTCGGAAAAGTAAATATGATTAAGCTCTTCTACTCTTATAAATTTTGAAGCCACCTTTATTGGTTCAAAGTTGATTAACTCTCCATTCTTGATTTTGCAATTGAGGATTGCAGAAAGTCTTTGCATATCAAAATCCTTGTAGTTATTAAAAAAACTGACAAAGCTGAGATTGGCATCAATTTTACCTTTGAGGTGTTTGGAAGTGAGGGTAGATTGTGAGAAATTGTCACTTTGCTCAAAGAGCTGAATAATTTCAACATCATTAATAGATAAATCACCGGCAACTTCCAGCTCCTTTGCAGCAGTGAAATTGATATAACCACTGTGACTCAGCGTACCCCCCATAGTTCTTGTCTCCAAAGAACTGATACCAATATGAGCAGGCGAAAGCTCAAGCTTGGCTTTGATATCGTCAAATACCAGTTTCTCGTATCGGAATCTGTCAACAGTAAGAATCAGCTTGCCGCGCATCATAAACACCTCTCTGATATCAATTTTCCCGGCTTCCGATTTCTGTTCTTTTTGGAAAGCCGCTATCATTTTGCTCAGTTCAAAACCTTTGATAGAAAGATTGCCATCTACCACCAGCTCTATATTTCCATTTCTATTTGTTTTCTGAATAATGAAAGCAAAAAGGTTATCAATCTCTCCATCAAATAAAAAGTCGGAAGAAAGAAAAGATGCCGAAAGATTGGTAGCAACAAGATGGCTTTTTTCATAGTTCAAAGTTCCGTTAATATTGGAATAGACTACTTTGTTTGCGCTGATCTTTGCATCGCTTATAACAAAAGAACCGCTTCCGTCTATTCTCGATGGTTTCAGATTTTTACTTCCATCAAAAGCACCATAAAGATTGAAATTGCTGAACTTAATATTGCCGCTTATCTCCTGAAGTTTGTCTTCAGGTATAAACTGCTGTATAGATTTCAAATTTAAATCACCATCGGCATGAAGCATAAACTCAGGAGTATGAGATAAATGCTTCACCTCCATCTGAAATTGAATTGGATTATCTTCATATCTGGAACTAAACTCAGTCACTTTCAAAACATCTGTTTTGCTGTTGTAAGAGACTGCCGCATTTACCTCCTTAATCTTCCCGGAAAGCTTGGGTATAGTGAGTGTGCCATTGTTAAGCTTTGCACTTACTGTAGTGAAATTGCCGCTTTTGTTGCTCTCTAAGGCAAACAGGATTTCATATTTCCCATTGCCCGATATGCCAGTCAGCTGCTTTTTATATTGATTTGGAAGGAGCTCCAAAAGAGTTGCTATTTCTTCGCCATTGCAATCAGCTTTAATATTTATGTCATTTGACTTGTCTTTTTTTCTGATGTCCACATCTACTATAAATTTATTGGAAGCAACATCCAAAGTAGAATGCTTGATGGTATATAATTTATTCACCTTATCTATATTCAAAGAAAAGTCAAGTGTCGCTTTTTTATGAATCGGGAAACTATCTTGCGCAAGAATAAAATCATGAAATTCAAAATTAGCATCTGTCTTAAGGTCAAAGTTTCTCTTGCCAAAGTCTCCGAAAAAATCTAAATCATGAATCAGGGCAGTTGCTAATACTTTGCTGCCATTATCTTTCCAGGCAAAATCTATATTGTCAAAATACACTGATTTCAATCTAAGTGTCCCGCACTGCTCATCCTTTTTTGACTTGATAATATCGAAATTAGTTTTACCGTTTTTATCGGTGAATAGAAAAAGACTGCCATCAGCAATAATGATTTTGCGAATAGAAATCTTATCCTGAAAAACCTCATAAATATTAAAGAGCAGCGAAACCCTCTCTACTTTTATCAGATTTGACTTTTTGCGCAACATATCAGGTATCGAAACTTGATTCAGCACGATAGACACATCAGGAAAATTTCTAATAAACGTAATATCTATACCACCATCTACTTTTATCGGAGCATTGATATTCTCATTAATCTGTGCAATAGCAAATTGCTTCAGCTTGTCCTGATACACATAACCAAGTATCATAAGCACCATCAATAAAGCAACTACAGAGATGACAATACCAATAAAAATATTTCTTAGCAACCTGAGCATTGTGCAATTTTAGTTAACTTTAATTACAGTAAATCAACATGATGTTATTAAAACGAATATTAACGATGATTATTAGTCTTCTGATAATCTGCTCATCGTCTGCGCAAAACAATCAGCCTGTTATTCCTCCGAGTGACTATAATCAATTCGTTGCTTTAAACAATATACCGCAAAAAAACTTTTACAGAGATCCACAAAGAGAAACTGCTGAAATATCAAAGAATGCCACTATGCCTAAAATGGGCTACTGTATTGATGCAGACATTGATATAATTCGCGATGCGCAAGTTTATCAAACCGAAGCAGGTACTGTATATTTGCTCAGATGCAAAGTAGATGAAGCAAAAGGTTTGGTTCCGTATTTTGACAATTTCTATTTAACTGAGGGCAGCTTACTGAATGTGTATAATACTGACAGAACCGAAGTAAACGGGGCATTCACACACGAAAATAACCATTCAAGATTTTTCACAACAGGATTGATGACAGATAAGGATATTATTTTTGAATATCGCCCTTCCGAAAAAAATGCACATGAAGACAGGCTTCACATCAATCAGCTAGGTATCGCCTACAGAATGGTTCCAAAGAAAAAATCCGGCAGGGATTTTAATGATGCACAATCATGCGAGGTAAATGTAAACTGCTCTGAAGGAATAAACTCTTTTAATCAGAAGCGCGCAGTAGTTAGGATTATGGTGAAATCCAACAATGACTTCGGATGGTGTTCGGGTGCCTTAATTAATAATACCAATTTTGATTGTAAGCCCTATATTCTTTCAGCAGACCACTGCACGCTTGATGGTAATAGTAATTATGCTTCCGCTTCAGATTTTCAGCAATGGGTATATTATTTCAATTATGAGTCTCCGACCTGCAATAATCCTTTGAACGAAGGCACACTAGGCAATAGCTTCCTCACCGGTTCATCCAAAATTGCACAAAGTCAGGATTTCGGAGGCGATAGTGGTTCAGATTTCTTACTCACCAAATTAAATTCAAATCCTCCTGCTTCTTTCAATGTATACTATGCCGGTTGGAACAGAGATTCTCTGCCTGCTGACAGCGGAGTGTGTATTCATCATCCCGAGGCTGACATCAAAAAAATTTCTCAGTATAAAAACCTATTGCAGCAAATATCATGGGGAGGTAATACACCTAATACCCATTGGTCTGTCAATTGGGCTGCATCGGCAAACGGACATGGCGTAACAGAAAGTGGCTCATCAGGTTCACCACTATTCAATCAAAACGGGGAAATAGTTGGAACGCTTACCGGTGGTGATTCATATTGCTCCACAACATTCAATACTGATTATTTTGGAAAATTATTTTACCACTGGGATAAAAATGGTACCGTAAACAGCACTCAGCTAAAACCATGGTTGGATGCATCAAACACCGGACTTAAAACCATCAGTGGCAGAGATGTATGCGGAGTGGGAATAGAAACCTACACTACTGAAATTGCTGATGTAAAAGTTTATCCAAATCCAAGTAAAGGGATGTTTACCATTTCTATGGAACAGCCCTTCACCGCAAAAATATATACGATAGACGGCAAAGAAATGCGCTCTGTTTCAGGTCATAAATCATATGCTATTGACAACTTATCCAAAGGAATTTACATTGTGGAAGTAACTTCAAAAACTGATAAATTAGCCAGAAAGGTTATTGTGGAATAATCAATTTTTGCTCCAATACCAAGCTAAAGTCCAGCCGCTAATCAGATGCCATACTCCCCAGCAAGCAACTACTAAAGCCATGCTGCCCATACCGTCAAAAAACTGAAAAATAAGAAATAACCCAAGCCCAGAATTATGGATACCGCTTTCGATAGTTATTGCCCGAACATCAGCTTCAGGTAGTTTGAAAATCTTTGCAATACTCCATCCTCCTCCCAATGCCACAATATTATGCAGCACCACGAAACCGAATACCAAATGTATATTTGCAAGCAATACTTTAGCATTGGAGGCAAAGGCTGCAATGATAAAAAGCAACAGTAAAATCATAGACAGCTTATTGAATATCAATTTGCTTCTTGAAGCGAAATCAGGGAATTTTTTCTGAACCAATATGCCTAAGATAAGCGGAATGCCTATAAGCAGAAAAACGGTAAAAAACATTTCCACTGCATCCACATGTATGGTGCGCATGAGTAATCGAGTTGGTTCATACAAATTACCATAAAGTGCAAAATTTAAAGGAGTAACAAAGGATGCCATTAAATGAGCATTAGATGACAAACCGATTGATAATGCAACATTACCTCTTGATACTTTTGTTATCAGATTGGTGACATTGCCCACCGGGCAAGCCGCAATCAAAAACATCCCTAAAGCAATTCCGGGAGATGGCTTCAGCGTATATACCAAAATAAAAGTGAGCAGGGGCAGCAACAAATATTGAGAAGCAAAACCCACCAAAGCACTTTTCCAGTTCTTTATAAGAAGAACAAAATCCTGCTTCTGTAAATCCAACGCCACACCAAACATAATGAAACCTAAAATGGCATTAAGCGCCAGTAAACCACTTTTACTGAAATTGATCACTACGCTATCTAGTACTTCCATCTTTATGCTTTTAAAATCAGGCGCTCCAGCTCACCAAAATCTCACGAGGACCTTCATAAGGCAATCTGCCATGAGAAGTGCTGAAGTTATCTAAAACGATTATAACGCCCTTTTGCTAGGGGAAGATAACCATGTTTTTCCAAATTACTTCTTCAATGTGGCGTACATACGAATCAGGAATTTCCGAGCCATCACCAAAGAGCTTATGCATACTCATGTTTATAGAAGGTGTAGTAGCTTTTTTCAGCAATAACAATGCCTTGGAAAGTAGCGAATACCAAAGTGTTTTCATGCGATGCTGTCTTTTGTGTATGAACTCATACTCGATAGCTGATGCCGCCACATGAAATACCTGAGTATGATTAAACCATACTTTGTCATGGGTAACAGGATGAGTAATCACGGCAGGCGTTCTGTTGATGAGTCTCAGATTATCTTTTCCATACCACTAATACTCTATACCGTTTTCCTCACATTTCCAAGCTATTTTTTCTTTGTCGGTTGTCAGAAACATTTGCTCCCAGCTTTTCAGCTCAAAAAGATTGAATTTGCTTTTGGCATTTGGCGCAGCATAATTGCGAACCGTAATTACGCCCTTCTCTTCAAATTCATTTCTGATTTTTTCATCCAAATCCTGATATACTTTTCTGAAATCGCAAACAGGTGTTTCGCCACCATAAGTGGGCGCAGTATGGCAATAGAAAAAAGTTTGTTTGGAGGATGAGGCAGAAAGCTCATTTAACAATGCTGCATGATGGGATAGAAGTTTGCCAGTTCACTTGCCGTAAAAACAAATTCTGTTCCGGGTACCTGATCCCGTGGCGAAGTAACCAAATAATCATTCTTTAAATTTGAATCAATGGTCTTGGCTATCTGCTCAAAATCAGCAGGCGATGCTACATCAAAACCTCTGAATAAAAGCGCATCATGCTCACTCAGTTTTTTTAATAATGCTGCTCTGTTTTGCTCGATATATCCGCGCAGGTAATCCAGCGATTTATCGCCTGAATTTTTATGTACTAAAGGCTGCTTAGTATATTTAAATAAAGTCTGTTCCACAGAAAATAATTTTAGAAACCAATGTATTTAAAATCAGGGAGCAATTAAACAGCTTTCAACGCATGTACAATATCATTCAGTATATCATGCTTATTTTCCAGACCTACAGAAATTCTGATGAGTCCCGGGAAGATGCCTACTTTCAATCGCTCCTCCACCGATAGTTTGCAATGTGTGGAGGAAGCCGGGTGAGTGGCTATAGTTCTGGAATCACCGAGATTGGGCGATATTTTTATCATCTGTAAAGCATCCATAAATCGGCAACCCGCCTCGTAGCCGTCTTTCAGCGAAAAGGTAACAATTCCGCCACCAAATTTCATTTGTTTTTTAGCTATAGCATACTGAGGATGAGAGGGCAGAAAAGGATATTTCACAAAGGATAGCAACTCATTTCCCTCCAGATTTTCAGCAAGAAAGAGCGCATTTTCAGAATGTCGTTCCATACGGAGGGACAATGT
>CANHIG010000089.1 GCA_947461105.1 Bacteroidota bacterium | reverse complement strand
GTTTTTATTATTTCATTATTAAAATTGAGTAAACCGTATTCGCTTTTCCACCAATACTTTTCATCAAAGTATACTGAGTTTGCACCTCTTATTATTATTTTGATATTGGAGTTGTCAAATACTTTTTTGTAGACTCTATTTACTCTGGCAGTATGAAAATAGGAGCTTACTACAATTAAAGATTTAATGTTGTTGAATTTGCAATAAGCACGTATAGCTTTTGCCTCTTCAATAGTACTGGTGCCATTATGAATTGCTATTACTATAGAGTCGTTTATTCCATTCCGAATAATTTTTTTTCTTGTTATATCACTTTCATATATTGAGTCACCCATGAGTATGAGATAGGTGTAATCTATATTTCCACCCGGGCATAGAATTTTATTGGCATAGCCTTTTCCAATTAATTCAGCACCTTTATTACCTCTTTCGAAAGCACTGCCTGACAATACTACTACGGCATCAGCATGAGTTAATGGATCCTCATGAATAAGGAGACTACCTGCAAATTGAAGGATTGGTACTTTAAATTGATTGAGGAGCATGTATGCTACTGCAACTATTAGGATGAAGATTGCAGTTGTTTTTATTACTACCCTCATTGATTTTTGATTATTTACCAAATGGATGGGCGGCAAGTTCCTTTTTTGCAAATGGGTGATAATCACCAACCAAACCAATTGGTTTGGCATGTCTTATATCATGCACAATTCTTATTGAAGGGTAAGCTTCATCCAAGCCAAAGCCATTGCCCGCAATAATATTTTCATAGCTTTTAGTATGTAAATCTGTGAATCCATCGCTAAATTCAATTTCTTCTCCCTCTATATTCATAGATCTGAACGTTCTTTTTCCTGCTGCTTTTGCTTCTTCAGGTAAAGTGTTTTCATTGATACTTAAAAACCATCTTACTTTTGCTTTTTCGAACTCCAGAAGTCCCGCAGCTCTATCATGCGTGTGGACATGAACAATATTCCCTTTTACATCTCCAAAAATCCAACTCAGCATATCGTAAAAATGAACTCCAATATTTGTAGCAATACCTCCCGATTTCATCACATCGCCTTTCCAGCTTGTATAGTACCAATTGCCGCGTGAAGTGATATATGTAAGGTCAAATTCAAAGATTTTGTCCTTTGGCGCATTTTTCACTTTTTCTTTTAAAGCTATAATAGCAGGATGGAGTCGCAGTTGGAAAATATTCCAGACCTTAGATCCATATTCTTTTTCCATTTCTTTGAGTGCATCAATATTCCATGGATTGAGTACTAAGGGTTTTTCGCAGATTACATCAGACTTGTGTCTTAATCCAAATCTTATGTGTGAATCGTGAAGATAGTTTGGTGTACATACTGAGGTGTAGTCTATTTTAGTTCCGCTGCGGATTGTTTTATCTACGAATCGATCAAAACGTTCAAATTCCGTAAAGAAATGTGTGTTGGGGAAATAGGAATCAATAATACCAACGCTATCAAACTTATCCATTGCTGCCACAAGGTTATTGCCAGTATCTTTAATCGCCTTTAGATGTCTTGGTGCGATGTAGCCCGCAGTGCCTATCATTACAAAATTCTTCATTTGCTCTAATATTTATTTAGCAATTTTAAGCAATAATAGCGTATACCCAAACATGGAAAAACTTATAATCAGACAAATACTTGAAATACTTCCAGAGGCGAAATTTATAGGCGATAGCAATCAAGAGATAAATGGAGTTGATAGTTTGGAAAATTATATCGAAGCCGCAAATAAGTTGTTTTGGCTTTCAGACAGTTTTTTTGAGCAATACAGACATAATATATCAGCAGAGATGGGCTTGCTCATCTCAACCGAAGCAGCTTATAGTAAGCTTGAACAAAAACCAAAGAATGCTTTGCTCTTTGATAATCCTAAATTGGCATTTCAAAAAGTGCTAGATACATTTTTTACAAAAAAAATTGAACCATTTACTGAATCCTCAGCTGTAATAAACCATTCTGTCAAAATTGGAAACAACTGTTATGTTGGTCATCATGTAGTGATAGAGGATGATGTCGTAATTGGTGATAATTGCTTCATTGGACATAATAGTGTTTTGTTGCATGGGATTGTGATTGCAGATAATGTAAAAATCGGTAATAACTGTACCATTGGCGGGGATGGATTTGGTTATGCAAAAGAATCAGATGGGCGCTATGTGCAATTACCTCATATTGGTAATGTTGTGATTAGAGAAAATGTTACTATCCATAATAACGTTTGCATAGATAGAGCAGTGATAGGTGCTACAGTCTTGGAAAGAAATGTGAAGGTTGATAATCATGTGCATATAGCGCATGGGGTAACAATTGGAGAAAATAGTATAGTAATTGCACATGCAATGATTGGAGGCAGCACACTTATTGGGAGAAATTGTTGGATTGCACCATCTGTTGCAATAAGAAATAAACTTACAATAGGCGAAGATTCGGTTGTTGGTTTGGGAGCTGTGGTGGTGAAAAATGTAGCTGAAAAATCTGTAATGATTGGCAACCCGGCTAGGAGTATGTAAAAATTATATTATCCATCTTACCAGCTCAAAGGCTTCAGCATATTGAGTTCCGATTTGCACACCCCGTGTTCTGGCTAATGAGCGAATAAAGTCTTCATTCAGATATGTCCTTGAACTTTGTGACTTATACTCATTTAATGCCGCAACTTTTTGTTTTATATTAGACTCATCAAGCCTAATGAATGTGTTTGTAGAAAAGGTTAAGTTATTCCATGGCAATTCATAACCAAGAATAGTTGTTTGTTTAAAGGCACGTAAACCTTCTGCATATATAGTTTGATGATCTTGATGGATATCATTCACATTCGGCATTAAAACTAAATCAGGTTTTATAGAAGAATTGAGTTTTATCATTTCTTCGAGTATTTCTTGTCTGTGTGAAGGAAAGTTTCTCACATCAAAATCAAATAAAATGAGATTCTCCTTTTTTACTCCCAGAATTTCAGTTGCCTTTTTCACTTCGTTAGCTAAGGTCATTGGGTGCATATGTGCGGGAAGTGATTTGGTGCAAATAGAAAATGCAACATAGAATACTTCTCTGCCCTCACTTGAAAACTTATGAATAGTAGCGCCACATCCTAGTTCACCATCATCAGTATGAGGTGCTAGGATTAGGATTTTTTTGAAAGTTTCCACTTTTGAAAATGAGTTTATGGGTTTTAAAAGCAAAATCAATTTTCTCTCTCTTCATTTAATCGCACTCTTTCTACAGGATTAGCGGTCATTTCGGTGTATTCGATTCTATTCTTATAAATATCTATTGCAAGGAATAAGGCGGCTCTAATCGAATCGCATGAAGCTATATCCTTCCCTGCAATATCATAAGCGGTTCCATGATCGGGTGATGTTCTGATTATATTTAAACCTGCAGTAAAATTCACTCCTCTTTGAAATGAAATTGTTTTGAAAGGAGCAAGTCCCTGATCATGATACATTGCCATTACACCATCAAACTTCATATAGCTGCCAGCGCCAAAAAAGCCATCTGCCGGAAATGGACCGAGCACAGTCATTCCTTTTTCTCTGAACCTTAAAACTACCGGTGCTAAAATGTCTTTTTCTTCCTTTCCTATTAATCCGTTATCACCACTATGAGGATTTAACCCTAAAACCGCAATTCTGGGTTTGTGAATCATAAAATCGCTTTGCAGACTCTTATAGAAAAGTTCCAGCTTTTGAGAAATAAGTGCCGAATCAATTTTAGTAGCCACATCTTTTATTGCGATATGATTTGTTGCTAATGCTACTCTCAAATCTTCATCCACCAAGGTCATTAAATTACTCCCAGCTCCTGTTTTTTCAGCCAGAAATTCAGTTTGCCCTTTGAATTCTGGATAAAGTGAAGCAATAGTGTGTTTGTTTACAGGAGCGGTAATGAGTACATCTATTTCTCCATTTTTTAAGTCGTTAGTTGCTTTTTCAAGGCAGGTAAGAGCTTTTTGGGCAGCTTCTTCTGACTCTATTCCCGGCTCAATTTTTACATTGTCTTCAAAGCAATTAATCACATTTGTAATCTTGCTGTTCAGCCTTTGAGTATCTTTTACTTCTTGTATCTGGAAGTTCTGAATTTTCAACAGTTTTGCATAGTAACTCAGAATTTGTTTCTGTCCATAAACTACAATGTCGCATAGTTTAAATATGCGGTCATCGTCAAGTAGTTTTACTATTACTTCAGGACCAACCCCATTGAAATCACCTATTGTTATCCCTGCTTTTATTCTTTTTTCCATTACTGCATTTATTCTGCTTGCGTAAACTTGAATTTAAATTAATATTTTTCAAAGAAGTCAATAAGCATTCTCACGCCCACACCTGTGCCGTATTTGCCTCTGTAATTATCTTCACTCATTACATATGCAGTCCCTGCTATATCAAAATGCAGCCAAGGATAATTCGTAAAATGTTCCAAAAATTTCCCTGCAGTTATCATGCCTGCTTCAGGGCCACCAATATTTTTTATATCAGCAACATCAGATTTGATAAGCTGTCCATATTCCTCCCAGAAAGGGAACTCAACCAATCTTTCGAACACGGAGTTGCCGCTTTTTTTCAGTTTATCTTTTACTTCTTCTTTTGCTGTACCCATAAAAATTGTTCCGTATTGTCCAATTGCAGCTTTTGCAGCACCGGTGAGTGTAGCAAAATCAAGCACCAGTTCAGGTTTGTACTTTGAAGCGTATGCCAAGGCATCTGCCAAAACCATTCTGCCTTCTGCATCTGTGTTCAAAACCTCTACATTCATGCCATTCATCATGGGCACCACATCACCAGGCACATAAGCCTCTTCGCCAGGTCTGTTGTCTGTAGCTGGAATCAATCCCACCACATGCACCGGAAGTTTTAGTTTTGAAATAGCGTAAATAGTGCCTATCACAGTAGCTGCTCCGCCCATATCGCATTTCATCATGTCCATAGAATTAGGTGTAGGTTTTAAACTCAACCCACCCGTATCATATACAATCCCTTTACCTACTAAAACAACAGCTTGTTTATTCTTTGCTTTTGCTGGTTTATATTCTAGTACAGTGAAAGTTGGCGGGTCAATACTTCCTTTATTTACTGCGAGCAAACCACCCATTTTTAGAGATGCAATTTTCTTTTTGTCTAAAACCTCTACCTTAAATCCGGCTTCTTTTCCGGCCTTTTGGATTTCTTTTGAAAGCTGAACCGCAGTGAGGTATGAAAGTGGCTCGTTTACCAATGTTCTTGCAAGAAAATTAGCAGAAACCTTTATTTCCAGTTTGCTCAAATCATTTTTTGTAAGTGATTTTTCATTCAGAAAAAGCGATTGGAAAGAATTATTTGTTTTTTCTTTTGTTCTGTATTTTAGGAACTGATAGCTGGCAAGAGCAGCTCCTTCTGCAAAATCAATTACATGATTGTTTTTTAGAAATGAAGAAACAACAGCTGTTTTTATTTTATTTCCATTGTAGAATTTTGCCAGACTATAAGCTGATTTTCTAACTGACTCGGCAATTTGAAAGGGCTCTTTTGTTTCATCTATAAATACAACAGACAAGCTTTTTTCAGAGTCGAATCTTTGATATTGAGCAGCTTTATCTTCAAGTGCCTTTTTTATTTGTGCTTCATCTTGTTTAGGCAGATGAAGTTCAGTTATTTTTGAAGATTTTGCTACCAAAATAATTTGATGTAAGGATGCTGCATTGTCTTTGCTAAGTGATATTTTTAACATGATATATTTTTTTGTGAGGTAAAAATAGAATTACTCAAGAATATTGAAGATTTAAATTAGAATAATGAATATTTACAACCGCAGCAATGTTTTTGATATACCAATATGGAGCTTAAAAGATCACTAGGACAACACTTTTTGCACGACCAGAATATGCTCCAGAAAATTGCTGATGTGATTGGCGACTTGAGTCCATTTGCTTCTGTACTTGAAATCGGCCCAGGGCATGGAGCACTCACTAAATATCTGCTCTTAAAAAAACATTACGACTTTAAAGCAGTTGAGGTAGACAGACGGTGCGTAGAGTTTTTAAGGCAAAATATGCCTGAACTTAAGGTGATAAATGTTGATTTTTTGAAAGCTGATTTGACTCAGTTATTAAAGTCGCCTGCCTGCATTGTTGGAAATTTTCCTTACAATATTTCATCTCAAATCGTATTTAAAATAATAGAAAATAGAGCCATAGTTTCGCGGATGATAGGCATGTTTCAAAAGGAGGTGGCTGTTCGGATTGCAGCATCTCACGGCTCTAAAGATTACGGAGTGATTAGCGTTTTGACACAAGCCTATTTCGATTGCACTTATTTGCTTGATGTTCCTCCCGGATGTTTCACGCCACCTCCTAAAGTGATGAGTGGCATTATAAAATTGGAGCGCAAAAATACAGCACTGGGCTGCGATGAAAAGTTGTTCAGAACTATTGTGAAGCAATCTTTTACTCAACGCAGAAAAATACTTTCTAACAGTTTAAAAGGAATTGATAGTTCAGCTCAATGGAATGGATTTGAAAGTAAAAGACCGGAGCAGCTTTCTGTTGCTGATTTTGTATCACTTACAAACCTAATAGCAGATGCGCAAAGTATTAATAACAGATGATGTTTCAGCAGTTTTGTTGGAAGGGCTACCCGGCCTTGGATATACATTCGATTATATTCCGAATATCACTTTCCGAGAAGTAAAAGATTCAATTCACGAGTACGAAGGACTTGTAATCAATAGCAAAGTTTTTTGTGGGGATGAATTGCTCAGAAATGCTTCAAATTTGAAATGGATTGGACGGCTTGGTTCTGGCATGGAAGTTATTGATACTGTGGTTTGCGATACTAGAGGAATAAAATATTTCAATACACCCTCGGGCAATTGTAAGGCAGTTGCAGAGCACACTTTAGGTTTATTGTTATCTCTTATGCACAATATTTCTAAGGCAAATTATGAAGTAAAAAATTGGCAATGGATAAGAGAGCAAAATCGCGGTGAGGAGTTGAGTGGTAAAACTGTTGGTATTTTAGGATATGGACATACAGGTGAGGCCTTTGCAAAGGTATTGTCCGGCTTTGATGTGAAGGTATTGGCATTTGATAAGCATCGAAAAGATTTTGCCTCCGGTTCTGTTTTTGAATCGAATTATGAGGAGATTTTTGAGCAGGCAGATATTTTGAGCATACATCTACCGCTTACAGATGAAACCACTTTTTCCATTGATTTTAATTTTTTAAATAGCTTCAAAAAGCCAATATTTTTGGTGAATACAAGCCGCGGAAAAGTGCTTACAACAGCGGATTTGATTGCATTGGTCGAATCAGGGAAAATTAAAGCTGCTGCGTTGGATGTACTGGAAAATGAAAAGCTTAGCGAATTAAGTCAACAGGAAAAGGACGTATTCCAACTGCTGATAAAATGTGAGCGAATCATTCTTACACCTCACATTGCGGGTTGGACTCATGAATCTAAGCGAAAAATTGCGCAGAAATTACTGGAGCATATTGCTCTGTTTAGCGCATGAATCCAAATATATTTTGTATATTGTAATGTCATATTTTTGCAATATGACAAGAAAAGCTTGATTATTAATTTAACAGATTTTAAATTTAGCTAGTAAAAATTATATTTGTTCGCTTTTGTAAATAGATAATTATAAGTGCATGAAGAAAATATTAACTCTGTTGGTTACAATCTCTCTATCTTTTGTTGCTCAGGCGCAGAGTGGGGGAATTTCAGGAAAGGTAAATGATGAGAAGGGTGAAGGGATGATTTCCGCCACTGTAATCATTATGGATGCAGCCGGAAAGAGTACAGGAATCGGTACTGTTACTGATTTTGACGGGAATTACTCCATTACGCCACTTAGACCAGGGCGATATAACGTTCAATATTCTTATGCGGGATATGCTTCTCAATTACAAAAGGATGTTTTGGTAAAAGCAGATCAA
Organism: Bacteroidota bacterium; assembly: GCA_947461105.1. Lineage (GTDB taxonomy): Bacteria > Bacteroidota > Bacteroidia > Chitinophagales > LD1 > CALAYL01. The sequence continues at coordinate 2,204 of CANHIG010000089.1, read as the reverse complement.
CCCACTTTTTTAAATATCAAATTGACTCCTGCTGACAAGGTGCTCAATCAGGTTGAGGTTATAGCATATAAAGTGCCTTTGATAGATAGAGCATCAACTACTAATGCCAGTACTTTAGATAAAAAGGATATTGCTAATTTACCTACTCAGAAAGTAGAGGATTTGGTGTCTACTACTGCTGGTGTGTATCAGGAAGATGCAAACAAAGGACTTAATGTGAGAGGGGGGCGTGATGATGCTACTGCCTATTATATTAATGGGGTAAAAGTTGTAGGTAAGCCCAATTTACCTGTTCAATCTATTGAGCAGCTTACAGTAATTACAGGTGGTGTGCCTGCAAAATATGGTGACGCTACAGGAGGTATTATAAATATTACTACAAAAGGACCAAGCGATCAATTTACAGGAGGCATATCATTCCAAACTTCTCAGGGATTAGATGCATTTGGATACAATCAGGCAAATGCAAATCTTTTGGGACCTGTATGGAATTCTAAAAAACAAAAAAGAACAATTTTAGGCTTTTCTTCAGCATTTGAGTTCTTGAATCAGCTAGATCAAAGCCCTTCTGCAATTGGAAACTGGCAGGTGAAAAGCGATGTGCTTACAAAACTTAAAGAAGAACCTATTTATAAAAATCCAAATGGTTCTAACTTCATCTATTCTGCTCAGAATCTAACGTTTCAGGATTTATATAAAACATCTGCAAAGCCAAATAACGCAAGAAGAGATTACAAAGGAGTGCTTATGTTTGATTTGAGCCCGGTAAATGGAGTTAACTTTTCATTTGGTGGCGATATGAGTTCTACCAGAAGAAGAAATCAGGTTTACTCATATACTCTATTGAATTCTGAAAACAATCCAACTTATCAAGATCTTAACTATCGTTTATTTGGTCGTATCACTCACAATGTAAGTTCAACCAAAAAGAAAAAAGAAGGTGGTGGAGAAGAAAAAACGTCTGCGATACAAAACGTATTTTATGCCCTACAATTTGACTACGAGCGTTTCAAAAGTGTTCTAGCAAATGACAAATTAGGCGATAAGTTTTTTGACTATGGATATGTAGGTAAGTTTGAAACTGATTACCAGCCAAGTTACTCAGCACGAGGAACAAATAATCCATTTGTACTTGGGGGAAAATCTTATGAAGGATGGGTGCAGGATTTCTCTCCACTTTCTCCTGTGTCTGTTACTTTTACTCCTGGCGATGCGAATCCTTTATCAGCTAAAGTTACAGAGTACTACTACCAATCTTTGGGAGCAGTAAAAGGGGCTGATGGATCTTATACTGTGCCTATTTCTAAAGCACCTGGCTTTGCTGATAGCTATAATAGCATATTAGGAAAAGGAATTCCGGTAAATGGATTTGGTGGGCCGAGTGGAAGGATTCCTGCGCTTTATGATACATGGTTTAACTTTGGTCGTCCATATAACGGATACAGTGTAGATAGAAATGATGAGCAATACAGAGGTCGTATTGAAGCCTCATTTGACATTCAAAAGCCGGGTTCAACTAGTCAAAATAAACATTCTATAGAGTTGGGTATTGAAGTGGAGCAGCGTATTCAAAGGAGATATAACTTGTCTCCGTTAGACTTATGGAATGTAGCCAGAACAAATGTAAATTCTCACTTAGTAATTGATACCAACTCTGCTATAATGAGAATCAACGGTAATGATTATAGTATCAACGATCCTAATCGTCCTGATTTCTATGTTACAGATACATTGAAATTTGCTTATGCTGCAGATCCTAATGCAACACAATCTACTTTTGATAAAAATCTGAGAAAGGCTTTAGGCTTGAATCCAAATGGCAATGATTTTATTGACATCGATGCAGTTTCTCCTGATAAGCTTTCTGTAAATTACTTTTCAGCAACAGAGTTGTTGCAACAGAATATTGTATACAATACAAGAGGATATGACTATACTGGGCAAGTGTTGAACTATAATCCTACAGTGAACGACTTTTTCAAAAGGAAAGATGCTGACGGAAACTATACCAGAAATCAAGGAGCCTATAAACCAATCTATGGTTCTGCATATATATCCGACAAGTTTTATTTTAAAGACTTGGGTTTTATGGTCGGTCTTCGTGTTGACAGATTTGATGCAAATCAATCGGTACTTAAAGATCCATACTCTTTGTATGAAATAAAAACAAAAGGAGAGGTGAAAGATGTAAATGGAGTGGCGGT
>CANHIG010000088.1 GCA_947461105.1 Bacteroidota bacterium | reverse complement strand
GATTTCTTCTTGGCAGAAGGCGCACTCACCTGGTGGGCAATCGGAGCATCATTAATTGCTTCGAATATTTCTGCGGAACAATTTATAGGAATGAGTGGTGCAGGGTTTACTATGGGACTGGCTATAGCATCCTACGAATGGATAGCGGCTGCCACGCTCATTATAGTGGCCATATTTTTCATGCCAGTGTACCTGAAAAACAAAATCTATACGATGCCACAGTTTCTACAGCAACGATATAACGACACTGTAGCTATGATTATGGCTGTTTTTTGGCTGTTGCTATATGTTATTGTGAATCTTACCTCTATCCTTTATTTAGGTGCTTTAGCAATAAACAGTATTTCAGGAATTGACATATATATCGGGATGATTTTCCTTGCTGCCTTTGCTCTTTTTATCACTCTTGGTGGGATGAAGGTGATTGGTTATACCGATATTATTCAGGTGTTTTTTTTGGTGATTGGAGGTTTGGTTACTACATATCTTGCACTAAATCTGGTAGCAGAAAAATTTGGTGAAACAGGCGTATCAAGTGGTTTTGGACTGATGATGCACCACGCCTCAGACCATTTCCATATGATTTTGAAAAGAGACAATGCGAGCTATAGCGAATTGCCGGGACTGACTGTTTTGCTCGGTGGTATGTGGATTGCGAATCTGAATTATTGGGGATGTAATCAGTACATCACACAGCGAGCACTTGGTGCAGATTTGCCCACAGCACGAAGCGGAATTTTATTTGCGGCATTTCTAAAATTACTTATGCCATTGATTGTCGTTATTCCGGGAATTGCAGCTTATGTGCTATACCACCAAGGCGACTTTGCTTCATCAAATCTTGCAGCAAATCCTGATAAAGCCTATCCGCTTTTGCTCAATCTTTTACCTGTAGGGCTAAAAGGCGTTGCATTTGCGGCTCTGACCGCTGCAATTGTAGCATCGCTGGCAGGAAAAGCAAACAGCATTGCCACAATTTTCAGCCTTGATATTTACAAAAAGAAAATCAACCCTGATGCAAGCGAAGCAAAAGTAGTAGGCATCGGTAGAATCAGCGTGGGCGTTGCACTGGCCATTGCAATTGTTATTGCTCCGTTGCTGTTGGGCGGCAGCAAAGGTGTTTTGCAATTTATTCAGGAATATACAGGCTTTGTAAGCCCGGGCGTTTTTGCCATGTTCATTATGGGCTTTTTCTGGAAAAAAACCACATCAAATGCTGCACTTTTTGCAACAGCAGGGGGATTTCTACTTTCTGTTTTCTTTAAGTTCTTGCCACAAATAGCTGACCTTTCATCCCTTGCTTCAATAGGATTTTCGAAAGCAAATGCATCAGGTGTTTTTGAAATTCCATTTTTAGACAGGATGGGATTTGTGTTTGTTTTGTGCATTGCAATAATGATTGTAATAAGTATGCTGGAAGCGCAACGGGGTGTGAAAGCAAATGCATTGGAGGTAGACACTAAATTATTTAACGTGTCTTCATCATTTGCAGTGGGCTCAATTATAGTAATTGGAATTTTAGCTGCACTCTATACCATATTCTGGTAAATTATTTCTTGAGCGATTGGAATAAAACCCTCAACGCAAATACTGCTGCGATGCCGCAACCAACCATTCCGGGAATAGACCAGTGTGCCGCAAGCGGTGGAAACTTCACAGCAATGAGAATGGAAGAACTCATCATCACCGAACCGATAATAAATCCCACTGCAATTCTGCTGCTGGCTAAATCAATTTTATGAGTCATGTCGCCCAAGCCTTCATGCTCTATGGAGACTTTAATATCGCCCTTTTTGACTTTCTTAATAATTTCTCTCAAATCGCGAGGAAGGCTCTCTATCAATGAAATAGAATCTCTGGTTGAAGAAATCAATCGGGTCAAAATAGACTTAAAGTTCAACTCTCCTGCAATAGATTTATTGATAAATGGCGTCATTTCCTCAATAATATCCATCTCTGGATCCAGCCTGTGCCCCACGCCTTCAATAGTCATGATTGCTTTAGAAAGCAAAAAATAATCAGCCGGCATTCGGATTTTATAGAGATTGATAAACTCCAGCAAACGATTGAAAAGCACTGCCATATTTATTTTGCCATGTGGCATAGCATGATAATCCTGAATCAATTCCTCCACCTGATACTCAAAAGCCTTTACGCCCTCAAATTGCTGGGATACCGCTAAGTTTTTTATTCCCCAAATTAAAGTCTTTGCATCCTTGGCAGTTACCCCATAAACTATGTCTGCGAAAAATTCTATATCAGATTTCAGCACTGTACCCATCATACCGAAGTCAATGAAACAAACCTTATTTTCAGCCATAGCAAACAGATTGCCGGGGTGAGGGTCTGCATGAAAAAAGCCAAACTCAAATATTTGTTTGAAAGATGCTTCTAATCCTATTCTTGCCAAAACTTTCCTATCATCTCCAATTCGAGCAATTCCTTCAAAATCATAAGGATGGACTCCATTGATAAATTCCATGGTCAACAACTTCTGCGTAGTGAACTCGGGATAATACTTGGGAACATAGACTTTTTCGCTGCCTTCAAAATAGTTTGCAAAGCGCTTCAGATTATAGCCCTCATGAGTTAAATCCACTTCTTTATGAATGGCCGATTCGAATGCACGAACAATTCCCGGCAAATCCATGCTAACCATGATGCCTCGTTCTTCGAGCTTTCTGGAGATATATTTCATGATGGAAATATCCAACTCTATTTTTTCATGAATATCAGGCCTGCGCACTTTGAGCACTACCTTAGTGCCATCTTTCAGCTGTGCTTTATGAACCTGAGCAATAGAAGCACTTGCAAAGGGAAATTCTTCGAACGATGAAAAAACACTTTCAATAGGTTTACCTATTTCTTCTTCGATAATTTTTTTCGCTTCCTCGCTTGAAAAAGGAGGGACATTGTTTTGCAGTTTCTCAAACTCCGCAACCAATTCCATGGGTATCGCATCGGGGCGATTACTCAATATTTGCGCAAACTTGATAAAGGTAGTACCCAGCTCCTCGGTAGCCATTCTGACGCGCTCCCACTTGCTGTGAGAGTGTATTTCAGAGACTAATGACTTCGGAAGAAATACTTCTATCACTTTGGCTCGCACCGACACACCGGCATCAGCCAATATATCCTCAAATCCATACTTGATTAAAATTGAAATAATTTCTCTGTAGCGTCTCAGAATGCTGAAGTAGGATGAAGACATAAATTATATCATTGGTTTTAGAGCAATAGAATACACTGATTTTCTGAAAATTTCAACAACTAAGTTAAAAATATGCTTCAATAAAAAACCTGATTTTTATTACGCCACTGTATGATTAGAATTTAGTATTATAAAATTTGATACATTCTTAACTTCGCAACATAAAAAGCGGCAATAGCTTTCTTTAAACCACCCCAGACTTCTCATGAAAATGCTGTTCCCATTTTTGATGTCATTATTTTCATTCAGTCTTAGTGCGCAAATGAATGATTCCGTTTTTTCCCAAGATAACTCATCTAGTATTCGAGCTATCGCTACTTCATCATCAAATACAGTGAAATTAAGTATCTGCAAAAACGAACATGCCTCATTTGGGAGGAAGTTTTTGCAGGGAAGTGCGTTGGTTTGGGGTTATGAAAGCATTTCACTAGCCATTCTATATGCTACACCAAAATCATTCAGCAACTGGGAAAAACCAACCGGAAAAATTACAAAGAAAACTTTAAAAATGCATTTACCAAACCTCCTGTTATTGATAATGATGCCTGGTATATAAATTATGTCGGCCACACCTATCAGGGAGCCTGCACCTAAAATGCGCAGCGATCTCAGGGTGCTACGATGTGGCAATCATTACTTTTTACCATTGGGCATTCCTTTGTGTGGGAATATTTTATTGAATCAGGCAACGAACAACCAAGCTTTCAGGATATAATCGTTACGCCATTAGCCGGAATAGTTTCCGGTGAATTAATTCATGAGGCTACGATGGCTATGTCCAAAAACGGGTTCAATGGTATGAAGGCGTTTTTGTAGCTATCTTCAATCCTATGTTTGTAATTAATAACGGACTAAGAGCAACGAAGGGGTTAGGGAAAACTTAAAGAATAGCTCTCTAAAAAATGTAAATATTTATATTGGTTTTTTGGTATTTATAGCTTTTAGATGCATATTGTGACAAAACAAAGTGTCTATGAAAAGAATATTGGTAATCGTGATTGTTGCTACTACACTTGCTTCGTGTGTTAGTACAAAAAAGTTCAAAGCTGAACAGGAAAAACTTAATCTTATAAATTCCAAGATTCAAACATCATTAAACGGATGTGAAGAGGAAAAAAATGGGCTAAAGCTAAAAAATAAAGCACTGCAGGATGAAGCTGCATTACTGAAAAAACAAATTGATTTTCTGAAAGAAAACAGCACCACTGCTATCAAACAATTACAAGATTTATCGGTAATTTCTGCTAAACAAGCAGAGAGCATAAGCAAGTCATTAGATAACATAGGTGCAAAAGATGCTTACATTCAAAACCTCCAGACATCAATGGCTCGAAAAGATTCATTGAATATGGCATTGGTAATGAATCTGAAAGGAGCTATCGGAAATCTTGATGATAAAGACATTCAAATAAAAGTAGACAAAGGTGTTGTATATATTGACATTTCTGATAAGCTTTTATTCAACAGCGGAAGCTATACTGTAACCTCTCGCGCAAAAGAAGTTTTGGGCAAAGTAGCAAAAGTGTTGAAAGGACATACTGAGTTGGAATTTATGGTAGAAGGTCATACAGATAACTTGCCTTACATTTCAAATGGGAATTTGGAAGACAACTGGGATTTGAGCGTAAAGAGAGCTACGACTGTTGCTCGTATTCTTCAAAAACAATATGATCTTGATCCTGCGCAAATCACTGCTGCCGGAAGAAGCGAATACAAACCATTGGTAAGCAACGACAGCGCAAACAATCGTGCATTAAACAGAAGAACAAGAATTATAGTATTGCCGCAACTTGACCAATTCTTCAAACTACTGGAAAGGAAGTAATAATTGACATGCTCTCTATAGAAACGGCTTGCAAATTTGCAAGCCGTTTTTGTTTGCTGCAACTCAATATGTGCTTTACATAAATTTCACCTGAGAGAAAAAAACAGTAGCTTTCACATTAAAACTCTTTCAGAAGTAAACAGCTTTAACCATGGAAACAAAAAGAATAATCATCAGCATACTGATATGTATGAGTATGACTGCTTTTGGACAAAAATTACCACCAACAATCAAAGATGCATTTGGACGCACAGTGATTCTACATGGGCTAAATACAGCCGGAGGAGCTAAACACAGCAAGGATAACCAACCATGGATTACAGAAAATGATGTGGCAAAAGAAAATACAGAATTCGGATTTAACACCGTGCGTTACCTGATTTTCTGGGGAGCTATAGAACCCAAAAAAGGCGAGTATGATGAAAACTATCTGGCAGAAGTGAAGAAGCGGGTAGAATGGTACACCGACCGCGGCATGTATGTGATATTGGATATACATCAGGATGTATATGGATACGGAGTGGGCGGAAACGGTGCACCTGCCTGGGCTTGCACACAAACAAAAATTCAAAACCTCATTTCTGATAAACGCGCCTGGTGGATGCAAAATCTTGAACCCAAGGTGATAAAATCTTACGTTACCTTTTTCAAGTATGATAAAAGAAAAGACCTCCAACAGCATTATATTTTGGCGTGGAAAAAAGTAGCTGAAATGTTTCAGGATAACCCTTATGTAATCGGCTACGATTTGATGAATGAACCCCATGGCGGAAACCTTGCAAATACACTTTGTGGTAAATTTGAAAAGAAACAGCTATCTGCATTTTACAGACGATTAATCCGTGGAGTGAGAAGTGTGGATAGTACGCGATATATATTTATTGAGCCGCGCTCATTTGGAGTGAACTTCGGTATGAAATCATACCTACCAAGAATCAAAGATGCCATGCCTGATGGGGAGAATAAATTGATTTATGCGCCTCACTTATACCTCATTTTTGTGGATGTTGGAGGTAATTACAACAAAAAATATCAGCGCAAATTGGAGCAATGGTTCAGCCACCGAATCAAAGAAGCGAAGCTCCATAAAGCACCAATGCTCATTGGTGAATTTGGATTGAGCCCCGGCAAAAAAGATTTTGATAAATACTTGCAGGATATTTTCACACGAGCCAATCAGCAAAAAGCATCATGGACATACTGGTCTAGTGATCCGGGCGGCTGGGGGCCGCTAAAAGGAGACAAATCCCCCTCTCCTATTCTCCATGAACTCGTAAGTGTATATCCAAAAGCTACTGCAGGTCAACTCAAAAATTTCACTTACGATAGTAAAACTCAAACTTTTCTCATGACCTATATCTGCGATACCACTATTGCAGCACCCACTGAAATTGCAATTCCCAAAAGCCTGTATCCAAACGGATATGTAAGGTCAGTAGCAGGACTGAGCGGCTGGAATGAAGAAACAGATGCTACAACCGGAGCATTGAAAATATATGCAGATGAGCACGGTCAGGAAGTAACAGTTTTTATAAGGCCGAAGGAGTGAGAATTTGATAGTTTACTGATGTATTTATTTGATGATGATTCTGAGAAAAGCGACTGTTCGATTTGCGATCATGCGATAGTTATAAACTCAACGTTTGATTTTGCAGCAATCATAAATCTCACTCCATAAAATTCTTCTTAATCACGACAATCGGGCCGGGACACTCCTGCTCATGGCAACTGATACAGCTTTGCACTAATAAATTGAAATTGCTCTTTCGCTGTTCGGGATTTGATGAAGTATAATAAACATTCAAATCATGCAAAAACTTTTCAGAGTAATGCTGATGTTCAGCCGGAATATCTTTTGTCTTGGTGACTTTGACTGTACTCAATTTCTTAAAATATTTTGGAAAAGCAGTTAGCGGTTCTGATTTTTCTATGCGCACTTTTTCCTCCTTAATATACTCAAGCATCTTTTTCATCAACTTTGCCATCTGACTTGGCTTCTTGTATGAAGCAGAAATGCTCAGCAACGCAAAAAGAGAAAAAAGAAAGATTATGGATTTGTTTCGGCTCATAGATTTCATGAGTAATGCTAATAATATTCAATTACCCGAACGGTTTCAATAGTTGGTCTGGTATTTGAACGCTCTAATATTTTTATATAGTTTTTTTGTGAATCATATTTGTATTCAGAAGTTGTAATCTCGCATTCTTTACGATTATTGGTATATGCTTTGAATTTAATTGGATTATTATAATCATCGTAGTCCCATACATATTTGAACCAATTATCCCCGTCTCCAAGCACCTCTACGAATTTTTCTATGCAGTTTCCTTTTTTATCATACTTATAATGAGATTTCATCTTTATCTCTTCATCCGTTTCTTCAATTTTATTGCCATAATCGTCATACTTGTAATAAGCAACAATACTGTCATTTCGATAGGAATATTTCAAGATTTTTTTGATTATGAAGCCTCTATTATCAAACAGGTTAATTACGTCCTCTCTCCATTCGATAGGATTCGAAAAACAATGAATTATCTTATAAACAAAATCTTTAGAATCGAAAAACCAAATGTCTTTTTCGCATCTATATCCCACCTTTGAATAAGAAACAACTTCTTTCCTATTATTGCCATAATATTTCACGGTGTATAAAGTATCATCTAATTTTTGATTACCATGCCTTATCATGCTTAGTATAATATTTCCATTTTCATTAAAGTAGTCGGTTGTTATTTCCGTCATCATCTTTAAGGTGCCGTCAGCTCTAGCTTGCGTTGTCATTGTTGTGGTCTTCAAACTTTTGACCTTGCCTTTTAATTCTCCACTTTCAGCATCAGATTTAGGTTTTTGAGCCATACAAAATGAGGTTGCCAAAATTCCAATGAATAATAGATGAGCTTTAAATCTTTTCATGGTTTTTTGTTTTTGATGATATTTTCATTTCGAACTTCATTCATCTACTCACTTCACCACTCCTAACTTCCTGCCCACTTTCTCAAAAGCGGCAATGGCTTTATCGAGATGCTCTTTTTCGTGGGCTGCGGAAAGCTGCACACGGATGCGTGCCTGACCTTGCGGCACCACTGGATAGAAAAATCCGATTACATAAATTCCTTCCTCCAGCAATTCATTGGCAAACTGCTGCGAGAGTTTCGCATCATACAACATCACAGGCACAATTGCCGATTCTCCATCTTTAAATTCAAGTCCCGTTTTGCGCAAGCCTTCTTTAAAGTAGTTGATGTTCCATTCCAATTTATCGCGCAGGTTTGTAGTTTCGCTCAGCATATCCAGCACTGCAATAGAAGCGCCAACAATAGACGGAGCAAGCGAATTAGAAAACAGATATGGTCGCGAACGCTGTCTTAGTATTTCCACTATTTCTTTTCTGCCTGTGGTGAATCCGCCCATTGCGCCACCAAGTGCTTTGCCCAAAGTTCCGGTGATGATGTCCACCCGTCCCATCACATTGCGCAGTTCTATACTTCCGCGTCCTGTTTTGCCAATAAATCCTGTGGCATGGCATTCGTCCACCATCACCATCGCCTGATATTTTTCTGCTAAGTCGCAGATTTTATCCAACTGCGCTACATAACCATCCATGGAGAAAACACCATCAGTAACGATAATTCGGTTTTTTTGCGCCTCTGCTTTTTTCAGTTGCTCTTCGAGTTCGTTCATATCGTTATTCGCATAGCGATAACGAACCGCTTTACATAGCCTTACACCGTCTATGATGGAAGCGTGATTCAGCGAATCGGAAATGATGGCATCATTTTCATCAAACAGCGGCTCGAAAACTCCTCCATTAGCATCGAAAGCCGCAGCATAAAGAATGGTGTCTTCTGTGCCGAGGAATGTGGCGATTTTTTTCTCCAATTCTTTGTGTATATCCTGAGTGCCACAGATAAAACGCACGCTTGACATACCGAAGCCATGTGTATCAATAGCCTTTTTTGCAGCCTCTAGCACTTTGGGATGAGAAGACAATCCAAGATAATTATTTGCGCAAAAATTAATCACTTCATTGCCATCACTTAGCCTGATAACAGCATCCTGGGGCGAAGTAATAATGCGCTCTGTTTTATATAATCCGTTGTCCTTTATTTCTTGAAGTTGTGTCTCAAGTTTTTCCTTAATGGTGTACACAGGTTAGATTTTGTAGTTGCAAGATATGGAATACTGAATTTTGTCATAAGATTAAGATGAAATCTTTATAAATTTGCCCCGCTTTGAAACCGTACAGAACGCTTTTATATTACAAATATGCCCGTATTCCCAACGCAGAGCTGTTCTATGAAGAGCATCTTGCTTTCTGCGAAAGAATTGGGATTGTGGGTCGTATTATCATTGCCGATGAGGGCATAAACGGAACTATTTCCGGAACTGTGGTGCAATGTCAGAAGTATATGGACAGGCTGAACAACGATTTGATACTAAACGGTATTGATTTCAAAATTGACGAAGTGGATGAGCCATCGTTTGCAGCTTTGCATGTTCGTTATAAACCTGAGATTGTAAACTCGGGCTTGCGCGACCCGAAAGTAGTTGACCCGACTAAAAAAACAGGAAAGCATCTGGAGCCGGCTGAATTTGCTGCCATGAAAGACCGTGAAGATGTGGTAGTGTTGGATGTGCGCTCAAAATACGAACACGAATTAGGCAGATTTCATAATGCACTGACATTGGATATAGATAATTTTCGTGAATTTCCTGAAAAAGCAAAGGAGCTTGAAAATCTGAAAGGCAAGAAAGTATTGACCTATTGCACCGGTGGCATCAAATGCGAAAAGGCAAGTGCCTTTTTATTGGCACAGGGTTTTGAAGAAGTGTATCAGCTTCATGGTGGTATTGTGAAGTATGGAAAGGAAATGCAAGGGAAAGACTTTGAGGGCAATTGCTATGTTTTTGATAAAAGAGTTTCTGTGCCGCTAAATACTGTAAATCCGAAAGTGATTTCCAAGTGCAAAATATGTGGGACTGCCTCCACACATATGGTCAACTGCGCCAATGCAGACTGTAATGAGCATTTTGTTTTATGCGAGGCATGTGGCTGGAAAATGGATGGCTGTTGCAGTGAATCATGCATGGAGGCTCCTGCAAAGCGGGAATATGACGGCTCGGGCTACTATTCTCGTTATTAAAAGCCAAACTGCTTGTCATACTGAGTAACACGAAGCATCTCAGTTCCTTCATTCCGCTACGCTTCATTCAGGATGACAAGT